>CAYZJD010000068.1:0-16017 GCA_964478455.1 uncultured Solibacteraceae bacterium | reverse complement strand
CGCCGCCCGATCCGACCACGCCGCCCGTGCGCCTGGCCGGCATCCCCGTGCCGCCACCCGATCCGACCACGCCGCCGGCAATGTCGGTGTAAGCGCGGCTCCCGAGGCGATCAGAATCGCGCCCAACGTCGAGTACGCCGACGACCCAGGTCTTACAATAGAGTTCCGAGCAAGCCGCATCTTGCCGGTCCTCTATGACCTGGTTGTGGGCGATTCCTATAGGATCGGGTATCGTCTTTCAAGTTCTGATCCTCATCTCGCTGCTGAAGGGGTTCGGTCGCCGATTTCGCGTGTTCTTCGTTTACATGACCGTGCTGCTTCCCATCACGGTTGTCAATGCGGCAATTTTCTTTGATCCGGAGATCTCGAAGCGAATGTCGAGATTCTACTGGATGAGCGACGCCGTCCTCCAGGCGCTCGTTTTCGTACTGGTCATCTCCCTGGTGCACTCGGGAATGGGGACCAATCCAGGCCGGGCGGCGACCCGTCGCTGGCTCGTAGCCGGCGCGTTCCTGTTCACCGCGGTGTCCGCGGTTCTCACACGCGATCCTCTCTTCGGCTTGTGGATGACGAAGCTGAGCCGCAATCTGGGCTTCTGCGCGGTCCTGCTCAACCTGGTTCTTTGGGCGGTGTTGATCCGGAACAGGCATGCGGACCGCAGGTTGCTGCTTTTAAGCGGAGGCCTGGGCATCGAGATGGCCGGCAAAGCGATCGGCCATTCTCTGCGGGAGCTCTCACCAAGCTTGTGGCTGACCGGGAACCTAGTCGTCGTCCTGGCCAATGTGGCTGCTTTGTACATCTGGTGGGAGGCGTTCCGAAAAAAGGCAGAGGAGGTCCGCTAACGCGGCGCGGTTTCGCAGCAGGAAAATCGTCGCGCTCGGCAAGAAAGCTGCGGTTAGTAGCAGAGAGGCCGGCTCTGATAGAATTGCGCCTTGGTTCCGCTTTCAGATTCCAGAACCTTTCCGGTTGTCCGAACCTCCGAAGGAGTCATTACCATGTCCGGCAATCCTGCCCCGCTGAATCGTAGAGATTTCATCAAGGACGCGGCCCGCGCGAGCGCAGCTTTCGGCCTGGCCGCAAAGACATTGGGCGCGCAGGAGGCCAAAGCGGCCTCCGGGAGGGTGCTCGGCGCCAATGATCAGATCAACCTCGGCATCATCGGCGTTGGCGGCCGCGGCGAGTACCTCGCGGGCGAGTTCGCCAAGATCGGCGAAAAGTCGAACCCGTGCCGGATCGTCGCCGTCTGCGACGTCTGGCAGAAGCGCGTCACCAAATGCAAGGAGCGTTACAAGTGCGATGGCTACCTGGACTATCGCGAGATCATCAACCGGAGCGATATCGATGCGGTTATCATCGCCACACCCGACCACTGGCACGCGAAGATGGCGCTGGAGGCGATGGACCGCGGCAAGGATGTCTACCTGGAGAAGCCGATGTGTCACACCGTCGAGGAGGCCCGGCGCCTGGTCGATACCGTGCGTGAGACGAAGCGAGTGCTCCAGGTCGGCTCCCAAACCACCTCGGCCGACCAGTGGCACAAGGCCAGGAAGGTGATCGCCGATGGCATGCTCGGCAAGATGATCATGAGCCAGGGCTCCTATCACCGCAACTCGAAGGAAGGCGAGTGGAACTGGCCCATTGACAAGGATGCGGGACCCACTGGCAAGGGCGACAACTTCATCGATTGGAAGATGTGGTTGGGGTCCGCGGAGAAGCGCCCCTGGGATCCGGACCGATTCTTCCGCTTCCGGAAATACTGGGACTACTCCGGCGGGACGGCGACCGACCTGTTCTACCATGTGGCGGCGCCGCTGAACATCTGTTGGGGACAGCCGCAGTTTCCTTACAAGGTGATGGCCGGCGGTGGCAACTACGTTTTCAAGGACGGCCGGGACGTCCCCGACACCTTCCATCTCATTGGCGAGTATGCGCAGGGACACTCGATCGTGCTGAGCTCCTCGATGGCCAACTCGCAGCACATCCCAGGCCTGATCCGTGGCCACGAGGGGACTCTCATCATGGTGGAGCACGGGATGTTTGAGGGGCTGACGCCGCACATCATCGTGAGGCCGGAAAAGGAAGTCATCAGCGACGAATACAAGGCCAGGTGGGGCGATCAGGAGATCAAGATCCCGGTGGAGCAGCCCGGCGAAGGGGAATGGGACGCGATCGGCATCCACATCCGGAACTTCCTCGATTGCGTGCGGACGCGGCAGAAGCCTACGCTCGACGCCGACACCGGCGCGAAGGCGCAAGTGCTGATCAGCATGGCCGTCCAGTCGCACCGCGAGGGACGGGTGCTGTACTTCCACGAGAAGAGTTGGAAGGTCGCAGCGAAGCCGCCGAAGACATAGCCCGGCGCCGGGTTCGTGCCCGGCAGCGGGCTACGAGCCTCTCTTGATCGAAATCCCCAATTCGCGCAGTTGGCGCTCCGGTACGGGCGACGGAGCGTCGCACATCAGGTCCACGCCGCGCGCCGTCTTGGGAAACGGGATCACGTCGCGGATCGACGTTTCCCCCGCCAGGATCATCACCAGCCGGTCGAGCCCCAACGCGATCCCGCCGTGCGGCGGCGCCCCGTATTCGAGCGCCTCCAGCAGAAAGCCGAACCGCCGCCGCGCCTCCTCCTCGCTGAAGCCAAGCGCATTGAAAACCCGCTGCTGCACGTCGCGCCGGTGAATACGGATTGAGCCGCTCCCCAGCTCCACCCCGTTCAGCACCAGGTCGTACGACTTGGCTCGGCAGGCCGCAGGATCACTCGTGAGCTTGTCGAGGTCCCCATCGTGCACGGAAGTGAACGGGTGGTGCGCCGCGTCCCAGCGTTTCTCTTCCTCGTTCCACTCGAACATCGGGAAGTCCACCACCCACAGCCAGCGGAATTGCTGGGGGTCGAGCAACTTGTGGCGCTCGTTGTACCTTTGGCCGGCATAGAGCCGCAACTGGCCACAGGCCTGAAAAACCGTTTCCCGCGGCCGGTGTCCCTTGGGCTCGCCGGGCCACCCCGACAGCAGCAGCAGATCGTCTTCACCGGCGCCGGTCCGCTCGCGCACCGCCGCCATGGGACCGGGGAAATCCCGCTCCAGCCGCTTCAGATCGTCGTAAAGCCGCAGGCCGCGCTCGCTCGAGAAGGCCTTCAACTCGTCGCGTTCTTTCCGGCTCACCGGTCCCGTCTTCGGAATGAGGATGGCGACCAGTGGCATCCCCGCCGCCGTGAGGTTCGCGCCTTCGAACAGATCTTCCACCGAATGGAACGGCGGCAGCCGGAGATCCGGCTTGTCTATGCCGTAGGACCGGATCGCCTCGTCGTAAGTAAGGCGCGGGAACGGTATCTGTATCTCGTGGCCGGCGACCTCGCAGACACGCTTGACCAGCGGCTCGATCACCTCGAAGATCTGCTCCTGCTGGGGGAAGGACATCTCCAGGTCGATCTGGGTGAACTCCGGCTGCCGGTCGGCGCGCAGATCTTCGTCGCGGAAGCAGCGCACGATCTGGAAATACTTCTCGAAGCCGCTCACCATCAGGATCTGCTTGAAGATCTGGGGCGACTGCGGGAGCGCATAGAACGAACCCGGCTGCACGCGGCTGGGAACAAGATAATCGCGGGCGCCTTCCGGAGTCGAGCGCGTCATGAACGGCGTCTCGATTTCCAGAAAACCCATCGAAGTCAGCAGCTCGCGCGCCGCGAAGGACACTTTCGAGCGCAGGATGATGTTGCGCTGCATGTGCGGCCGGCGCAGATCCACGTAACGGTACTTCAGCCGCGCGTCTTCGGCCACGTCCACCGTTTCCTCCATGGGAAATGGCGGCGTGCGGGAATCGTTCAGGATCCACAGCCTGCCGGCGACGACCTCCACTTCGCCGGTCTCCAGATTGGGGTTCACGGTCTCGGCCGAGCGCCTCCTCACCTCGCCCTCGACAGCCACCACGTACTCGGCCCGGAGCATTTCTGCTTTCTCGTGAACCGCCGGATCGGCGTCCGCGTGGAACACTACTTGCGTTACGCCGTCACGGTCGCGCAAGTGGATGAAAATGACGCCGCCCAGATCGCGGCGCCGGTGCACCCAGCCCATCAGCAGCGCCCGGCGGCCCGCGTCGGCGGCGCGCAACTGGCCGCAGGTGTGCGTCCGGCGCAGCTCGCCCAGAAAATCGAGGGACAGGTTTTCAGGCATAGGACAGCTTCAGGTTCAGTCGCTCGTACAGGCCGCTGAGGCTCACGGTCTCCTGCTCGCCGGTGGCCATATCCTTCAGAAGATAGGTTTCCGAGGCGATCTCATCGTCTCCGACAATCAGCGCGTAGCGGGCGCCTAGCTTGTTGGCCAGTTCGAGCCCTCGCTTGAGTCTGGTCTCTGGAGGAAGCTCCACCGTCCTGCCCTGCTTGCGCAGGTCGCGCGCCACCACGGATAACCGCCGGAACGCCGGCTCGCTCATCGGCACCATGAAAACGTCCAAAGCGGGAGCGTGCGCGCCGGGTCTGGTCTCTTCCAGCGTCATCACCAGCCGGTCCTGCCCGATCGAGAAGCCAATGCCGGGCGAGTGGACCTTCGAGCCCAGCGCCTCGGCCAGGCCGTCGTATCGCCCGCCGCCGCAAACGGCGTTCTGGGCCCCAAGCGCCCCGTGAACGATCTCGAAAGTTGTGCGCATGTAGTAGTCGAGGCCACGCACCAGCCGGGGCCGCAACTCGTACGAGATGCCGCGATCGCCCAAATAGGCGCGCACCGCATCGAAGTGCTCGCGACAGTCCGCGCACAGGTGCTCCAACACCGACGGCAACTTCTCAATGATCGTCTGGTCCGATTCCACCTTGCAGTCCAGAACGCGGAGCGGGTTGGAGTCTACCCGCCGCCGGCAGTCGGCGCACATCTTCGGCGCCACCACCTTCAGTCGCTCGCGAAGGGCGGCGACGAACCGCGGGCGGCAGTTCAGACAGCCGACCGAGTTCAACAGCAGGGTAGCGCCCTCGACGCCGACGCCTCCGAGGATTTCCATCGCCAGTTCGATGACCTCGGCATCCACGGCCGGCGACTCGGAGCCGATGGCTTCCGCGCCGATCTGGAAAAACTGGCGGTAACGTCCTTTTTGCGGCCGCTCGCGGCGAAACATCGGCCCCATGTAGTACAGCTTCAGAAGCCCTGGCTGCTGGTCCAGCCGGTGCTCGATGTAAGCGCGGATCACCGAGGCGGTACACTCCGGCCGCAGCGTCAGGGAGGCGCCGTCGCGGTCCTCGAAGGTGTACATCTCCTTGGTGACGATGTCGGTCTCCTCGCCGACGCCCCGCGCGAACAGGAGGGTCTCTTCAAAGACCGGCGTCCGGATTTCGTGATAGTTGTACGCGCGGCAGATCTCACTGGCCCGCCTCTCGACAAAGCTCCACACCGCGCTTGAAGGCGGCAGGATGTCCCGGGTTCCCTTCGGCGCGCGGATCATGAGTTGTCTTCCAGGTACGTCTGTAAACCGAAGCGGATGAGATCCACGCCCTGGCGGACCTCGCCGTTCGGCCAGATGGTGGACTGCTCGCCGACCTCGACGACTCCGATCACCTGGGCGCTGGGATCAATGTCTGCGGACGCGACGTCACTCGACACTACGCCGCGATAGGCGCGAATCATCCTGCGATGCTGAATCCCATATGCTAGCACACGCAGCGAGAGCGGCTTCGCGACGCCGTGCCGATAGGGCCTCGCTTCTACTCCTCACCCCTCGCCAGTTGCGCCCGCCGCTGGAACATCTGGTAAATGTGGTGCGCCTCGTGGTGCGCCATGTACTCGATCTGGAAAAGGACGCCGTAACCTGGAAACTCGGGGTGTGTTCCGGTCCGCAACCAGGCCTCCGGCCCCAGGGACTCCAACCCTCTCAGCAGCCGCTCCCGGTCGTTGAAGAAGGCCGGCAGTACCGCCGCCGCCGGACGCGCCGCCATCGTCTCAAACAGGTTGTCCCCCTCCGGCTCGTAGGGCTCGATCTCGGGATTGTCCCGCTTCAGCATCGCGTCCACGCGGCCCTCAAAAACCTGCTGCACGCGGTGCAGGTGGGCAACGAGCTCTTTGAGAGACCACTTGTCGTGGAAGACGCGCCGGCCCAGCCCCTGTTCGTCCAGGCCGGCGGTAAGCCGGCGGACGTCCTCCGTCTGCTGCCGCAACCGGGAAAGTATGCGCGCGGCGTTCTTCACCGTGTCCGCGGTCATTGGATCGGCCATGCTGGTTGCACCTCATTTATACTGTTGCAGGAGCTTATGCGGTCGGCAACTGAAGCATCGGACCGGCGCCCATCGAGGCGGCTCTCGAACGCCGCCGTCGCGATTCTTGGAGTCATCGTCCTTGGCGTGGCCGCCTTCCTTTACCTGGAATACCTGGCCCGCCGGCAGAAGCCTGCCGGGCCGGTTCTCACCGCCGAAGCGAAGGCCTACGTGAAGCACCTGAAGCTGAGCGAAGTCCAGATGAAAGCCACGGAAAGCTACATGAAGCAGACCGTGGTGGAAATCGTGGGCAAGATCAGCAATCAAGGCGACCGCGCCCTCCGTTCGGTATCCATTCACTGCGTGTTCTACGATCCTTACGGCCAGATCGTTCTGCGGGAGCGGGTCGAGATCGTCAGGAGCCACCTGGGCGGCTTGAAGCCCGGCGAAACGAAGGCCTTCCGCCTTCCCTTCGACAGTCTTCCCCAGAGCTGGAACCAGGGCATGCCCCAACTGGTCATCGCCCAGATCCTGTTTGACTGAGACCGGCCGATGGCCCGTATCCTCCTTGTCGATGACGATCCGGACCAGCTCCAGACGCGCCGGCTGATCCTGGAGGCGGAGGGTCACACCGTGCACAGCGCCGGCAATCAGCCTCAGGCGCTGGCTGCCTTTCGGCAAGTGCGCCCGGACGCGATGGTGATGGACCTGCGCCTGCCCCTCGTCGAGGACGGCCGGACGTTGATTCGAGAAGTGCGCCGCCTGTCCGCATCCGTGCCGATCATCGTCCTGTCGGGTCTGGCCGCGGACCTAGCCCCCTGGCCGGAGGCGCGCATGGCCACCCGGGTGCTTCAGAAGCCGTTCCGCCCGGAGGACCTCCTCGGTTTGCTGTCCGGGATTGCCGCGGCCCGGCCATGAGTGACCTCGCGAAGCTGGTTCCGCAGCTCCGCGCCCAAGGCAAGCTGCTCCTGAGAGTAAAGGTAACGCCGAAGAGCGGACGTTCCCAAGTGGCGGGCTGGCTGGCCGACGGCACGCTCAAGGTGCGGCTCCAGGCGGCGCCGGAGCGCGGCAAGGCAAACGCCGAGCTGTGCCGGCTGCTGGCGCGCGAACTGGGCGTCGCCCGCGAGAATGTGCGCATTGTCAGCGGCGAGGGGTCGCCGCTGAAGCAGGTCCGCATCGAACTGTAACGCGGCCGCTTTCTTTCACTTCCACAACGATTCTCCCGGCCGTTCCTGGTGTGGCCGCGGATGAAGGCGGATGAACCCTCCAGCACGCCGCTTGCATCCCCCCTTCTCCGGGGAATACAGTGGGGCCTTTCAAGGAGAATGCCGTGCCCAAGAACCGTAATCATGCCCACGCCACGCGCCGGTCGGTCATCGCCGGCGCATTCGCGAGCCTCGGTTGGACGGCCTTCGATCGCGCCGAAGCCGCTGTTCCGCAGGCCGCGGGCAAAGAAGCGCTGGTCTCGCCGAAAGACAAGCTGAAGATCACGAAGCTCGAAACCTTTCTTGTCAAGCCGCGGTGGTTGTTTCTGAAAGTGCATACGAACGCGGGCATTGTCGGCCTTGGCGAACCGGTCACGGAAGGCCGCGCGCTGACGTGCGCCACCGCCGTCAAGGAGATTGAACCGTACCTTGTCGGAAAAGATCCGCGCCAAGTGGTGCATCACTGGCAGGCCATCTATCGCCACGCGTTCTATCGCGGCGGGCCTATCCTGACCAGCGCCCTCAGCGGCATCGACATGGCGCTGTGGGACATCAAGGGCAAGGCGCTCGGCGTGCCTGTCTATGAGTTGCTCGGCGGGCCGACGCGCAACAGGATCCGCGTCTACGCCCACGCCGGCACGCCGGAGAACATCAAGACCGCGCGGGCCCGCGGCTTCACTGCTTTCAAGACTGGCCCGGCAACCAAGAGGCCGGCGCGCTACGTGGAGAGCCCGGCCGCCGTTCAGTACGCCGCCGAGAAATTCGCCGAATTGCGGCAGGCGGCCGGCAACGACGCCGATATCGGCGTGGACTTCCACGGCGCCATCAGCCCCGCGCTCGCCAAGCTGCTGATCAAGGCGCTCGAGCCCCACCAGCCGATGTTCATCGAGGAGCCGTGCCAGGCGCAGAACCACGACGTGATGGCCGAGATCGCGCGCGGCACGCATTTGCCGATCGCCACCGGGGAGAGGGTGTTCACCAAGTGGGGCTTCCGCGAGGTGCTCGAGAAGCGCGCGGCCACGATTCTGCAACCCGATCTTTGCCACGCCGGCGGCATTACCGAGGTGCGGCTGATCGCGGGAATGGCCGAGGCCTACTATGCTTCGATCGCCCCGCACAATCCGCTCGGGCCGATCTCGCTCGCCGCCGGGGTGCAAATCGCGGCGTCGATCCCGAACTTCCTTTGCCAGGAACAGGTCAGCCTCGGCGAGGGCTACCTCACCAAGCCGTTCACCCTGCGGGACGGCTATCTCGACCTGCCCACGGGACCGGGCCTGGGCATTGAGCTCGACGAGAACGCCATGGCCGGCAAGATCGGCCACGACTGGCGCAACCCGGAAACCTACGACGCCGACGACGGCTCGGTAGTGGACTGGTAGCGAGGATGCCCGTTCCCCGCCAGCAGCCGGGGATTGCGTAGCCTGACACCGGTTTTCGTGACACCGGTTTTCGGTATCGTGGAGGGATGAACAAACAGGCAATCTTATCCTCCATCATCGACATCGGCATCGTGCCGGTTGTGCGCACCACCAGCGCCGAAAATGCCCTCCTGTCGATCGAGGCGATCTACGGCGGCGGGATTCGCGCGGCCGAGATCACGATGACGGTCCCCGGCGCTTTGCGCGCTCTCGAGAAAGTGGCGGACCGGTTCGGCGACAAGATCGTCCTCGGGGCCGGCACGGTGCTCGATCCGGAAACGGCGCGGGCGGCGATGCTGGCGGGGGCCGAGTTCTTCGTGACGCCCTCGCTGAAACTTCCCACCATCGAGATGGTAGGGCGCTACTCCAAGGTGATGATGCCCGGCGCGCTGACGCCCACTGAGGTCCTCACGGCCTGGGAGGCGGGCGCCGACATCGTCAAGATCTTCCCGTGCGGCAACGTCGGCGGGCCGAGGTACATCCGCGCGCTGCGCGCTCCGTTCCCTCACATCGAGATGATCCCCACAGGCGGCGTGAATCTGGAAACCGCCGGCGAATTTCTCAAGGCGGGCGCCTGCGCGGTCGCGGTTGGCGCGGAACTCGTTGATTCAAAAAGTGTTGCCGAGCGCCGCTTCGACGTCATCGAGGATCGCGCCCGCCAATACCTGGCCGTGATCGCCAAGGCCCGGGAAGAAATGAAGGCGGCTGGATGAAGCGCAACAAGTGCTGATGGACAGACCCCTCCTGATGCCGGGCTAATATGGTGGTATGGCGAGGACGGTGACGGCAGTCTACGAGAACGGCGTTCTGCGTCCCCTTGATCCGCTTCCGCTCCCCGAGCACCAGCGGGTGGAGATCACGATTGCCGAAACGCCTGACGAAGAGGTGTTAGACACGGAATACATCGAAAGCGTCACGAAGATGGAGATTCCAGAGGTTAGCCTGGAAGACGTGCGGCGGGCGTTGTCCAAGATACCGGGAAAGCTGAGCGACGATTTCATTGCGGAGCGTGAGGAGCGCTTCTGATGTTTTTCGATTCCAGCGCACTCGCAAAATACTACCACCGAGAGCCCGGCACCGAAGTGGTGGAGCGCCTCCTGGCCATGGCAGTGATGGGCGGCGTTCCGGCATACATCTCGCGCCTCGCCGTCGTCGAATTCCAGTCCGTCTTCGCCAAGAAAGTTCGCACGAGGCTGATTTCCTCGGCTGAGGCGCTTCAGGCTCGAAACGGGTTCTTGCGTGATATTCGGGAACGCAGGTTCAGGGTGGTCGCTCTCAAGAGCCGTCACTACGAAAAAACAGAGAAGATGATTCGACAATACGGCTTCAGCCGCGCTTTGAGGACTCTTGACGCAGTGCAGCTTGCGGTGGCCCTGGACTTGAAGGCCCGCCAATTGACTGACCTGTTCGTAGCTGCGGACAAAGCTCTGCTCGGAGTGGCCAAGCTGGCTGGGATGAATGTTCACATGACGTGAGCTCGAACGAAAACTCTGCGGAGACTCAAGCCTAGCGATGCGGTATCGCTAACTGCTACACTGGGTAGCCGGTTATGGCCATCAGCAAGGATCTGCTGGACATTCTGGTGTGCCCGCTCTGCAAGGCTCCCGTCGAGCTGCTCCAGGATCAGAACGGCTTGAAGTGCGTACAATGCAAGCGCGTCTACCCGATCCGGGACGACATCCCGGTCATGCTGGTGGACGAGGCCCGAATCGAAGAATAGCCCGGCTCCGGGAATGAGTCCCGTGCTCCAGCGCCTTCCGGAAGGTGCCCGCGTTGCCGTGGTCCGGTTGCGCTCCCTTGGCGACTGCGTCCTGACGACGCCCGCGCTTCATCTACTGAAACTGAGCCGACCGGATCTGAACGTGGCGGTCGTGGTCGAGGACCGGTTCGCCGGCGTGTTCGAGGGCAACCCCGACGTGGATGAGCTTCTGCCGCCCGACGCCCGCAGGCTGCGCGCCTGGCATCCCGCGCTCTGCCTCAATTTGCACGGCGGCACGCGCAGCCTTTGGCTGACCTACACCTCCCGCGCCCGTATCCGCGCCGGCTTTGCGCATTTCTCCGGTTCCTTCCTTTACAATGTCCGCATCCCGACAGCGCAGGAAATCCTTGGTGTGAACCGCACCGTGCACACCGCCGAGCACATGGCGTCGGCCATGTTCCATCTCGGGGCGGAACGCCGCGAGATTCCGCGAGCGCGTCTCTTCGCCGATCCGCACCGCGCGGAACGCCGCTACGCCGTGATCCATCCGTTCGCAACCGGCGCCGACAAGACGTGGCGCGCCGATGGCTTTCTGGCCGTCGCCGAGCTGCTGCGCCGGACATTCGACATGGAGCCGGTCTTCATCGGCGCGGCGGCGGACGATTTCCGCGCATTCGAGCAATACCGCCATCTTCAGGGTGCCCCTCTCGGCGAAGTGAAGGCGCTCCTCGCCGGGGCGTCCCTCTTCGTCGGGAATGACTCCGGGCCGGCGCACATGGCGGCCGCCTTCGGCTTGCCGGTCATGGTGATCTTCGGCTCGATGGATCCGGCCATCTGGGGACCGTGGCGCACGGCCGCCCAGGTGGTTGGCGGCGATGGCCGGCCGGTCGAGTCGATCCCCGTTGAGGAAGTGCTGGGCGCGCTGGAGCGCCTCCGGAGGGCCGCGTGAGAGACTGGCTGCGCCTGATGCGCCATGTCCGGCCGTACGCGGCGTCACTGGTTGCGTCGGTCCTGCTGATGGCCTGCGTCGGCGCGGCCCACGCCATGATCGCGCTGCTGATCGGCCCGGTGTTTGACCGGGTGCTCCGGCCCTTATCGCCCGAAGCGCCGGTGGCGTTGTTCACGGTCCCGGTGCTCGACAAGGCCGTCTATCTCAACGACCTCGTGCCTTCCTGGATCCACAACGTCTGGACGATGATCGCCTTCGGGATCCTGGCGGTGTTTCTCATCCGCGGCGCCTGCGACTACCTGGGGAACTACCTGGTGAACTACGTCGGCTACTCGGCGATCACCGACCTGCGTCAGACGGTCTTCGACAAGGTGCTCCGCCACGGCGCCGACTTCTTCGAGTCCCACTCCACCGGCCGCCTGATGTCCTCGATCATGAACGACAT
Source organism: uncultured Solibacteraceae bacterium (assembly GCA_964478455.1). GTDB lineage: Bacteria > Acidobacteriota > Terriglobia > Bryobacterales > Bryobacteraceae > CAYZJD01. The sequence goes on along the minus strand of CAYZJD010000068.1, from coordinate 4,132 downwards.
CGAGAAGATCCAGGTGGCGACGTCGCACATCCTGGCCGATCTGCTGCGGCAGTGCTTCATCGTGATCGGGCTGCTGTACGTGCTGCTCGAGAAGGACTGGAAGCTCGCGGTCGTGAGCCTGACGCTGCTGCCGTTCGTGCTGGTGCCCACCGCCCGCATCGGCAGGCGGATCCGCCGCACCACGCGGCGCGCGCAGGACGAGATGGCGGACCTGAACCAGATCCTTCAGGAAACGCTCAGCGGCCACCAGGTGGTGAAGTCCTTCGGAGCGGAAACGTACGAGTCCGGCCGGTTCCGGCGGGCGGCGCGGCGGCTGCGCGCCAGCAATCTCCGTTACGTCGCGCAGCAGGCGCTGGCCTCACCGCTGATCGAGTTCTTCGGCGCGGTCACCATCGTCGGCCTGCTCACCTACGCGCGGGCTCAGATCAAAGCCGGCCAGATGACCACCGGCGAGTTCACCAGCTTCGTCATAGCGCTGCTGATGCTCTACGAGCCGGTGAAGCGCCTGACCGGCATTCACAACATCTTCCAGCAGGCGCTGGGCGCATCGCAGAGGGTCTTCGAGTACCTCGATCGTGAGGAGTCGATTCGCGAAAAGCCCAATGCGGTTTCCTTGAAGCGGTTTGAGCGGTCAATCGTCTACGACCGGGTCAGCTTCTGCTACCCGAATTCACCGAACGGCTTCCTGCTTCACGCCATCGAGCTCGAAGTGAAGGCCGGGGAAGTGGTGGCCCTGGTGGGGCCGAGCGGCGCCGGCAAGACAACGCTGGTGAACCTGCTGCCCCGCTTCTATGACGTCTCCAGCGGCGCGGTGCTGATTGACGGTTGCGACGTTCGCAATCTCCAACTGGCCTCGCTGCGGCGCAACATCGGCATCGTGCCGCAGGACACCTTTCTGTTCAACGACACCGTGGCGGCAAACATCCGCTACGGGCGTCCCGGCGCGGACTTCAAGGCGGTTCAGGCCGCCGCCCGCAGCGCCCTGGCCGAGGAGTTCGTCCTGAACCTGCCGGACGGCTACGACACGCTCGTCGGCGAGCGGGGCCTGAAGTTGAGTGGGGGCCAGCGCCAGCGGATCGCCATCGCCAGGGCGCTGCTCGAGAACGCGCCGATCCTCATCCTGGACGAGGCGACCTCCCACCTGGACAGCGAATCGGAGTTGCTGGTGCAAAAGGCGCTGGCGAACTTGATGGAGGGGCGCACGGTGATCGTGATCGCGCACCGTCTTTCGACCATCCGGCGGGCAGACAGGATCGCGGTCCTTGACCAGGGGCGCATTTGCGAAGTGGGCCGGCACGAGGAACTGGTGAACGCGGGTGGCATCTACCAGCGCCTCCACGAGTTGCAGTTCGCCCAGGATGACCGGTCGGTGGACCTATGAGCGTGCGGAGCATGACCGGTTTTGCCCGGGTGCGCAAGAACGGCGAAGCGGGCGAAGCGCTAGTGAGCATCAAGAGCGTGAACCACCGCGGGCTGGACATGCACGTTCGCATGCCACCCGAGCTGGACCCGTGCGAGTTCGCGCTCCGGGCCGCCATCAAGCGCCGTGCCGCCCGCGGCCACCTGCAAATCCACGTGTCCTTCACGAGGGCGCACGCGGCCGCGCCGCCCGAAGTGAACCGGCCTCTGCTCGAGTCCTACCTGGCGGCGTTCCGGCAAGCGGCGGCGGATTACGGGCTCACCGGCGAGCCGGACCTGAACGTTGCGCTCTCGATGCCCGGGATGATCCGCGAGGCCGAAGATGCCGAGCCCGGCGAGGACGTCCAGCGGCTCGTGGTGGCCGCGGTCGAGGATGCCATGGACGCCCTGAACGTGTTTCGCGAGCGAGAGGGAGCCGAGATCGCCTCCGATCTCCGGGCGCGCGCCAGGGCCGTCGCTGAGATGGCGGTTCGGATGGAGGAGATCCGCTCCCGCGCCGTGCCGGCCTTCCAGGCCCGGCTCTCCGAGCGGCTTCAGGAATTGCTGAAGGCCGTGCCGCTCGATCCGCAGCGGCTGCTCCAGGAAACGGCCGTCCTTGCCGACCGGAGCGACATCGGCGAAGAGCTGGCCCGCCTGCGCATCCATGCCGGCCAGGTGGAGAGCCTGTTGAGTGAAGGCGGCGAGGTCGGCAAGAAGCTGGATTTTCTGCTCCAGGAGATGAACCGGGAGACAAACACGGTCCTGGCGAAAACCACCGGGGTCGGCGAACTGGGCCTGGGCATCACCGACCTGGCCTTGGCCGCCAAGGCCGAGATCGAGAGAATCCGCGAGCAGTCGCTGAACCTGGAATGAGCATCGTTTTCATCGTTTCGGCGCCGTCGGGGTCCGGCAAATCGACCCTGGTCGCGAAGCTCCTCGAGCGCATGCCCGGGCTGATGTTCTCCGTCTCTTACACCACGCGAGCGCCGCGCGGCAACGAGCGGCCGGGGCACAGCTATGTCTACATTTCCAGAGAGGAGTTCGAGGAGCGCATCCGCAGGGACGAGTTCCTGGAGCACGCCGAGGTCTTTGGGCACTACTACGGGACGCACCGCAGCGTGCTCGAGCGGGCCCAGGCCGGCAAGCTCGACCTGGTATTGGACATTGACGTGCAAGGTGCGCGACAATTGAAGAGTCGTATCCCGGATGCGGTAAGCATCTTTATCCTCGCCCCTTCCCGCGATGTGCTCGAACAGAGACTCCGCAACCGCTCGGAGGATCCCGAGCCGGTAATCCGGCGGCGGTTGCGCGAAGCGGCCGAGGAGATCCGGAACTATAGCGCCTACGACTATGTCCTGATCAACCGCGAGGTGGACGCTTCAGTGGACACCCTCATCGCGATTGTCAAGGCCGAGCATATGCGCCGGAACCGCATGGAGGAACAGATCCGTCCGATTCTGGCCACCTTCGGCAACAGAACGGACCAGGATTGACCACAGATGGTTGAGAAGATCAGTAAGAACATTCACTTTACGATCCCGGATGACCCGGAACTGAGCACCTATCGCTGGATCATCGTGGCGGCCAAGCGGGCGCGCCAGCTCCAGGGCGGAGCGCGTCCTTTTCTGCCGACTACCTCGAAAAAGTCCACGGTGACCGCCATGGAAGAGACACGGCGCGGCCTGGTGAAGTGGGAGGATCCGGCGGCGCCGCCACCGGAAGAACCGCAGGAGCCATAGCCATGAGGTGCGCGCTCGGCGTCGGCGGCGGCATCGCCGCTTACAAGGCGGCCGAACTGGTGCGCGCGCTGGCCGAACGCGGCGCCGAAGTGCAGGTGGTGATGACCCGGGCGGCCCAGGAATTCGTCCGCCCGCTGACCTTCGCCGCCCTCACCGGGCGCAAAGTCATCACCGACTTGTTCTCCACTGGAGGGGCCGAGGAAACCCTCTCGAGCGCCGTCGAGCATATCCGCGTGGCGCAGGAGTGCGACCTGCTGGTGGTGGCCCCGGCAACGGCGGACCTGCTGGCCAAGTTCGCCCGCGGCCTGGCGGACGACTTCCTCACCACGCTGTACCTCGCTTTCCCCCGGCCGGTCCTTCTGGCGCCGGCAATGAACGTCAACATGTGGAACCACCCGGCGACGCGCGAGAACGTCGAGATTTTGCGCAAGCGCGGGCACGCCATCGTCGATCCGGAGGAGGGGTGGCTCGCCTGCGGGATGACCGGCGCGGGCCGGCTGGCCGATCCTGCGCGCATCGCCGACGCGGCGCTGGCCCTGCTCCAGGCGCGCAAGGATCTCGAGGGTGAAACGGTCCTGGTCACCGCCGGCCCGACGCAGGAGCCCCTCGACCCCGTTCGCTTTATCTCTAACCGCTCGAGCGGCAAGATGGGTTACGCGCTGGCTGAAGCGGCGGCTGCGCGCGGCGCCCGCGTCATTCTCATCTCCGGACCGGTTCACCTGCCCGAGCCGCCCGGCGTCTCCGTGATCCGTGTCCGAACCGCTGGCGAAATGCGGGAGGCGGTGCTAAAGAACCTCGACGAGGCCACGATCATCGTCAAGGCGGCCGCGGTGGCCGACTACCACGTCGCTCGCGTTCCCTCGCAAAAAGTGAAGAAGACGATGGCCCGCATCTCCGTCGAGCTCGATCCGACGCCCGACATTCTCGCCGAGCTGGGGCAGAAGAAAGGCGACCGGCTGCTGATCGGTTTCGCCGCCGAAACGGAGAACCTGCGC
>CAYZJD010000067.1:0-16046 GCA_964478455.1 uncultured Solibacteraceae bacterium | reverse complement strand
CATCAATCAGATGCGCGTCGATGCCGTAGACGGCCGCACTGCGGGTGCGAAAAAGAGGCAATACACCAGATAGTGAGCGCAGGCGCCGGGTGTTCTCAGTCGAATTGGGACTGATTCGGCGGGGTGGCATTCCAGCGGGACTGGCGCGACTTCAGACTCCTTGCGGGAGGCGGCCAATTCGGATAAACCAGAACTGAAAGAAAGATGTCTATGATCGACTACAAGCTGGAACACATCTGTTCTCTCACAGTCACTTTGGCGGGCCAGCCTGAAGTGATCGGTCCAGTCGCTGAAGGCATCCGCGTCAATTTCTACGTTACGGGCGGAGAGGTCAGCGGCCCAAAGCTGCGAGGCAAGATCAGGCCCGTTGGGGGCGATTGGCTCACTGTCAGGACGGATGGCGTGGCGGTCCTCGATGTCCGCGCGACGATGGAAACCGAGGACGGCGCCCTGATCATGACCGCATACCAGGGAATCTGCGACCTCGGCGAGGATGGTTATCAGAGATTCCTCCGGCAGGACTTGCCCTCGGTGATTTCCCTTCGCATCGCGCCTCGCTACTGGACCGCTCACCCGAACTATGCGTGGCTGAACCGGCTGCAATGCCTGGGCATTGGAGAGGGCCGGCTGACGAAGAATGAAGTGGTCTACGACATCTATGCCGTCCGCTGATCTGGCGAGCGGAGGGTACGGAGGCGGCTGACTGCGTTGGCTGTGACTAGAGGAGGCCCCTCACTCGACGCGGAAGTACTGTTTGGTTTCGCAGGACTGCGCGCCCAGCTCGTCGCGGACGGTCACCCGCATGACGTATTCACCCGCGGGCGTGCCCGGCTGGATAGTGAGACTCACCACCGCCGGCACGTGGCGTTTCGGGTAGAACGGCGCGCCCTCGTCCACCGCCGCTTCTTCCTGGGAGAACAGGAGCTTGCCATCGGCGGTCAGAATCGAAATCCCGTAGCTCACCTTGAACCGGTTCTTCTCGGCAATCCGGAAGCCGGTGATGTCGAACTTCGCCCAGAGGGAGTTCCCCACGTGGTACGACGCCGGCGTGAGCGGCTGCGTGTCCTGCTCGCTGCGGAGGAAGCGGAAGTTGCGCACTACCAGCGTGTCGCTCGGCTCGATGGCCCGCGCCTGCACCGGGAACGTGATCACGCCCGTCACCGTCTGGAGACCGACTTCGTCTTTCACGAAGGCCACGAGCCGGTAGTCGCCTGCTCCCGCGTGCGGCGGGATCAGCACGCTGTAGCGGACCTTCGGCGCCCAGTCCTTGTCCTCGGGGAAGACCACCGTGTCAACCTCGCCCTTGGTCTCCTCCACCAGCCGCACGCCGGCGGCGTCGAGCGCGTCGATGCGCCACGTCAGGCGGACCTTTTTCTCATCCCCCGGCGTTACCGCGTAGCCGCGCACCTGAAAGCTGAAGAAGACGGTCTCGCCGGGAACGTATCTGTGGTCCGAGTAGATCCTGGGGCCGTCCTCGAACTGGTGCAGCGTGGGGCCTACAATCAGGAGCTGCCTCGGCGGCGCTTGCGCGAGCAGCCCCGCAAGCAGCAGTACTGGCAACATCGTCGTGTCTCAATCCGGCGGTTCTATCTAGGAAGTGTCGAGGTATGCGACTCGAAACGCAACGGGATCTGGATCAGCGCAACCTTGAGGTCCTCCGGTTCGAATGCATCGTCGGTCACGCGAAGCTGGTAGTCGCCTCGGGGAACGTCAAATAACACCCGGCCCTGCTCGGTTTGGGCCGGCTGCACCTTGCGCAACAGGCCGAGCCAGTCGGGAACACCCTCGCCGTTTCCCTCCTGCTCGTACGTTCTGCCACCCGGGTCCACCAGCGTCATGGCCGGGATCGTGATGTCAGTCGGACCACTGTTCGTCACGTTCAAGCGGAGCACAAGGAACTGGTTCTTCGGCGTTCGCGCCGCCGGCCCCTCGCCGAGGTGGCTGAACCACTCGGCCTCGAGGACGGTGTAGATCAATGTGCCGACCTCAGCCCGATCGCCCATGGAGTACATCCTGACGCCGCCGGCGTCGCGCGCACACCCCGCCAGGAACGCCAGCGCCACCAGGGCGGCTCGTTGCGGTACTTTGGGAAGAACGCTTCGCCGGAACATGGCGGCGGCTTTCGCCGCAAGCGAAACAAGGGAGCGTGGGGGAGCAGGGCACGAACGCATGATGCACTGGGCCGTCGGCAGTCTGGATCTCATTCCCGGTCTATCGTAACAGAATTGTGATTCGAGTCATCCGGCGCGCGCAGCAGGCAATGAAGTACGGCAAAGGATCTCAGCATCCGGCGGAACACACAGTGGGGCGCGACCACGCCACCGGCGCGGTGGTCCATCGGCTGACCGCGCATCCGTCGATCAACCATCCGGCGTATTTCCTCAACAATTCGTTCACCGCCGGCGGGCGAGGCGTGGTGTTTACCTCTTACCGCAGCGGCGCGCCGCAGTTGTTCGAGGCGACCATTGGCGAAGGCGGGATCCGCCAGTTGACGGACGGTCCGCCGGTCCACCCGTTCTCGGCGGCGGTGCATCCGGACGGCGAGCGCGTGTTTTTCGTGCGGGGCGGGGAAGTGTGGGAACTGGAGCGAACGAGTCTCGAGGAGCGGCGGATCGCCGCCTTCCCCGGCGCGCAATTGGGTGAATGTACCCTGGGGGACGGCGGGCGCTGGATCACCGCCGCCATCAAGCAAGGCTCTCAGTGTGGAGTCGCCGCCGGCCGTTCGGACTGCACGGGCTGGCGCGTCATTCCGTTCCCGCGCACGGTGATTCATCCGCAGTTCCATCCGCTCGATCCAGAGTGGCTCGAGTTCGCGGCGGACCCCGCCCCGCGCATGCACCGCGTCCGGCGCGATGGATCGGGGCTGGAGTGCCTCTACGAACACAGCAACGATGAGTTCGTCGTTCACGAGACCTTCCTCGGCCGCACGGGCGACCTTGTTTTCACGCGCTGGCCGAAGGCCCTGATGCGGATGGACTGGAACACGCGCGAGCAGAGCACAATCTGCGAGTTCAACGCCTGGCATATCACGCCGAACCGCGCCGGGACGCAGGTCCTCTGCGACACCAACCACCCGGACGAGGGCATCTTTCTGATCGACGCCGCGATCGGCGCGCGACGGCGCGTGTGCCTGTCGGAATCGAGCAACCGGGGCAGTCAATGGACCAAATCGCGCTACGCCCTGGCGGAAGATTTCGACGCGGCGCACAGCGGCCCGGCCGCAGGCGCGCTGAGCTGGCTCGAGACCCCCACCGACACCGTCTACGGTCCGCAATGGACCCACCCGCACCCGTCGTTCTCTCCCGACGAAAAGCGGATCGCCTTCGCCAGCGACCGGACCGGCCACACCCAGGTTTACGTCGCCGAGATTCCGCCGGAGTGATTTGTGCAGGCGCGCGCGGCGTGCCGTTGTCAGTACGATACTAGGGGATGATGAAGACCGGGGACAGCCCGCATGTTTCCGCCGCTGGCGGCGGAAACATGCGGGCTGTCCCCGGTCTTGCGATTCAGGTTCGCGAACTGCGGAAAGTCTACGGCGACAAGGCCGCCGTGGACGGGCTCACGCTCACCGTCCCCCGCGGCTGCTTCTTCGGCTTTCTCGGTCCCAACGGGGCCGGCAAGACCACCACCATCCGGATGCTCACAGGCCTGACGCCGCCGGCCTCCGGCTCCATCGAGCTGCTCGGCCTGCCAATGCCCGAACAGGCGACCGAGATCAAGCGGCGGATCGGCCTGGTGCCCGACGAGTCGCTGCTGTTCGACCGGCTCACCGGCGCGGAGTTTCTTGAGTTCGTCGGCCGCATGTACGGCCTGGCGCGTCCGGTGGCGCGGGAGCGCTCGCGCGAGCTGCTTTCGCTGTTCGAGCTGGATGGCGACCGCCGCAAGCTCATCGCCGAATACTCCAAGGGCATGCGCAAGCGCGTCGCCATGGCCGCTGCGCTGATCCACCGGCCCGAGCTGTTCCTGATGGACGAACCCTTCGAAGGAGTGGACGCCGTGGGCGCGCGCCTGATGAAGGATCTGCTGGTCGACCTGGTGCGGCGCGGCGCGACCATCTTCCTCACCTCGCACGTGCTGGAGGTCGTCGAGCGGCTGTGCGATCGCGTGGCCATCATCCACGAGGGCAAGCTCGTCATGGAGCAGGACATCGGCCAGCTCGGCGCGGAAACGCTCGAAGACGTTTTCGTGCGCGTCGTCGGGGCGGAGCGGGCGGTCGAGAGGCTCGACTGGTTGTAGCCGATGCCCGCCCAAGTCCGCGCGATTCTCTGGGCGCAGTTCCGCACGCTCCTCAATTTCCGCCGCGGCGAGAGCGCTTCCGGATGGATCCTGCCTGCTTTCATGATGTTCCTCTGGTACGGCGCGTGGACTGCGCTGGCAGCCTTCGCCTCCAGTCTTTGCGCCAACCCGGCCGTTTGGCCGTTCCTCAAGACGGCACTGCCCGCCGCGCTCCTTTTCATCTGCCTTTACTGGCAGCTAGCGCCCTTGATGGCCGCCTCGCTCGGCGCCTCGCTCGATCTGAAGAAACTCCTCGTTTATCCCGTTCCGCACCGCCATCTGTTCGGCATCGAGGTGCTGCTGCGCATATCCACGTGCCTGGAGATGCTCCTGCTCGTGGCCGGCATTGCCATCGGTCTGGCGAGGAATCCGCTGCTGCCGCATCCCGCGGCCGGCGCGGCCTTCGGGCCGTTCGTGCTGTTCAACTTGCTTGTGGCCGCCGGGCTGCGCAACCAGCTCGAGCGCCTGATGGCGCGCCGGCGCATCCGCGAGCTGGCGGTGTTACTGCTGGTGCTGGCTGCTGCTCTTCCTCAAGTGCTGGTTGTTACCGGCCTGCCTCCGTTCTTGCGCAACTTGTTTCACGGGGGCTATCTCGGCTGGTGGCCATGGTCGGTGACGGCGCGGCTCGCGCTGGGCGAAGTCACGCCGTGGACTCTCGGAGCGCTGCTCGCATGGACGGCCCTCGCCTGGATCTTCGGCCGCCTGCAATTCGAGAGGAACCTGCGTTTCGATTTCCAGGCCGCCGAGAGTACCGGCAAAACGGCGTCCGCCGGGCGCTCCCGCCTCGAGCCGTTCTACCGTTTGCCGGCGCTGGTACTCTCCGATCCCCTGGCCGCGATCGTCGAGAAAGAGCTTCGGAGCCTGTCACGGTCGCCGCGGTTCCGCCTGGTCTTCATCATGGGCTTCACTTTCGGGCTGCTGATCTTCCTGCCCGTTTTCCTGCGCGCCCGCAGCGAAGGCAGCTTCAGCATTTCCGCGGACCACCTGGCGATGCTGGGCGCTTATGCGTTGCTGCTGCTGGGCGACGTCGCTTTCTGGAACGTGTTCGGGTTCGACCGTTCGGCGGCCCAGGTGTATTTCCTCTTGCCCGTGCGCATCTCCCGCGTGCTGGTGGCGAAGAACATCGCGACGGCGATCTTCGTGTTTCTGGAGATGGCGGCGATCACGCTGGTGTGGACGGCCGCCCGGCTGCCGCTGGCGCCCTTGAAGATCCTGGAGGCTTTTGCGGCCGTGGGCGTGCTCGCGCTCTACCTGATGGCGTCAGGCAACCTCAGCTCCATCTACTATCCGCGGCCAGTGAACCCGGAGAAGTCCACCGGCGCCGGGTCGGCGGCCCGCACGCGCGTGTTGCTGCTGCTCATCTACCCGGCGGCGGCGCTTCCGGTCCTTCTCGCCTACGGCGCCCGCTACGCCTTCCGCAGCGACGGCGCGTGGTGGATCGTCCTCTCGCTCGTGGCCGCCGCCGGGGCGGGCTTCTACTGGGTCGCGCTGGACACGGCAGTCGCCAAGATCGAGGAGCGCAAGGACAGGCTGATGCAGGTGCTCGGCCAGAGTGAAGGCCCGCTGTCGCTAACCTGAGGCTCAGTGAGACCCTTGCTCTGTCTGAGCTTTCCGTTGGCTATGTTTCTTCTCGTACCAGGCGGAGGGACCGCGCGCGATTTCCAGGGCCGTTGAGACGCGATCAAGGCTGCGGCCGACTTCGTCCAAATGCTCCAACGCCGCCGGCGCGGAACCCTCCCGGCGGAAGCCTTGCAGGTTGGCCTTGGCGGCATTCACGGCGTTGGCGGTCTCGTAGGCCAGCGACGACAGCGCTTCTCTCAAGATCTTTGTCTCCCGCCGGCTTTCCTGCGCGCGGTTCTTCCAGCGCCGCCACTGCCAGAAAGCGAAGACAGCGCAAATGCCCGGCAGGATGGAGACGTGCCACGGTTCGCGCAGGTCCAACCAACTGCCGGCGGCCAGGCTCGCGAACAGAACCGCGATCCCGAACGCCAGCGAGCCAAGGGCCGGCTTCAACGCAAGACTCCCGCCAGGTCGTCCGACGTAACCTCGGCGCGGCCGGAGAGGACCGGCAGATGGCGTTGCGCCTGCCTCGCCAGCTCCTCCCACTCGTGGTAATTGAACGGGCAGCCGGGGTCGCCGGCGGTGATGTCGCCCGTGTAGGCGAACGCCCGGGCACGGCACCCGCCGCAGTAAGCGCGGTAATCGCAGACGGGGCAATGATCTCCCCGGCGCGACCGGTCCGATAGCAGCTCAAACAGATCGCAGTCCCAGATCTCCGCGAGCCTCTGCTTCCGGAGGTCGCCCACGGCAATCGACGGAATGTATACGCACGGAGTGACGATGCCGTTGGGCTGGATCGAGCAGTAACACCGGCCGGCGCCGCATCCGCCGATGTAGCGGGAAAGCACCATTGCCTTGGCGCCTTCTCCCTTGCCGGCGTGGCCCGTGGCGAAGACGCGCTCCAGGCCCCCATAGACGATGCAGCCCCGGCCGAACTGCGGCGCCGTGCTGATGACGTTGATCCGGCCCTCCACAAGATACCGGTACAGCTTGCGTATCAGCAGTTCGCGCTGCCCCGGCGTGAGATCCTGATTCAGGATCTGGCGGCCTCGTCCCACCGGAATGAAGTTGAAGTGCGAGAACGTCTTGCATCCGAGGCTGATCGCGAACTCGACGATTTCGTCCACGCGGTTGACGGTGCGCCGCGTGAAACAGGTGGCAAGGCCAGTGCGGATGCCGGCAGCCACCGCGTTCCGGATCCCGTCCACGGCTCGCTGCCACGCGCCGCGCCGTCCGCGGAAAGCGTCGTTTTCTTCCGGATCGATGCTGTCGATGGACACCTCCACGTATTTCACGCCGGCATCCTTCAGGCGGACAGCGGTTTCCGGCGTGATCAGGGTACCGTTGGAAGCGAGCGTGAGGTGGATGCCCCGCCGGTGGGCGTGCTCCAGCACCGGCCAGAGATCCCCAATTGCCAGCGGCTCTCCTCCGGCAATGGCCAGGAACGGCACGAAGTTGTCGGCCAACTCGTCGACCACGCGAAGCCGTTCCTCAAGCGACAGTTCGTCCGGATCCGGGGCCGGTCCGGCGTTCTGGTAGCAGTGCTCGCAGGCCAGGTTGCAGAGGCGCGTGATGTTCCACACCACGAAGAGCGGCGCCGCGAAGCGTTGCGGCGCCAACAGGCCATGCCGGGCGACGCTGCGCGCGGCCAGCGCCAGGGCCTTAACGGTCGGCGGATGGTGAAACAGCTTGGCTTTCATCATCTGCTTGTCCAGCCGGGCCCGCCGCAGGGCGAGGTCGATCGCCAAGCTCGGCAGTTTCCATTTCCAGTGCGCGAGGCCGCGCAGTTCCGGGTTGTCGTAGTTGCGGCAGAGGCGCTCGAACAGGCAGGCCTCGCCCGGCTTGGCGTCGGTCAGATAGCGCAGAAGTCTCCGGATTTCAGGAAGTTGGAGAATTTCCTCGAGCCTGTGCCGCGGCTGGGGAAGGGGGGCCGTGAGTTTTTGCGCTGTGGGTCGAGTAGCTGGATTCATGGCTGCAAGACCCCGCCCAGGAAGGAGCAATCCTCGGGCCAAACTCGCCTTTAGGCCTCTACCTGTCCTCGCTGCCGAAGATGTTGGTGATCGCCTCAAGGCCCGAGCGTTCGTCGCCGCCCGTCCTCGCGGGCGCGAGTTCTCGCCGCAGCTTTTCGAGCGTCATACTCTGCACAATCACCTTCCCCGGCCCCGTCAGCGTCGCCAGGAACAGCCCTTCGCCGCCGAAGATGGCTGTCTTGATCCCGCCGGCGAACTGAACGTCGTACGTCACGGAAGCATCGAAGCCCACTACGCAACCGGTATCCACCTGGAGCATCTCTCCCGGCTTCAAGGCGAACTCGATGAAATCGCCGCCGCCGTGAATGAACACGGTGCCCGGCCCGGTGAGCCTCTCCAGAATGAATCCTTCGCCGCCGAACAGGCCCGCGCCGATCCGCTTGACGAACTCGATGTTCACCTGCACGGTCTCCTGGGCGCAGAGGAAGCTGTCGCGCTGGACAAGCACCGCCTGGCCGGCCGCCAGGTCGAAGGCCTGTATCCGGCCGGGATACGTTCCGGCGAAGCCCACCTCGCCCGGGCCATCCGAGCGGAAGTACGTCCAGAACAGCGACTCGCCCATCAGCTTGCGCTTCAACGCCCCGAACAGCTTGGCCCCGAGCGTATTGCCGCTCATCCGGCTGTCCCACTGGACGTTGCCCGTCTTGTAGAGCATCTTGCCGGCTTCGGCGAACACCTCCTGGCCGGGCTTCAGCCGGATTCGCACCACCTGCAAGTTGTCGCCTTGCACCGTGTAGTCGAGCGGCTGCGCGACGGAAACCACGGACGCCGCCGCTCCCATCGGCTTGCCGCAGATGGAGCAGAAACGCGCGTCATCAGATACTTGAGAACCGCAATTCGTGCAGAATGCCATGGAACGGTGTACCCTACCCCCGCATCTTACAATGGTAGCTACGAGACGTCATGCATAAACGTTCCCGCCTGCTTCTTATCTCCCTCCTTTTCTTCGGCCAGAGCTATGCCCGCCAGGACCAGGTCGTCTGCGGAACGCACCGCGAGAAATGGCGCGAGGAGCTGTACCTTCACCGCGAGGCCGCCAGGAGCCGTCCGAAGCCGGAATTGGTACGCGAGGCGGCGGCGCCGGCCGCCAGGGACGCCGGCAACATCGCCATCCTCGACGACGCGGACGGCGTGGTGGCGCGCCGCAACGAGTTCGACCTCGGCCAGCGGACGGTGACCTTCGCGCCGCAATCCGGCGCCACTCGCTACCGCTTCCAGACCGGCGGCCCTACCTATGATTCGGGCGCGGCCGCCGGCGGCACGAAGATCGACGCGTTTCTGGACGACGACGCGCGCGAGTTCACACTGCCGTTTCCGTTTCCTTTCTATGGCGCCAGCTACCAGAAGGTGTTCGTGAACTCCGACGGCAATCTGACCTTCAACGAAAGTGACACCGCCATAAGCGACCGCTCGCTCGGGCGCATCACCACCGGTCCGCCGCGGATCGCTGCGCTGTTCCGGGACCTGGACCCTTCGCGGTCCACGCAGGGCGTTCGTGTGCTCTCCAACGCCAATCGTTTCGTGGTGAGCTGGGCGCAGGTTCCCGAGTACCAGGAGTTCGGCGTCGGCGCGCTGCAAACGTTCCAGGTCCGGATGTATCCGGACGGCAAGATCGAGTTCGCCTACGCGGGCATCGACACCGGCGAGGCGGTGGTTGCCATCTCACCCGGCAACCTGCTCGGCGAAACCGCGATGGTTTCGTTCGCCACGGGAACCAGCGGCGAATACTCGGGCACGGTGGCCGAGGTATTCCGCAGCGGCGAAGAGGAGATCGACGTCGTGGCCGCGGCGCAGAAGTTCTACCAGACGCACGAGGACGCCTACGACTACCTGGTGATCTTCAACAACATGGAGATTTCGGCGGCTTCGGGCGCGGTGGCGTATGAGGTCACGGTCAGAAACAGCCGCGAAGGCTACGGTGACTCGCCGGTGGACTTCGGCGCGGAGTTGGGGTCCCCGTACCGGCTGCAAGGGATCATGAACATGGGGCCCTTGAGCCAGTACCCATCAAACCCCAACGCGCGCATATCCGGGCGCGGCACCATCACCGGCGACACCCCGCTGACGGTTCTCGGGCACGAGGCGGGCCATCTTTTTCTCGCCTTCGCGAGCATCCGCGATCCCAACAACCCTGACGCCCGGCCGATGCTGGGCGCGCAGCAGGCGCACTGGAGCTTCAATTTCAACTCCGAGGCCTCGCTGCTGGAAGGCAACCGGATCAAGGACAACGGTGCCGGTTCAACCCCCCGTTTCATCACAATCGCGACGGTGGAGGGTTTCGCGCCGTTCGATCAGTACCTGATGGGCTTTCGACCCGCCGGGGAAGTCCCGCCGACTTTCCTGGTGGTCAATTCCAATCAGGTGCCGCAACGATTGCCGCAGGTAGGTGTTCCGATCAGCGGCAACCGGCGTGACATCGCCGTGGAAGAGATCATTCAGGCCGAGGGCCGGCGCACTCCGGACTACACCGTCGCCCAGCGCCATTTCCGTTTCGGCTTCATCCTCGTGACCCCGAAGGGCATCGATCCCTCGCAGGCGGACCTCGACAAGATCGAGACCTTCCGGCGCGAATTCGAAACGGCCTACCGGCGCTACGCCTCCGAGCGCGCGACCGCTGACGCCACGCTCAAGAAGACGCTCAGGCTTTCCCTCTGGCCGGCCGCGGGCGTGATCGCGGGCAGTTCGGCGCAGGCAACGCTATCCATCGTGCAACCGGCGGCGAGCCCCCTGTCGATCTCCCTCGAGACGACTACGGGCGCGGCGGGAGTCCCTGCATCGGCCACCATCCCCGCCGGGGCCACGAACACTTCCTTCACCGTCACCGGACTCAGCCCCGGCGTTGAGGAGCTGACGGCGCGGCCCGTGGAGGACCAGTACGAAACCGCCTACGCGCGGGTGCAGGTTCTCGGTGACCTTGCGAGCGTGCGCCTCGGGGTGCATTCCGGTGACCGCCAGTTCGCTGTGCCGGGATCGCCGTTGCCGGAGCCGGTGGTCGTCCGCGTCTTCGACGTGAACAAGCTGCCGTACCCCAACGTGCGCGTGCGCGCCACGGTGACGGACGGCACGGTCTCCCCGCCCGTCGCCGTCACCGACGAGAGCGGCCTGGCGCGGTTCACCTGGACGCCGGGCACGGCGGCGGCTCATCAGCTTCAGGCGAGCCTGGAAGGCGCCGCCTCCGTAGCCGCGACGGTTGTGGCGGTGAACCGGCCGGCGTTTGTCGCCGCGGGAGTCGTGAACGCCGCCTCTTACACGCAGGGACTCGCGCCGGGCGCGTTCGCCAGCATCTTCGGCGAGAATCTCGCCGGGGGTGTCACGGCCCAGGGTTACCCGCCGTATGCCGCCGAACTCGGCGGCGTCCAGGTTCTGGTGAACGGCGTCGCCTCGGGCCTGCACTACGTGAGCGACCGTCAGATCAACTTCCTTGTGCCTGGGGACACGGCCGAGGGCACGGCCCAGATCGTCGTCTCGCTCGGGGCTGTGGCTTCGCCGCCGGCGCTCGTGCCCGTGCTGGCCGCCGCGCCCGGCATCTTCTTCGACACGGCGACCAATTACGGAGCCATCGTCGTCGCCGGCCAGCGCGAAACGACGGCGACGATTCCGGCCAAGCGCGGCGATTTTCTCGAGATTTACGCGACCGGCCTCGGCCGGACGGCGCCCTCCACGAGGTACCCCGGCCTGGAGGAGACGGTGCTCGCGCCGAGCGTCTTTCTCAACGGCACGTTCCCGCTGCCGGTGAGCTTCAGCGGCCTGACGCCGGGCTACCAGGGCCTGTACCAGGTCAACGTCCAGATCCCCAACGACGCCCCGCTCGGCGAGTTGCTGCTGTCGATGAAGGTGAACGAGCGCGCCAGCAACGAGGTGAAGGTGAGGATCGAGTAGCAACCGGACCCTCGGATTCCTATGGCGGTAGCGCCAGAGACATAATGGGAATCGTGAAGCGGCTGCGAGTGTACGCCGACACTTCGGTGTTTGGTGGATGCTTCGATGATGAGTTCGACTCAGCAAGCGAGGAATTCTTCCGCGAGGTGAGGACCGGGCGATTCAACTTAGTGATCTCGGACGCGGTTGTTCGCGAACTTCAGGAAGCTCCGGAGCGTGTCCGTCGACTGCTGGCCGAGCTCCCGGAAGAGCACGTGGAGCTGGTGACAATCGATGAAGAAGTGGCAAGTCTACGAGATGCCTATCTCTCGGCTGGGGTGCTCGGGTTCGCAGCCGCGGCGGATGCGGAACACATCGCCGCTGCCACGGTTGCCGAGGTCGACCTGGTGGTAAGCTGGAATTTCAAACACATTGTGCACTTTGACAGAATCCGGGGCTTCAACGGTGTCAATACATTAAACAGATACAGGCCCTTGGAAATCCACTCGCCGCGCGAAGTGGTGGAACTATGAGAACAAAAGAATTCGACTGCGTTGAGATGAAGCGTTTGGCGCAAGAAAGGGTGCGCCAAAAGTACGCCGGGATGCCGGAGAAAGAAGCCTGGCGCTTGCAGAGGGAGGCAGCCTTGCGGGATCCGATCATCGGGCCGCTGCTTACCAGGGTTGCCGATCGCCAGCCGGCAAGGCACAAGCGATAGGCGACGGGCGAAAGCCGGCGGGAAGCCGGCAATCGGGCAGCCGAGCCACAACCAGATCTCGGGCGCGGGAGGAGACATGAGAGTGACGGTGCAGCGTTGGGGCAACAGCCTCGCGGTCCGGATCCCGAAGGCAATCGCACTCGAATCCGACTTGGCCGAAGGTACGCCAGTCGAACTGAGGCCCATCCAGGGAGGAATCGCGCTCAGGCAGGTGAGCAGCCGTAAATACCGGCTGGGCGAGATGCTGTCGGGCGTCACAGCGAAAAACACCCACGGAGAGACGGGAACCGGACTCAGGGTCGGCCGGGAAGAATGGTGAGACGGTAGGTACGGGAACGGGGCCTGACCATTTGGATCGACATGGACCCGCAAGCCGGACACGAGCTGCGCGGACGCCGCCCTGCCGGAGGCTTGGCCGGTGACGGAGCAATCCTCTCTGATCAGGTGAAGAGTCTCGATTGGAGAGCAAGGAACGCCGCGCTCATTTGCGACCTTCCCGAAGCCTTCATCCAGGAAGTTCTTGCGAAGCTGAACACGCTGCTCGAGCCGTAGCTATCCGTATCGCCGAGGCCAGCCGGCCGGCGACTGCGCTGCTGCGTGGTCTGGACGAGAGACGAAGCCTGGCAACCAAAGAGCGTGGGTGTATACTATCGCCATGCTCGGGGGCGAGACGGCTTTTGCCTCCCCAAGGGAGGCAAAAGCCATTCCCTCGCAATCGACCGGAAATTCAACATGAAGATCCCACGCCATAGCCATCGACCGTAATCCAATGAGCGAATCAGAAAAGACTACGCCCACCCCTCGGCTCTCCGGTTTCCTGCGGAAGTTCATCGCGTCGCCGCTGCGATTTGCGGCGATGGCGGTGCTCATGTCTTTGTTCTCCACCGTGTTTGTGGGCAGGGTGACAAACGCAATCATCGGCAAACCGACATACAAGGTATGGGTGGTTGGCGATTTCACTAATAGCGGCAAGCACCGGGCCATTAGGGACGGTTTCGACCCGGACAGAGGATCAAGGACGAAGATTGACGATTGCGATATCGAGTTCCACGTATGGGATGACAAAGGAGATCTATCGAGGGCCGGCGGCATCTCGCAGGACCTCGCCGGGCGGAATGATACTCTCCTCGTCGTCGGGCACATGCGCAGTACGAATACCAAGGAAGCGCTGAAGGCTTACCTGCACGCGGATCCGCCTATTCCCGTCATTCTGACGACCGAGACGAACCCGGATTTGGCGCCGCCGCGACAAGCGGCAGGCGAGAGGCACCCCTTGATCCGGCTTTCGGCGACGGACAAGGCCCAGGCTCGGGATGCGGCTAAGTTCGCCCTCGACAAGGCCGAGAGCTTCTGGGTTGTGGAAGATACTTCCAACCCGGTTTACTCCCATGGGCTCGCCCTTGAGTTTATCCGCAATGTGCAGGAGAGCGAAAAGAAAGGGCGTGTTCTGCTCTGGTCGACGACTTTGACAACGCCCTCTGTTGACACCATCCGGGAAATGAAGCCGCAATGCATCTTCTTTGCCGGCCTCTGGTCTAATGCCCTGATCCTGATCCGGCAAGTGAACGCGATGAACCTTCAGAATGGACGGCGTTTCTTCATCCTGAGCGATGCATCGGTCGAGCAGGACCTGATTCGTTATGGAGGCAATGAAGAGCTGGCCAATGTGTACCTGATGCATCCCATGCGGGCGAGTGAACTGCCACGTCCCGACGAGGCCTATACGCGCTACGGGCAGGCGGCCCGAAAACTCGTGGACCAACTCATCAACGAAGTGGCGGATGGTTTTGAGGACTCGAGAAGACGGGACCATTTGCCTGGCCACATCCTGAAGAGAGCGATTGGCATCCACCGTGTCGGAGACGGCCGGGAAGTGTTACAGAAAGTGATCATGGATTATCCGCGGCTGGAAAAGCCCATCGACGGCACGGACGATTTCACCTATCGTCCCGAACTGGGCCTTTCCGAAACAAACAAGACGTTCAAGGTGTGGAAAGTGGCCGGAGGGCGGTTCGCCGACGGCCCATAGGCTGCCTGGCCGCAGCGGGCCGGGCGTGCCCGGCTTGGCGTGCGTGCCCGTAAGTTCACGACCCCAGGGAGATCTTGAACGTGTAGGCGTACTTGCAGGGCCGTTTAGCGGGGACGGTAATAACCAGCCCGCGGGAGGTTTGCGTCCACTTCACCGTTTCCCGCAGGCCCAGCATCTCGACGCCGGTCACCTTCGTTCCGGCCAGCGCGGTGAGGGTGACAGTCTCCTCTTCCGGCCACTCGAGCGCGATGGCGTAAAGCGCCTTGCCCTTGCGGGTGAAGCGGAAATCGCCGTCCTCGTGGGTGGTCCAGTACCGGCTGCCGTAGATGGCTTCCCCGTTGACTTTCAGCCACTGCCCGGCCTCGCGCAGGCAGCGCTCGATCACCTCTGGAATCGTGCCGTCGGCCTTGGGACCGATGTTGATCAACAGGTTCCCGTTTTTGCTGACGACGTCGACCAGGTAATCCACAAGCTCGTTCGGCGTCATGTACTCGCCCTCTTTCAGAAGGCGGTTGTAGCCCCAGGAAGTCGGGTCCAGCGAGTCGCACAGTTCCCACTTCTTTTCGTTAATCGCGCTGATGTTACTGCGCTCCGGAGTCGAGAAGTCGCCGAGATAGGTCCCATCTGGCTCGACGCCCCAGCGGTCGTTGGTCGCCACCTGGGACGGGTCCTTGGAGTGGTTGTAGAAGTAGGCAATGACTTCCTTGCTGTTCCAGTAATCCGTGGTGAGGGGCTTGCCGTTCCCATCGCGCACGGGCCCGATGGTGACGTCGCCCCACAGGATGCTCGGCTGGTACATGTCCACAAGCTCCTTGATGGAGCTGTTCATGTAGTCCACCCAGTCCCGCCCGGGATAGCGCTGGTCCCAGAACGTGTAGGTCGTGTTGTGATAGAAGCCCATCTCGATGCCGAGTGCGCGCACCGCTTTGGCGAGGTCGCCGGCAATGTCCCGCTTCGGCCCCATCTCCCACGCGTTGCGCCTGGTGAACTTCGTGGGCCACATGGCGAACTCGTCTCCGTGCTTGGCCGTCAGCACCACATATTTCGCGCCGGCATCCTGAAACAGGCGGGCCCAGGCCGCGGGGTCGAACTTCTCGGCCTTGAACATGGGGATGAAGTCGTCGTAGGCGAAATTCGGACCCCAGTTGTCGAGGTGGTACTTGTAGGCCTTCTGCTGGATGCGTTCCTTGAAGATCGCGTCGGGCAGACTGCCCTGCGTGGCCGTGTACGGCGGGCCTCCGAGGAGGAAGCCGAAGCCGGCCTTCGGGCTCATGAAGGCCACGTACCACTCGTGGTAGGCGGGTACGGCGTACGGGCCCCAGTGGATGAACACGCCGAACTTCGCGTCCTCGAACCACTGCGGGACTTTGTGCTTTCTCAGGGACTCGGTGCTCGGCCGGTAGGGCGGCTCAGCCTTCAGGTCGCTCGTTCCCGGCGCGAGGAATAACAGGGAGAGGATGAGGGCGGCTTCTTTCATGTCAAGGCCGGGCATGCCCGGCCGCTACTCCTTCACAGCGATCGTCGTTCGAATCTGGCCGGGGTTCTGCGGGTTGTTGCTCGGGATCCCCTTGTGCAG
>CAYZJD010000066.1:0-16073 GCA_964478455.1 uncultured Solibacteraceae bacterium | reverse complement strand
CCCATTCGGCTTCAGCCTCGCCGTTGTACCAGCGCATGTAGTCGATCAAGTGGCTGAGCAGGTGCATCATCCAGCCGGGGGCCGTGGCGTAAACGGTGTGGATGCGGCCGAGCGCGCCGCTCCGGATGGTCTCCCTCACCTTCCGGTAATGCTCCCCGTAGCGGTGCTGGTGGCTGACGACGGCCCGCACCCCACTCTCGCTCAGCATCTTCCGGATCTCCATGGCCTCTTCGCTCGACAGCGCGATGGGCTTCTCCATGGCGATGAAGCGGGCGCCGCTGGCGATGCCGATGCGGATCATGTTGGCGCGCACGTTGGGAAGGGTGCAGAAGCAGAAGACGTCGGGGCGGGCCTCCAGCGCGACATCCAGCGCGTCCGTGCCCGTGACGGGGGCTTTGAGCTTGGCGGCGGCCGCCTCTAGCCGGGCCTGATCCACGTCGCAGAGGCCAACCACCTCGAAGGCGGGGTTGGCCTGAAAGGCGAGGGCATGGTGCATGCCGCGTTTGCCCAGGCCGACCACAACCACCCGGTGCTTTTGACTCATGGCTTGGCCCTCATGCTTGAGCCCGGTCCCACGCGAGCAGCTTGGCGATGGTGTAATCCGCCTCCTCGGCAGTGAGTTCGGGGAACATGGGGAGCGAGATGCAGCAGGCGGCGTTGCGCTCGGAGTTGGGAAGCGGGGTGGCGATGCGCGCCGGCTTGCCCCAGGGGTAACCCGCCTGCTGATGGATGGCGATGGGGTAGTGGCACTTGGCGTCGATGCCGCTGCGGTTAAGGAACTCTAGCAGCGGATCGCGCTGCTCGGGCAGCTTGGTCTCGATCACATAGAGATGGAAGACGTGGCGGTAGCCGGGGACTTCGTAGGGGAGCGTGAGGTGGCGAGCGCCGGCTAAACCGGCGGTGTACCGCGCGGCCCACTGGCGGCGCAGGTCGTTCCACTCGTCGATCTTCTTCAGCTTGGCGCTGAGGATCCCGGCGTGGAGGTCGTCCAGGCGGCTGTTATAGCCCATGCTGTGGCAGGAGCGTTTCTCGGAGCCGTGGTTGCGCAGCTTGCGGATGGCGCGGTCCACTTTCTCGTTGTTGGTAATCACCGCGCCGCCGTCGCCGAAGGTGCCAAGGTTCTTTTGGATGATGAAGCTGGTGCAAACGGCGTCGCTCAACTCGCCGATCTTGAAGCCGTCGCCGTGTGCGCCGACGGCTTGGGCGTTGTCCTCGACGACCAGCAGGTGACGGCGGTCTGCGATCTGATGGATGGCCTTCATGTCGGCGCACTGGCCGTACAGGTGCACCGGGACCAGGGCCTTGGTGCGGGGCGTGACGGCGGCTTCGATCAAGGGGGGATCGATGCAGTTGGTGCGGGGATCGGAGTCCACAAAGACCGCCGTGGCGCCTGCGATCCAGATGGCTTCCGCGGTGGCAAAGAAGGTGTTGACGGTAGTGATGCATTCGTCGCCCGGGCCGATGCCCAGCGCCATGAAAGCCAGCCACAGCGCGTCGGTCCCGTTGCCCACGCCCACGGCGTGTTTCATCCCATGGTAGGCGGCCAGCTCCTGCTCGAAGCGCTTGAGCATAGGCCCCATGACGTACTGGCCGCTCTCGAGGACCTCGTGGAGGTTGGCGTCGATCTCCGGTTTCAGGTTGTGGTACTGGCGAACGTGCCCATAGAATGGCACCTGCATACGTCCTTATGTCTCCTTAGAAGATGTCCCGTCAGGATTTGGGGGTTTCTGAACAGTATACAGCAGCCTGGTCCTGGGCGCCTGGTTCAGCGCGTACTGGAGACGGGGCGGCGCTCTCTTGCCAGGCCGCCCAACAGTAGGAGCAGCAGCGCTGCGAGATAGAGCACACCTGAGACGGCAAACGCCGGCCGGAAGGACCATCGATCCACCAGCGGTCCCACCGCCAAGTTCGACAGGATACCTCCGATCCCGCCGGCGGTTCCGGTCAGCCCTGTGATGGTTGCGATGGCCGTCGAGGGAAACGTGTCGCTCAGCAGGCCCAGAAAGTTGCTGATCCACAGTCCATGGGCCAGCATCAGGCAGGACATCAGGGCAATTGCCCACTCGGCGTTCGGCATAACTGATGCCAGCCAGGAGACCGGAGTCACCAGGGCAGCGATAGTGAGCAAGACTGTGCGCGCCCTGCGCGGCGCCCACCCTTTGCGCACCAGGGTATCGGAGAGGCGTCCGCTCAGAATATTACTCACTCCGAGCGCCAAGAACGGGATCCAGTAGTAGTTTCCGATCCGTTGGAGCGAGAATCCGCGCTCCCTCGACAGGTACTGGGGGATCCAGAACATGTAGAAGTAGAAGACGGGATCGAAGAGAAACCGGGAAGCCAGCACCCAGCGGACCCTGCCGTCAGCGAGGAGCCGCGTAACGGGTCCGGATTCCAATGTGCGGCTCCCAAACGGCGGCACCTTGTCGGAGGCCAGCCGAAAAGCGGCAAGCCAGGCCAGGAGCCACAGCAGGCCGACGGCGCCGGTAGCGAGGAACGCTCCGCGCCACCCGAAACGCGAAGCCAGGTTCGCCGTCAGCGGCGGGGCAATGACGGCGCCGAAGGCCGACCCGCCGTTGGCGATACCGATGGCAAGCACCCTCTGCTCCAGAGGAAACCACTCCACGGCACCCTTAGTGGCGGCGGGGAAGCAGCTTCCCTCGCCGAAGCCGAGAAAGAAGCGCGCGAGGCCGAGGCCCAGCGGGCCCCTCGCCAGCGCGTGGGCCGCACTCGCCAGCGACCAGACGCCCACTGAGAGGGCCATGCCGACTCGGGCGCCGAGCCAGTCCATCAGCCGGCCGCCCACCGCGAACATCACCGTGTAGCTGAGCTGGAAGGCGAACACCACGCGGGAATACTCCGTGTTGCTCATTCCGAATTCGGCGGTGAGTGTGGGCACGAGCACGGAAAGCACCTGCCGATCCAGAAAGCTCAGCGCCGTAGCAACGAACAGCAGCCAGCACAGGACCCAGGGGCCGCGAGACGCGCTGTTCATTCCGCGACCACAACGGTTTCCATCCCGAACAGCCGGCCAAGCTTGCGCAGACTGGCGATCTGCCGGCCGATGCCCAGAGCGAAGTGATGCGTGGGTCCGGCCTCGCTCCAGCGTTCGATGAAGGTCGGCATATCGGGTTTGAAGCGACAGCGCGTGTTGGTGTTGCCCGTAGCGGGGATGGCGCCCGGCACGGACTCTCCCTCGGCCAGGACCCACTTCAGCCGGCCGTCCCCGCCGAGCGTCAGGCCGGCGAGGGTAATGGGCCCATGCTTCACCTTGAACTCCACGGAGACCCCATGCCCGAACTTGCCGTGGTAGAGGCTCAGGCCGCGGAGGGCGGGCTTCTCATTGCTGATGGCGATGTGACCCGGGCCGTCATGGCCGATGAACACGAAGTCTTCCCTGAAGTCGGCTGGGTGGAGCTCGGCGAACGAGCCGCCGGCGCCCAGGCGGTCCAGCGTCAGCATGGCGACGCAGTTCTTCAAGTCGCCCTCGCCCGCGACGGGGATGCCGCGCGCGGTGAGGAGTGAGGCGCCGACGATGATGCCGGCCATGAGTTGCTCATACTCGTTTCCGTCCACGCCGCGGTAGTAGTGGGCCAGCCCATCAAGCTCGAAGTCCGCCACCAGCTTTTCCAGCCCCACCGCCACCCGCGCCGCCCACTCCAGCGCCTCCGGGGTCACCCGGCCTGCGATGGCATCCGCGCCCGGTTCAGGGAAGCGGAAGAACTCCTCGATGGCCGCTTTCATCCTGGCCACCTCGGCGGCGCTGGCCTCATCGACCCGCTTCTTGAAATCGCACATCTCGACCATGGCGATGTGCATGCCGAAAGCGGCGTCGAAGGCGGTGGGGTCCGCGTTCATGTCCAGCATGCCCTCGAAGGGGTGCCCTAACAGTCCAATGCGCGCGTTCTTGAGCGTGTGTGCCACGCGCGCCGCGCGGCACCAGTCGTGGATGATCCCCCAGGCCCGCTCGTCCCCTTCGAGCATTCCGAATACCGCATCGCAGGGGAGGCCGGCCCGCTTCAGCGCGTAAGCGATCTCCGGCATGGAAGTGCAGTTGTCGTGCGCCAGTTGCTCGAAGGTGGTGGCTGCTGCGACGTCCATGCCCGGTGTGGGCTGAAGTCCCACGAGCACCATGTGCGCCTTGGCCCGCTGCGCCACCGGCAGCACGAATGCCGACTGCACGTAGGTAGTCACGTCGCAAAAGATGAGGTCTACGTTCTCCGCGGCGAAGAACTCTCCGGCCCGCCGGCCGGCCTGCACCGTATCCACCAGCCCGGCCGACACCACCTCCACGCCGCTCTCGCGCAGCCCGGCTTCGAACCTCTCCCGGTAGCCAGCCAACCTTTCCCGCAGGCCCGGAAACTGCGGCCAGTAGCGGTGAAAGCCCACATTGAACACGCCGATTCTTGCCGTTCCGGCTCGCCGGCTGCCGCTAAGCGCCCTTTCGGAGACCGGAACAGCCAGTTGTTGATGAGACATGAGAAATCCTCAGAAGGTCTAGAGTCGCACAGCGCGGAGTTCGCCGAAATCCAGCACCACCGGCCCGAGTAGCCCGGACGGCTGCAAGGGGTCGCTGGCCAGGTAGCCGCGCAGGTGGGGGTAGCGAAGAAGCCGGTCCTCCGCCGGATTGCGCCGCACGATAGTCTTCGTCAGCCGTTTCTCCTCAGGAAGCGCAGCATCGCCGATCAGCCGGTTCACCCAGAGGTTAGTAACGTCCACCTCGAGTTCGTTGCGGCCCGGCTTCACTGTCCCGGTCAGGTCCACCGACCACGGCTCGGTCCACACCACCCCGAGCGGCTTCGCGTTCACCCGGACCTGGGCGATGTTCCTCACCTGCCCGAGTTGCAGCCGGACCAGCCCTCCGGCGCGCGCCGCGTCGAGCTCGAACGTTATCCGGTAGACGGTCGTGCCAGAGAAGAACCGTATGCCCTCGTCGGGGTGTTCGTTCCAAGGAATCAGCCGGTGGAAGACGGCCGACTCCGGAGCGCCCCGCCCGGGTGCGAACCGCACCTGCCACGGCCCGCCGAGCACCATCGGCTCGGGGAGCTTTGCTTGTACGGTTACCTCTTGGTTGGCAGAGGTCTGGAGCACGAAGCGGCCCCCCTGCCACAGGCGCACCTGCGCGCCGCCCTGGGTGCGCCTTTCGATTTCCAGGCTGTCTGTCGCGCCGGAAACCGAGACCAGGTGCCGGCGCGCGGCTGGCTTGCGGAACACCACAAACAGCGAACCGTTCTCCGGCAGGCTGACGGGAACCACGGTCCGCCCGTCGCCCGTGGTGCGGTAGTGGACCGCATCGCGGATCCGGCCGCTCACTGGGTCCCAGAACTCCGGCTCCTTGCTGCGGACGCGGAACGTGCAATCGGCGCGGCCTTGCCCCACCACGAAGTAGGCGTCCGTGTCGCCCGCGCGGCGGTGATGGCACTCCCAAGGTCCGGCGAAATCGGGTAGCACGCCTTCAACCTGTAGGACCTCATCCAGGCTCGTCCCGCCGATGACCTTGCCTTTGCCGAGCGGCCGGCGGAAAGGCTGCTCGCCCGAGTCGCCCCATAGCGCGCTGGCCAGCCGCCGCACTTCGGCATCGCGTGCCGCGGCGTCCTTCAAGCCGGGGGCGCGTTCGGGCCGGCGCCGGCCTAACACGACCGTCCCACCGGCCTCCGCGAGCGCAAGGATTTTGCGCAGCGCTTCCGGCGGCACGACTTCCTCTTCCAGGTCCACAACGAGAATGCGGTAGCGCATGCCGTCCGGCAGCACGAGGCTGCCGTCCCGCACGGATATGCGCTCCAGCAGCACTTCCGTCGTGAGCAGGTCGTAGGTGTAGCCCTTGCCCAGTGTGAGCGAGGCCTTGTCGCTCCAGCGTTCGTCCCGGCCCCATCGGGCGTAGTTCCGGTCGCTCGTGTACACACATACGTCGCTCACGAACCGCCCCTGGCGCAGCAGGAACTGACAGCGCCCCAGGTAAGCGAGGAAGGCGCCCGCTTGCTCCCACCACGTCACATTAGGATTCAGGTGTGAGCCGGCGAAATACACGATGCCCGGCTTGCCGAACTCCTCCGGCGAAGCGTCAAAGGTGTGCCAGATGAAATGATTGATGCCGTCGATGAGAGCGGCGTCGCCGCGCGGTTTGAGTAGGGCAGGCCACTCCGCCCAGTGCGCGTCCATGCTCGTGAAGGCCTCAGCGGCCGCGCGGGGCCTGCCGTAGACGTGCGCCGCCATGGCGGTGCGACGGCAGTTGGTCAAAGATGCCCTGCTAGAGTGCCAGAACTCGCCCTGGGGCATGTCGTTGCGCCCCCAAAAGGCCAACTGGTCGGTGCGCGCGAACAGCGCCTTCTTGCGGTCCCACGGCCCGCCGGACTCGGAATGCCACTTCAGGCCGGCCCGGTGGCACAACTCCCCCAGCAGGCCGTAGCAGTTCTCCTGGAAGCAGTCGCCCAGCGTCCGGCAGTAGTCTTCCAGGAAACGGGCGGACGTCTCCCGGTCCTTCACGGCGAGCCCGGCGAGCACCGGCAGGTACGCTCGCGGGTCGTAACCGCGAAACTTCGTGAAGTCCTGCTCGAAGCCGGGCGTCCAGGTCGGCGAGGCGCCTTCCCAGCTCACGTTGTAGAAATGCGTGAGCGTCTTCCCGACCAGTGGCCCGGCGTCGGCCAGGATCTTCTGGGCCATGCGCTCGAAGTGGGCTCCCACCGCTTTCGCGTTCAGGATGTCCACGTCGTTCTCGTAGCCGTCCATGGTGACGCAAGCAAACCGGAGCAGCGTCCAACGCCCCTCGGGCGCATCCCAGGCGAGGCGGCCTTGTCTGTCCACGCTGGAGGTGAGATCGACAACCGCGGTCACCGCCGCTGAGGTGTCTTTCGCCTCGACGATGATCTCGCGCCACTCGCCGGAAAGATCCACAGCTCCGGTAGCCGCGGGACCCTGGGGACCGGCGTGCTGCACCGCGAGCACCGCTACTTCCCAGGAGTGCGCCTTTCCCGACCGGCGCAATTCGCAGGCGATGCGCCTGGGGCCGCGCACCTCCGCCGACGTCCACACCAGCTTTTTCGGCGCATCGGCCCCGGTTTCCCACGGCGACCGCAAAGTACCGCCGTGAGTGCTGAGGTTCATGCTCATTTCGAGGCCCAGGCGGCTCGCCTCCGACATAGCGAACTTGAGCATCCCGCGCCACTCGGAACTCATGTAGTCCATGGGACTGGGCGGCGGAGGCAAGTGTTGTTCGCCGTAGCGGCGCGAGTCGAACATCAGGAACCCGCCGATTCCCTTGCTTTTCATTTCCTCGAGGTCCCTGGTGATCGAGCGCCGGGTCACGTTGCCGTTGACCCACCACCAGTAGACCCAGGGCTTATGCGGGTCCTGCGGGGTGCGAAATCCAAGTTCGAGCGCATTTACCGCGGCAAGCCTGGTGTCTGCGCTTCGGCCCGGGAAAGCGGCGCCGATGCAGATACCCGCACCAGCCAGAAGTTCACGACGAGTGGTAGAAGTTCGTTTCATACGTGCCTCCTTCAGACTTGTCTTTTTGAGGACCAGTCCCTAGTTGCAGGCCTTCACGTCGTTTCCTTTGCGTATACTCCGCAGTTGCGGGCGGCATCGAGAAAGGCTTGGATGTTCTCCACAGGCGTGTCCGGCTGCAAGATGTGCGCGGGAGCCACCATATATCCGGCGCCCTGCCCCAGGATACTGATAATCCGCCTGACTTCTTCCTCGATCTGCTTCGGCGTGCCCAACGGCAGCAGACGCTGCTGGTCAATGCCGCCCCAGAAACCGAGCCGGCCACCAAAGCGGCGTTTAAGCTCCCCGGGATCGTGTCCTGGGACACCGGGTTGAACAGGATTGAAGACCTCCATTCCGGCCTCGATCCAGTCGTCGAGAATGGGAGCGATGGCGCCATCGGAGTGCTGCATGATGAGGAGATCAGGGTTCACGGCCTTCAGACCGGAATACAGGCGCCGATAAGGCTCCTTGAAGTACCGGCGAAACATGGCGGGGGAGATGAGAAGTCCTTTCTGGCTGCCGAAGTCATCGCCCGCCCAGATGCCGTCCACTCCCATGGCCACCAGCTTCCTTCCGGCCGCGAGCGCGAAGACCTCCGCCTTATCCCGAAGCGCCTCGACATACGGCTCTCCCGCCGCCATGTCCATCAGCAGTTTCTCCATGCCCACCAGGTGGCGCATCATGGCGAACAGGGTGATTTCGATATCGCCAATGATGAAGTACTCCTTCCCGTACTTCGCGATGTAATACGCGGCATCATCGTATCGCCCCTCGGCGAGAGGGTCCGGGAACTGGAAAGCCTCCACCTGCGCTACGCTCGTTACGCTGCGGAGCGGGGATTCGAGCAAGTCCACGTAGAGCGGCCCCGGCCGCAGCTTCATGCCGAACTCGTTGATGGTGCTCCCGTGCTCGTCCGTGGGGTGCTCATACCCGCGCGGCAAGCCGAGGCCCACCACCACGCAGTCCGAACCCATGGCGACGCGCAGCTCGTTCCCGGAGATCCGGTAGGTGAGGTCCTCGTACCAGGCCTTTGTGTAATGAATCGGGATGCCGTAGCGGGCGCCCAGGGTCTCCAGCAGTGCGCGGCAGAGGTCGAACTGAACGGGTACCCGATCCGGGAGGGTGTCTCCGAGCCGGAACGCGGCCAATACCCGTTCTTTGGAGGTCATCTTTCTATCCGGGCTTGCATCGCATACCGGGGGTGAATTCAGCGCACGATCAGCATCCGGACGCCGAAAGCTTCGAGCGAGACGCCGATCTGGCTCGGGGGCCTGTCCCAGCGCTGCTCTTCACTGCGGTCTGCGCGGAAAAGCGCAGCCGCACGACCGCGGCGCGCCAGCCTGACAGTCGCCCGCTGCGGCTGAGCCGTGGCGTTCACGATGATCGTGCCCAGCGAGCCGTCTTCGGCCTCAAAACTGCCCGCCACCACGGTGGGCCGGCGGATCGTCACCTTGCGAGCCCTTCGCCCGTCGGCCAGCTTCTCGCCCTGCTCGTCGGCCTGCCAGTGCCACAGGTCCTGCTCGGCGCAGTCAACCTTCGGCGGGCGGCGGGTAATGCCCTCGAGCAGGTATTCGCGGAACCGGGGGTATGGGCGGCAGTAAGACAAGAAGGCTTGCGAAACCGTCCGGACCCATTCGTCGCTCGACTCCAAGGACACCTGCTCCATGTAAACGGTCGGGACCAGGCCGCGCGCCAGGGTGTTGGCCAGCCTGTAACACCTCAGTTCCGCCGAACCCCAGGTGTATAACATGCCCTGTCCCGTCGAGTAGCCGTCGCCGAGAACCGGAATGTATTCGTGGTAAAGATACGAGAAGAGGCCCACGCCTCGCCCTTGACCCACCTCGGGGCCTTGACGGCCCCAGATGGTTGCCATGTAAGGAATCGCCAGCTCGCTGCACCCCTCCAAACTCAGGCCGAAGTCGGGCCGAACGGATTTACCCTGCTTAAGAATCTCCTCGGACAGGCTCCGGAAGTCTGTCCACATCCAGTTGCCAAAGCCGGGCGGATGTCCGTGGGTCTTGCTGTAGCAAGGGATGGCCTGGCCTCCGCCAATTTCCTGGTCGAACTGCACAAACGATGTGCCGAGCCGGGCGATGTCGAGGAAGATCTTGAGGGCCGTCTCACGCGCAGCCGCGCTGCCGTGGCACAGCTTGACCGACAGCCCGCGCCAGGTCGTCGCAGCTTCATAATCATCGACTGACCAGGGCCGCCCGTCGGCATTGTGCACCGTCATTGCCTTGCGCCGCTCAAAGTCCGCCGTGTCGTCAAAGGCCGGGCCGGATCGCGTCTCCTTGCGCTTCACAACCCACGAGAAACCCGAGGGGAGCATGAAAACGTAATCGCCTTGCTGGTGCAAGGCCGCACTCACCCTCTGCCAGGCCTCGCTGGACGGCACGGCGGGGAAGTAGTTGATGCCCGCCCAGGCGCCGCGGTTTTCCCAGCCGAAGGGTGCAAAGCCGATGTGCGGCAGTTGCGTGTGCTCCCGGTAAGCCGCGGCGATCTGCGGCAGCCTGGCCACGTCCTCGAAGGGATAGAGGGCGTATTCCGGCTTTTCGTGCCTAAGAGGGACGCAGAGGAGGGCCGACCCTTCCTTGAGGAACTTCGGGATGGAGTCGCGCTGGGACACCTTTGTGGCGCACCAGGGCTGCCGGGCCGCCCAGCGCTTGTAGATATCGGCTGCGTCGCGCCAGTCGCCCACAAACGTGCCCAGCACCACGTCATAAGGCAGCGCCACATCCTTCCCAGGAATCTCGGGCACCAGGTGAGCCAGCCGCATGGCCACGAACTGGCCGGTCGCGGTGCGCACACCGAACTGCTTGTAGTGACCGTCGGGGTCATAGGTGGCCAGGTAGAGCCCTGCGGTCTGGTCGTAGAGGGCCTCGAACTGAATGCACGCTGACTCCGGGTAGAGCGCCGTCCGCGCCTGAGTATGGGTTCCCGGCGCCTCCAGCAACAAGGTGTCAGACCAGGGAACAATCAGCCGATCATCCGCGGCGCTCTCGCCGAGTGCGGCTGGTGC
Source organism: uncultured Solibacteraceae bacterium (assembly GCA_964478455.1). Taxonomy (GTDB): domain Bacteria; phylum Acidobacteriota; class Terriglobia; order Bryobacterales; family Bryobacteraceae; genus CAYZJD01. The sequence goes on along the minus strand of CAYZJD010000066.1, from coordinate 5,572 downwards.
GGTAAACTGCGGAAACTGAATGCGGCTCACGGCCCAGTCCGACTTATTGCTGACCACCAGGCGCAGGCGCACCAAGCCCTCGGAATCCGCGCCGGCGTTCACGCGCACGCTCAACGGCAGCGACACATGTTCGGCAAAGGTCAGCTCCAGCTTGTTGGGCGTCGGCTTGCGCACCACCACCTTGCGGAAATCCGCTGCCAAGACGTCGGTCTTCTTTGCCTCGTCGGGCTTCGTCAAAGTCAAGGCGAACAGGGGCCGGGGCGCTTGGCTGGAAACGAACTCTTGCCGCGAAGCGCGGTGCACGAGGCGCCTCAACTCGCCCGTCTGACGCTCAAAGGCGACAAGCGTGGAAGGCGTGCCGAGGCCCACCTCGCCGGCCGTCTCGAACACTCCTGGTCTTAACGACATTCCGGCCGGTTTCAGCGGCGGACGCGTCCCGGCACGCGACGCGCGGGTCTGTGCGGGCCGCGCCTCGCCAACCTTGCCGCTCCTCTCCTGCGCCGAGGCCGCCGCGCTCCATGCCAGGCAGACGATCCCCAGCGCCACCGACGATTTGGTCCTCATGGTTTTCACGCTGTCTTAATTGCCCCTCTTGCTAGAAGCTAAACCGGAGCGCGAACTGCATGATACGCGGGCTTCGCACCGAGGTGAACTGTCCGAACTGCTGGTTCACCTGCTTGCCCTGAGCGTCGAACCGCGCGGTGGTGTCGAGCCCGCTGAACTGAGTGTGATTGAACGCATTGTACATTTCCCAACGGAACTGTAGGTTCGCAGGTTCCTTGATGGGGAAGCTCTTGAACAGCCCGAGATCCCAATTGTTGATGCCCGGTCCGCGAATCACCGTTCTGGCGGCGTTGCCGACGGTTCCCACGGCAGGCATCTGGAAGACCTCGGTGCGGAAGTTGCGGCTGAAGGCGCGCTCACTCTTCGGCAGCACGGGATTGCCGGTCACGACAGTGCGCGCGCCCTGACTGGGCGTACCCGTAACATCAACGCCGGTGACCGAACTCCATCCGATGCCCAGCGGAGAACCGCTGACAAAGCCGGGCATGCCGGAGATGTGCCAACCATTGAAAACTGCTTTCGCGACCGGATTCTGCCACGAAGCCGCCGGTACATCCCAGATCCAGTTCAGCTTCAGCACATGTGTCCGGTCGAACGAAGCGAGGCCATAATTCCAGACGCGAGGGGAAACAAATGGCGAGATGCCGCTCCGGTCGTCATCGTTGAAGTCCATCGCCTTGGACCAGGCCCAGGAGGCCCCGAACTGGAGTCCCCTGGTGAAGCGGCGGTTCGCAGTGATCTGAAGGGAATGGTAGTTGGAAGACCCCGCGGCCTCATATTGAATGATGCTCGTGTATCCCCGGATGGGAGTCAGAAACGCCGTGGCTAGAGCGGTTCCCGGCCGCGTGGGATCCTGGAATGCCGGGTCAAAGCGCCTCCCCATGGGCACGGCATTCAGCTCCCGCGTCCAGAACAGATTCCGCGCCAGCGAACCGGAATAGCCCACGTCGAGGAGCGTGCCGTAGGGGAGTTTCTGCTGGACCGAGAGACTCATGTTCATGACACTGGGCGTCTTGCTTTTCTTGTCGGCGGCGTAAACCGTCTGGGGAAAGGTGACGCCCGAAGACGATAGGAAAGTCGAGATCTCCCCGTAGTACAGCGTCGGAGTCATTACCAGCGGCGGCTGAAGGGTGAAGCTCTCGTAGACGTTCCACCCCGGGTGGTTGTAGTACATGCCAAATCCGCCGCGGAGCGCCGTCTGGCCGTTGCCAAAGACATCCAGGGCGAAGCCGAAGCGAGGAGCCAGTTGAACGCCCCGATGCTCGTAAAGCCCGCGCGGATAATCCGGGTTTTGGGACACCACCAGCATTCCATTCGAGGGGTCGCCGGACCCCGGAGCGATCGCGCCGATCATCGCCGCGGGTGTCGTCTGGCGAGTGGCGGGGTTGTATCCCAGCCGGACATTGTTCACCAGGACCGGCTGGATGAGGCTGACCTGCCGTGACGGGTCGAACTTCTCGAAGGTGAATCCCGCGGTGAAGCCCTTGGCGTCCCACATCGGCCCGATCCGGCAGAACCGGACGCCGTACTCCAGCGTCAGGCGGCGTGTCGCTTTCCAGCTATCCTGCGCGAACCACTCCACACTCCTCTGACGGTAGCGCACCACGGGTTGCAGGTTGGATTCCTGGTAGGTACTGAACACGCCCAGCGCCGCGTTCGAATACGCATAGTTCGAATCCAGCGGATTCACGGTGTTCCGGTCGAAGTTGAAGCTTCCGAACGGCAACGCCCCGTACGCGCTGGCGTGGTGCCTCAGCAAGTCGCCCGTGATACCCACCTTTAGGGTATGCGCGCCCAACGTCCTGGAAATGGTGTCCGTGAAACTGAACACGTGTCCGTTCTGAAAGAACGGAAATCGTCCTTCCTGGTAAAGATACGCCGCGCTGGGCACTCCTCCGAAATAGGCGTTCGGTATGATCTTCAGCGGGTTGAAGGCCGGCGTGAACTGTCCCGCGGTAAACCCCACCGTATCGCGTTGATTCCGCCGCAACTCCTCTTCGATGACGGTGTTCTTTTGAGGCCGACGCGTGAATCCAATGGTCAACTCGTTGATCAACCTGGGCGAGATGATCGCGGTGTAGCGAGCAAGCACATTTTGCCCATAGAAGGAGTAGCCTTTCCCAAACTGGGGCCAGTTGCTTCCGCCGGTGTCGAGCCCTAACTTGCCTTTTTGGTCATTCAGGTAGTCGTATGACGAAGCGGACAGGCGGTGGTTCGAGTTAACATTGTAATCGATGCGAAGCGTCGAGAGCCGGGTGGGCTTCGTGACGGGCGTGTCGAAGATGTAATTGTAGTTGCCTTTGGAAACGTTTCGGTCCAGGAAATTGGGGGTAGGGAACACCTTTAGGAGGGATTGGCCGCTCGCGTTGACGCGGCCCGGGGGCACCAGGTTTCCCGGAAGCGCCGACCCGGCATAGGGATCGCGGATCGGGATCAGCGCGTTGTTGAGATCGACAGACTGCGAAAAATCCCCCGTCCGCTCCTTTTCTGTGGGGACGGTAACTCTTCCGGTCAGGGTCGTCTCTAGCGGCCAGAACTCCTGGTTCCAGAAGAAGAACAGCTTGTCCTTATTCTTATTGAACCTGTTCGGGATGTAGATGGGACCGCCGATGTTGTAGGTCCAGGTGTTGTAGCGGTATCGCGCCTTGCCCTGGTTCGTGCGGTTCCGGAAGAAATCGTTCGCGTTGAACTGTTCATGGCGTTTGAAGTACGAAAACAGGCCGTGGAAGGTCTGGGAACCAGACTTGCTCACTAGCGTAATGTTGGCCCCGGAGCGGCGGCCGTACTCCGCCTGGTAATTGCCCACGAGGACTTTCACCTCCGCGATGCTGTCCTGGCTAAGGGCGACATCAGTGGCGTTGCCGAGGCCCCAGGAGTTGAGCACCATGCCGTCGATGGACATGCTGTTGGTGTTGTTTCGGTTCCCCTGGACGTAGATGTTCCATCCCCGCGCGAGGTTGTCCACATCCGGAGTGGTGTCCACGACTCCCGACAAGAGTGACAGCAAGGACATCACATTCCGGCTCTTGGTGAGAAGATCCTCGACCTGGTTGGCCGTGACGACGCCGGAGCGCTCGCTGCTGGCGGTCTGCACCACCGCGCCCTCCGCCGTCACGGTGATGGCCTCGGCGAGCGTGCCTACTTCGAGGGCCAGCGTGCCCGCGGACAGAGTTTCCGAGGCGCTCAGCATGAGACCCTTGCGCTCGATCTTCTTAAAACCGGACGCGCTGGCGGTCAGCGTGTACTCGCCCGGAAGCAGGGTGCTGAAAACGAAGTTGCCCTGGGCGTCGGTCTGCATCTGGCGCTCAGCGCCGGTGCTGACTTGGCGCAACACCAGGGCCACGCCTGCGACCGGCAGATTGCTCGGATCCACGATGGAGCCCACGATCGAGCCGGTGATGGTCTGCGCGCACAGTGACGCGACCAGACCCCAGCCGGCCAACAGAAGGGCGAGAGGGGAAGAGAAACTCCTGAACATGCGCATGGCACTCTTCCTTCGAGAATAGCCGCAAGTTGTTGAATCTACGTGAGCCGCCCCCGGCTATTCTCATCTTTCGTTGTGACCGGTAGGGTCAAGGGCGACTCGTCTTTCCTCCCATGTGCGCGCCACCCGGGGACGGGGCGAAATGCGGCAGTGTTCACGTTGCGAACAGCCTTATTCACAATGGCTACAGAACTCGTACACGATCTCGCGCGCGCAGTCAAGACTTTTTTTCGCCCCGGTCCGGCGCAAGTCGGCGAGCTTGTCGCGGGACATGGCCGTGTGGGGGCGTGTTCGTCCAGCGGCTTGAACTGATGGGTGCAATGGTGTTCATATGGTGAACGGAGGCGTTTGCTGAGCGGATCATGCCCCTGCGCACCACTGCTATCGACTTGGCCCGCTATCGGGTCGCCACCCTGGAGAAGGGACTCCAGATTCTCGAACTGCTTGAGCGGGCATCGAAGCCGCTCAGCATCCAGGAGATCGCTCGCGCCACCGCCATCCAGAGAGTGGCGGTGTTCCGGTTGCTCTGCACACTGGAGCGGGGGGGCTACGTTCAGCGCCTGGAGAGCAAGAAGTACCGCTCCACGATGCGCCGACGGCGGATCCTGATCGGATACTGCGCCCCGCTGACTGGCAGTTCCTTCCGCCGGGCGCTGGCCGCCAGCATCCAGCGGGCCGCGCGGGACTCCAACGTCGATCTGCTGGCGATTGACAACCGGGAGGACGACTCCCAGGAGGGCCTCAGGAGCGCCCAGGTGCTCGTTGACGCCAGGGTCGATCTAGCTATGGTGTTCGAACCTTTGCAGTCGATCGGGGTCGTCGTGGCCGACCGCTTCTTTCGCGCCGGCATTCCCTTCATCTCGATCGAAGTCCCCCTGCCGGGGGGCGTCTACTTTGGCGCCAACAATTATCAGGCTGGCAAGCTCGCTGGGGAGGTGCTTGCCGGTTTCGCGGCGGAGCATTGGAAGGGGAGGTTCGACCGTGTCCTACTGGTCGAGTCTTCAGCGGTGGGCGGCAATGTTCAGGCCCGCCTGACGGGTGTGCTGGTGGGACTGCGAGAGAAGCTGGGGGTGGTCGATGAATCGAAGGTCGTACATCTCGACGGCCGATCCCACTTCGAAACCAGCCGCGAGGTAGTGGGTACCCTGCTGGCGGGTTTGCCGAAGGGCGCGCACCTGCTCATTTCCGGGTTCAACGACCAGACGGCGCTCGGTGCTTTGCAGGCTGTGCGAGCAGCTCAGCGGGAGCGGGACGTGGCGATTGTCGGACAGAACGCGTGCGAGGAAGGGCGCGAGGAGATCCGCAATCCGGCCAGCCGGTTCATAGCTTCGATCGCCTACTTTCCGGAGCGTTACGGCAGCCGCCTGATCCGCCTGTCGCAGTCGATCCTGAACCGGGAACCCGTCCCGCCTGCGGTTTACACTGAGCACGTGGTGCTCGACCGAGCCAACATCGACGAGTACTACGGCACGCCCCTGGCAGGTGCGGGCTAGGACTTGAGGCTGGCTTTGGCGGCCGCGGGGC
>CAYZJD010000065.1:0-16084 GCA_964478455.1 uncultured Solibacteraceae bacterium | reverse complement strand
TCATCGACCGGATGAACGCGCTCCGGCTAAGCGCCTTTTCCTAGAAGACCGTGGATTTCCAGCACGCAGCCAGACTCGGAGGACTTCTTGCCAAGGACTACGCCCAGGATCTGTTCCGGCTGCTCGTCAACTACAAGAGCATCTCAGCCTCGGAGGCTGCCTCCCGGCTCAACCTGCACATCCAGACGGTCCAGGAGTTCCTGGAAGCGATGGCCTCGTTGGGCGTTCTGGACAAGGAGGAGGTCGCCGAGAAGAAGCGGCCGTACTTCCGCTACTCTTTGAAGTGCCAAAGGATTACGCTAGACATCGACCTGGCGGAACTCTACCGCGAGAAGAAGCCCGAAGGGAAGCTGGCACGAGAGATCCGCGAAAAGAGAGATTCCGGCGCCCGGTTCTCCACGGCCCGGTATCACCAGTATTTCGGGAGCGTCGCGATATGGACGGGGAATGGCCGGGAAAGGCAGGAGCGCAAGATCAGTCTCACGGAGGCGCAGGGCAAGTTTCTGTACCACCTGCCGTTTCCCACCGCGCGGCCCCGGAGCATCGCGGACATCATGGAGCGGGCCGGCGTGGGCCCGGACCATGCCGCTGAGATTCTCGACATCGTCGGCCTGCTCGAGGAGTACGGCGTCATCGAAGCCGCGGTTTCCGCCGCGGATGAGTAGCGCACGCGGTTACCGAGGTGGAGGCGAGCGGCTCAGCCAACCTTCCTGGGCAGCGCGGCGCTACTCAGGACGCTGACCGCAGCACCTCGCGCAGGCGCCGCGCTACGATCTGGGCCTCGCCCGGTTGGAGCATCCAGACCGCCACCTGCAAGTGTTCCTTCGCGCCGGGCACCAGTTCGATGGACGGCTCCCCCTCGCGCAGCCTCTTGGCGACTTCCTCCGGCGTAATGCGCAGCACGGTCTGGTCCCACTTGATACGGAGGTGCGGCACGGCGTTGGCGATTTCCGGAACGTATCTCTCAGTCTGAATCCCCCTCATGGGACCGACGGTGTCGGCGATCAGCTTGACGCGCTTTTCCCACTCCCGCCAGTCGGCCTGGTGGTCGCGCCTCAAGTACAACTCGAGGGCGACCAGCATGGCGAGCATCTCCTCCTTGTTCACTTTCATGCCGCGGCCGATGGTGTCGCTGTTCGGCGAGGTGTTCAGGCGCGCCGCTTCGATCAGGTCCTTCCGGCCGTACAACAGTCCGGCGCTCTGGGGGCCGCACAACCCCTTGCCCCCGGAGAACGTCACCAGCGAATAACCGAGTTTGATGAACTTGGTCAGGTTGTCGACCGGCGGAACGTCAGCCGCGCAGTCGATGAACGTCGGCACGTTGTGCTTCCGGCCCAATTCGGCGAATTCGGCCGCTTTGATTTGACCGGCGTTATCCAGGAAGTTCGGGAACAGCATCATGGCGGTCCGCTCATTGACCGCGCGTTCCAGCTCGTCGCGCGTTTCGACTTCAATCAAGCGGATGCCGCAGTTGCGAACCGCGTGGTCGTAGCCGAAGCGGTGCGACTTCTGGATGATCACCTCGCTCTTCATGCCGGTGATGTCGGGCAGGCGTTGGATGAAGTCCGGGTTCTTGCCGGTGAGGCAGGCAGCCGTGCCGAGCGTGAGGGCGGAGGCGGCGCCGGCGGTCACCATGGCGGCTTCGGCGCCGAGCAACTCGGCGATGCGCCGGCCGACGGCGTCATGCAGCTCGTCGAGGCGGACGAAACGTTTCGAGGCGTAGGTCCACGCCTCCACCGCCTCGGGCGGCATGAGGGAAGCGGTGAGGAACGTGTAAGTGCCGGCCGCGTTGATCAGCGGGCGAACCCCGAGTTCCTTGAAGTAGTCGCGCTTCGCCGCGGCCATCAAGGGCCGCGCCGAAGACGACAGCGCGCCGCCGATGAGCGGAACGCTGGACAGTGTTTGGAGGAAACGTCTACGGTTGGACATGGGGGCTCTTCTCCGGTCCTTCAGTCTAGCGTTAGACAACCCCGGCCGGGAAGCGGCTACTTCCGCTCCGGCTCCAGGACCTCGATGTCCTTGAACCAGACGTCCGTGTCCCACTTCCCATGAACCTGTAACGCCAGGCGCCCCTCGATCCGCCCGGCTGTATCGTTCGCCAGGTCCACGGTCTTCATGCCGTTGACGTGGAACACGATCCGGTGGCCGTTGAGGGACGCGGTCATCTCATTCCACTCGCCTGCTTTCACTGCGAGGTTGTCCTCCGGCCCGGTAACCCAGTTCCGGCCGCCGGTCTCCCAGAAGCCGCCCGTGCGCTTGTCAGCGCCGATCTCCACTTCGTAAGCCGCCAGAGTCTCCTTGTCGGCACGCAGGAAGAAGCCGCTATTGCCCTTCAGGATCTTCAACTGGATCCGCGCGGTGACATCGCCAAAGTCGCGGTCGCTCACCAGGAATCCGACGCGCGGATCGGCGGTCGTCCCCACGGCGTGCAGCGCGCCGTCCTCGATCGTCCAGGCGCCGCCGCCCCTTTTGGTCCAGCCGTTGAGCGTTTTCCCGTCCCACACCCGCCTCCAGACGTGCCGGCCCTGATCCTTAATGCGGATGTTCCGCCAGCGCACTTGCAGGCGCCGGCTGCCTTCGATCGCGTGCACCTGCAATCCGATGAACCCCGACTGGTCGAGCGGATCCACCAGGTCCGCGCAGGGGACGCCGTTCACCCACGTCTTGATCGAATCCCCCACCGCGGCGACGCGGTACCGGTTCCACTCGTTATCCTTGAACGCCACGCGGGCCTGTGGGTCGGAAGAGATGTCGTGCAGCCAGCCGCGCCGCGCCTCATCATAGATCCCTCCCGATGTGGCGCTCGCCTCGTTCGATATCTCTACCTGGTAGCCGTAGAACCTCCCGGCTTCCTGCTTGTGCTCCACTACCTTGCCGTTTTCGACGACCCGGACCACGGTGTCCGCCGGGTAGCGATGGCTCCGGATCTGCACGCCGGAATTCAGCGCTGGGTCTACCTTGACTTCAAACTCGAGAATGAAGTCGCCGTACTCCTTCTTGGTGCAGAGGAAGGTGTTGGGGCTGCCCTCGGCGGTCGTGCCGACGATGGCTCCGTCCTCAACCTGATACGTTGCGTACCCGTTACAAACCTCCCACCCTCTCAGTGTCTTACCGTCGAAAAGCGGGACGAATCCATCGTCCGCCCCGCACAGGCTCAGGGCGGAGGCCAACATCGCTGCGAGGTATCGGCTCATGGTCAGACATAGTAGCGAATTCCTCCCCCTCTTGCTGGCTCTCGCCGCGCTCAACCCTCCGGCTGGGCGAGTCGAGTGCCGGACCCCGCGCGAGAAGAGACGAAATGCGCAAGGCCGGCAACCAGACGCCGGTGATTCTGCTGACGGCGCGCGGGCCTAGCGTCTCCTTGGAAGTCCAATTCTGTCTTAAGAGTGGTTCAAGCTGGAAGCCTGCCCGTGGAGCACCGTGGGCTCGCAATCGCCGTCAAAGAACGCTGGGGAATAGCCGGGTCTCCCGGTTTGCCGAGCCGAACTCGCCGACCTGGCCTCCACTCTGCGGTTGGCTAACTCCTGAATCTGCACAAACCGCACTGGCTGGTGGTGGTCAAGCCGCCGGAGTTCGAAACGTGTGCGCGATGAGAAGCCAGACGAACCCTTCCCTCCGCTCGTGCCGCTCGATTAGCGCTTCCGGTCCGCCCGTCTACGCCTTTTCTTCCGGCAGATCCAGCCGCGCGATGCCGTGTTGGATGCCGGCGTAGGGATAAATGGCGACCCGAACGTCGCCGCGGTGCTCGCGCACGAGCCGCTCGATTACGGCGCTCCAGGCTCGAACCCCGGTCGTTTCCGGCGGGAAGTAGGGATGGTCCAGTTCGCGCGCTTGCAGGTACTGCGAGTAGAGCAACACCTGCCGGGCCTGTGGGAATCGCCGCTTCCGCGACGCCCTCTGCTCGAAGTACGACTTGCCCTGGTTGAACTTCCACTCGTCCAGGTAGTGCCACACGTACTCGCCCATCGGGTTCTGATTGATCACCACAATGCTGCCGCCGTCCTTCAGGCCGCGCACGCCCCAGTGGAAGTGCTCGTGAAGCTGGCCTCCCTTCGGGTAGGCGTTCACCACCACCACGTCGGCGTCCTGGGCATATTCCGTCGCCAGGTGCTTCACCGCGTATCGCGCCGCTTCATGGTGTGCCTCCACGATGTCCCCGGCCACCACGTGCACCGGCCGCCGCTCGTGGTTGTAAACGATCTGCACGCTGAAGTCGACCCGCACGCGGCGCGCCGCTTCGATCATGTCCTGCCGCTGCTCGTTGTCCCGCACGCGAAAGATCTCGACGCCGTCCGGCCCGCGCGCCGGCCGCTGCGCCCGCTTGATCTCCGTGTGCATGTAACGGATGCTCTTCATCCCGGCGGCGCCGGGCAGGATCAGCTTCGGCCCGCCGCCGTAGCCAGGCGTGCCGTGCGCCTTCAGCCCGCTGAGCGTGATCTTCACGTCGGCCTTGTGGTAGTAAGTGTTGATCAGCAGGTGGTTGCCTGCCTTGGTAGTTCCCAGGTCGGCCAGGTTTTCCCAGATGTTGTGGTTGATCCACGGGTGACGCCGTACCGTTTCCTCGCCCAGCTTTTTGGCCACCTCCAGGCCGTTCATCTGGTGGTGCGCGCCGTAGGCGGTTACAAACAGAATGTTCTCGTCCCGGATGCCCGCCGCCCGCAACTCGGCGATCACGTGCGGCGCGATCTCGTAAGTAGGCGTCGGCCGTGTCAGGTCGTCAAAGGCGATGGCGACCGTCTTCTTGCCGGCGGCGATCTCTTGCAGGCGGCGCGTGCCCACGGGGTTCTCCACCGCCCGGCGAATCTCGTCGGCCCCGAGCGGCGGCGTCTGCCAGCCCTTCATGTGCTGGATCGAGATGTGCCAGCCCGGCGGAAAGCCGAACTCTTCGAGCTTGTCGCCGAACCACTCGTGCGTCCGCAGCGACACCGTGTTGGTGCCCGGCGCCCGTGCTGGGATGCCCGCGCTCACGGCGCCGGCGAGGAATTCGCGGCGTGTCCCCATTGGCCCTCCTTCTCCGCGCTCCGGCGCGAACCCGGCGCTTCCGGCCATTATTCCACGGCCCGCCGCGCGAAATCAGGAGATCCAGGCCTCCGGTTTATAGTAGGAGTAGACATGTTCTGCGCCCGCTTGACTGTGCTGGCTTTGCTCGCGACCGTCGCGCCGGCCCAGGTCATCGAGTTCGAATCGGGCGGCCTCAAGTACCAGACCCTGTCCAGAAACGGAGTGACCATCATGTACGCCCACCTGCCCTCGCAGGTGCGCGAGTACTCGATCGTGCAGGTAGCCGTCTCCAATGGGGCCTCCACCGCCTGCTCGGTCCGGCCCGAGGATTTCGCCTTCTACCGTGAGGATGGCTCGACTATCCGGGCCGTTCCTGCCCGCAGGGTGGTCAACGAATTCCTCGAGAGGGCAGGCCGCACCGACGTCATCAAGCTGGTTTCGACTTATGAAATCGGCCTTTATGGCATTGGCCGCATCAAGTCCACCAGCGGCTATGAAAAGCGGCGGCAGGCGGCGCTGGCGGAGGTCTCCTCCTCCAAGCTGAAAGCCGCCGCCGCCGCCTCGGCCATCGCCTTCGTGGAAACCAGACTCCGTCCCGGCGAGTCCACCGACGGAGCCGTTTTCTTCCCCACCTCCGGCCGCCCTTTGGCCGGCCTGCGCCTCGGCGTCACCGTCGCCGGCCAGCGCTTCGAATTCGATCCCGAACCGGCCACGCCCTGACTCGTTGCTCGCCGGAGAGTGTCTAGGTCCGGCGGTGGCCTCCCCCGGCGGCTGGCAATCCGAAGTCCTCAGGTCCGGCACGGAACGGATTCACCACCGACACCGAATCGAACTTGCGCCCTGCCTGGAAGTCCTCACTCAAGAGCCAGGCACATCCGCCCCGCTCGGCCGCTGCGACGATCAGACCGTCCCAATAGGCGAGTTGAGCCCGGTCCATCCAGTGCCACGCTCTTTGGATGAGCCCCAGGCTGGTCTCAATCGGCCGCCACGCCGCAAACACCTCGACCGTGCTCTTCGCCCTCGCGTCGGGCGCGCCAAGCTTGCGGACCGCGTTGGCGTAGAACTCGTGGAGCACTTGCCAGCTCAGGCGCCCCGCGCCCTGCTCCCAAAGCGCCGCCAGCCACCGGCGCGCCGCCTCCCGCTTGCTGGGATCGGAGGGATCCAAAGAGTACAGCAACAGGTCGGTGTCGGCAAAAAAGCGGTCAGCGGCGTTCATGAGCCTGTTCCCGGCTCAGCCGGCCGGCCGCGTCGATCCCTTTGACGTCCGCGATTCGTTTCCATCGGTCATACGCGCGCCAATACTCGTCGCCCATTCGCATCTCTCGATCGAGCATTTGGCCGACGAGCTTGGACACGGAGGTGTTCTCCTCGGCCGCCTTCCGCCGCGCCCAGCGGGCGACTTCCTCGCTGACGGTGATCGTCATGTTCACGAATCTAGTGTAGCACGAGCTCAGTGACAATGCCTTGTTGGGCCGCCGGAGAAAATATAGTATGCTGATAGAGATTGGGGTAATTGCTTGCCCGCCTACGATGAGCTTGAATCCCTCGACCCGCAAGACCTCTTGCGCTGGGCCGTCGACACCTATGGGGACTCGCTGGTGATCTCCACCAGCTTCCAGCGTGAAGGCATGGTCATCCTCGACATGGCCTCCCGTATCCATCTCGGCATTCGGGTCATCACCCTGGACACCGGCCGGCTGCCCGAGGAAACCCACCACATGATTGAGATCGTCCGCCGGCGGTATGGCTTCCGCGTGGAGACGGTCTTTCCGGACTACGATGAGGTCGAGGAGATGGTCAGCCGGCACGGGCCCAACCTTTTCTACCAGAACGCTCCCATGCGAATGCTGTGCTGTGAGGTTCGGAAAGTCCGCCCCCTTCAGCGCAAGCTGGCGGAGTTTCGAGCCTGGGTGGCTGGGCTCCGCCGCTCGCAGTCGGCGACTCGCTCCGGACTGCGCAAAGTGGAGGAGGAGAACGGACTCGTCAAGCTGAGCCCCCTCGCTGATTGGACCGGGCAGCAGGTGGCCGACTACATCCGCCTCCACCACGTGCCGGAGCATCCGCTGTACGCTAGAGGATATGCGAGCATCGGCTGCGCCCCGTGTACGCGGGCGGTCCAGCCCGGCGAAGCCGAGCGGGCCGGCCGGTGGTGGTGGGAGCGGGACACTCCCAAGGAATGCGGGATCCACTTCTCACCCGACGGCAGCGTGCGGCGCGGGCCGGATGTCACCGTCGGCGAGATGCTGAAAGGAGCGAATGCATAAGGGTTTCACGCTGTGGTTTACGGGCCTGTCGGGCGCCGGCAAGAGCACCGTGTCTGAGATCATCGTGCGCCGGTTGCGCGCGCATGGAGCGAAGGTCGAGGTTCTCGACGGCGACGTTGTGCGGACTCATCTTTCCAAGGGCCTCGGTTTCAGCAAGGAGGACCGCGACATCAACATCCGTCGCATCGGGTTCGTGTGCGAGATGCTCTCGCGCAACGGCGTGATCGCCGTCGCCGCCGCCATCTCCCCTTACCGCGAGGTGCGGGACGAGATCCGGGCGAAGATCGAGGACTTCGTCGAGGTCTACGTCCACTGCCCGCTCGAGGTCCTCGTCCAGCGTGACGTGAAAGGCTTGTACCAGAAGGCTCTGAACGGCGAGATTCCGCAGTTCACCGGGGTCTCCGACCCGTACGAGCCGCCCCTCAACCCTGAGGTCGACATCGACTCGTCCAATGAGACTCCCGAAGAAAGCGCCGAGAAGGTTTGGCGCAAGTTGGAGGAGTTGGGCCTGATTTCGTTCGCTCGCGGCAAAGCCGTCAACTATTGATCGATCTCCACGCCCATACGAACGCTTCCGACGGCAGCCTCGCGCCCGCTGAACTTGTGGATCGCGCCGTGGCGCTCGGCCTAGAAGCGCTCGCCATCTGCGATCACGACACGTTCGCCGGCTACGACGAAGCGGTCCCGCTCGCCCGGCGGGCGGGACTCGATTTGGTCTGTGCGCTCGAGCTGAGCACGAAGATGCCCCGCCCGGGCAAGCCCAAGGGCAGATCCGTCCACGTGCTCGGCTACTTTCTCTGGGAACCGCCGCCTCAGGATTTCCGCGAATGGTTGAGCGAATTGCAGGCGGCCCGCCGCGACCGCAACCGCCGGCTGGCGGATAAGCTGCAATCGCTCGGCGTCGACATCCGGCTTGAGGAGGTCGAGGCGCTGGGCCGCACCCTGGCCGGCCGCCCGCACTTCGCTCAGATCCTCGTCCGGAAGGGTTATGTCTCTACCGTTCAGCAGGCCTTCGACGTCTACCTGGACGAGTCCGCCAAGGCTTACGTTGATCGAAAGGAGCCCTCGTTCGACGAAGGCGTCCGCCGCATTCTGGACGCCGGAGGTCTTCCAAGCCTCGCCCACCCCTTACGCCTCTCGAACCGCAAAGGCGGCAGGCTGGATGATTTGATCGGCGAAATGGTGGACGCCGGTCTGCGCGGTATCGAGGTCTTCTACAGCGAGCACTCCGCCGCGGACGTCGCGCGCTTCCAGAGTTTCGCGCAACGCTATGGCCTGGCGATCACCGGCGGCTCGGATTTCCACGGCGACACCAAGCCCGGCATCGAACTTGGAACCGGATCCAACGGCAACCTGGCCATCCCGCGTGAGCTGCTAGACCGCCTCCGCGAAAACCGGTGACAGGCTACGCAATCCCCGATTTCCCCGGCCCGAACCCGATACCGGGGATTGCGTAGCCTGTCACCGGTTTGGCCGCGTACTCGGCTCGCACGTAGGCCAGTGCCACCACTCGGCCCAGCGCCGGCGAGAAGGCCGCCGTCGTGATTTCGCCCGCTTCCCTGCCTTCATAGAACAGCTTGGCGCCGGCGGCTGGGGCTTCCGGCAGATCCAGTACAAGATGCACCAGGAGCCAGTTGACATGCCCGCGCGAGCGCACACGCTCGACGATCTCCTGCCCGAGGTAGCAGCCCTTGTTGAAGTGGACTGCGTGCATCTGCTGCGTCTCCTGTGGCAGATGGCGCTCGGTGATGTCCTCGCCGTAGCGGGGCCGGCCGTTCTCCAGGCGGACAACGCGGGCCGCTTCCTCTCCGGCCTGCATCGCACCGGCCGCCTCCAAGCCGCACACGAGAGATTCCTTCGCGGCAACAGGCGCGAAAAGCCGGAATCCACCCGCGCCAGTCGCATCCACCCGTGCCACGATCCGGTCCCTCCACGCCCGGTGGGAGTAAGCAGCCTCGGGCAGCGGCGCGCCGAGAGCAGTCAACAGCTCGCTCGCTCTCGGCCCCTCGACGCCGATGGTCGCCACGCCAGCGGTCGTATCTTCCAGTGTGACGTCGTCCGCGATGATGTACTTCTCCAGGTGCGCCATGAGCTTCTCGCGAGTCTCCGGCTCGGTGTCGAGCAGAAGATGGTCCTCCATCGCGAAGACGCACACGTCGCCGAGGATGCGGCCTTGCGCATTCAGGAAAAACGCGTAGCACCCTTCCCCTGGCTTCAGGTTCTCGATGTGGTTCGTCGTCATCGCGTGGAGCAGCCGCACGCGATCCTCGCCGCTCATGCGGATCTTGCCGCGGCCCGACAATTCGAGCCATGCCGCCGACTCGCGCAACTCGCGATACCCCTCCATGCCGTCCATATCCGCGAGTATAGCGGCCACGCCTTCTGCGGTGCGCCCGATACAATCGTCCTATGGTTCACGAGATCCTGCCCGTCGGCCCGTTGCAGTGCAACTGCTCCATCCTGGGTGACGAGCAGACTCGGGAAGCCATCGTCGTCGATCCCGGCGACGACATCGATGAACTGAGGGCGATCCTGGACCGCCACGGCCTCACAGTGAAAGCGATCGTCATTACCCACGCTCACATCGACCACATCGGCGGCGCGGCGAGACTGAAGTTTCTCACCGGCGCTCCGGTGCTGCTCAACGAGCGCGACCAGGCGATCTACGATCAGATGGACATGCAAGCGGCCTGGCTCGGCATCGCCACGCCGTCGCGGACCGATATTGACAGCTTCGTCCGCGAGGGCGATCTCATCCATGCCGGCGCCATCGAGTGCGGCGTGATGCACACGCCCGGCCACACGCCCGGCAGTGTCTGCCTATGGATGCCGGCCGAGAAGAAACTGCTGGCCGGCGACACGCTGTTTCGCGACAGCATCGGACGAACGGATCTGCCGGGCGGCGACGGCCGTAAAATCCTCGCTTCCATCCGCGACAAGCTATTCCCGCTGCCGGACGAGGCGGTTGTCATTCCCGGCCACGGCCCCGTGACCACCATCGGCCGCGAGAAAGAGTTCAACTTCTTCCTTCAGGGACTGTGACTATATGAAGATACCCGATTGGCCTGTCGCCACCGAGCGCGAATTCGAGCTTCTGCGCGAGGTCCTCGAAAGCCCGCAATGGGGCGGTTTTCATGACATGGTCGAGCGGCTGGAGCGCGAGTTTGCCGCCTTTCAGCACTGCCGCCACGGCGTAAGCTGCGTCAACGGCACGGTCGCCATCGAGATGGCGCTCGAGGCCGCAGGTATCGGCCCAGGCGACGAGGTCATCGTTCCCGCCATCTCCTTCATCTCGACCGCCACCGCCGTCAACTGGGTGGGCGCCACGCCGGTCTTCGTCGATATCGAGCCGTACAGCTTCAACATGGATCCCGAACGGGCGGCGGCGGCCGTCTCGCCGAAGACGAAGGCGATCATCGCCGTCCACTTCGGCGGGCCGCTCGCCGACATGGACCGCCTCGCCGCGCTCTGCGGTGAGCGCGGGCTGGCGCTCATCGAGGACGCTGCTCACGCCCACGGCTCCGAGTGGAACGGTCGCCGCGCCGGCAGCCTCGGGCTTGCCGGGACGTTCAGTTTCCAAAACTCGAAGGTGATGACCGCTGGCGAGGGCGGCATGCTCACCACCAATGACGACGGCATCGCCGAGCGCGCCCGCGCTTACGCCAACCAGGGCCGGCGCGAGGGTGCCGGCTGGTTCCACCACTACACGCTCGGCACGAACTACCGGATCACCGCCTTGCAGGCCGCCGTGCTCCTGGCGCAGCTCGAACGCCTGCCGGAGCAGATCCGCCTGCGGATGCGCAATGCGGAGCTGCTGCGCGAGGAACTGAGCGGCGTCGTGGGCCTCACGTTCCAGCACGTCCCGCCGCAAGTCAACGTCAACTCGTACTACTTGCTCCTCGGCCGCATCGATGCCGCCAGGTTCGGCATGACCCGCGACGAGTTCCACCGCGAAATCACCTCGCTCGGTGTCCCGTGCACTGCGTTCTACCCTCATCCGCTCTACGGCAATCCGATCTACCGGAGCATCCCCTGCCGGGTCGAGCCGTGTCTTGTCGCCGAAGCGTGCATCCAGGACGCCTTCTGGTTTCCGCACCGCGTCCTGATGGGCGACGAGGAGACCACGCGGGAAATCGCTGCGGCGGTCCGCAAGCTGCGGCGGGCATAGGACTGCCCGGCGCCTCACCGGATCTGGACGGTTGCCGTGTTCGATGTCTTGCCGTCCACCGTCAGCCAGATCTCAACAATGCCGCTGCCCGCGAGCCTTCGCGGCAGCAGCACGTTGACCTGATCGAGGCCCGCGAACTGGTTTTGCGCGCCGGCGTACTCCGGCGTCAGCTCACGACTGCCGGTCCAAACCGTCACAGCCGCCAGATCCGACCGGTTCCGGATCCCCGTGCCGAACAACAGCAGATAAACCTGCTCGCCTTCCGGGCCGAGATCGATTGGCGCCGGCTCGCAACTGCCGGGCGTTGCTGCGCACCGGAAGACCAGTTCCTCGCCGGCCACCACGCCGCCGCGCACCCGTACCGCGACCGCTGCCGCCACTCCGCTTCCGTTCGCGTTCGCCGTGAACAGACCCGGGGCGACCGGAGCGGTTTCGACTTGAATGCTCGCGCTACCCCCGTCGAGCCGGCTCACGGTGATCGTCGCCGGTCCCGACAGTTCTGGCGGCGTGAGGAAATTGATCTGGCGCGGCGAGACGAATAGCAGCGACGTCGGCCGCTCCTCGGCCGTGCCGCCCGTCACCGTCACGGTCGTGCCGTCGAGCGACCCGGGCAGAGGGATTGCCTGCGCCACTGTTGTTGAAGGCACAAGGGCCTCGCCGAACAAGCTCAGCCAGGAATCCGGCGCCACGGGCGCGCCGGTGACAAAACTGGCCGCGTGCGCCAGGCCCTCCGCGGAAGCCACCGGCACGCGCGCCGCGAGATCCGCAGCGGCGGCGGGGAAGTCGCTGAACGCATCACGGGCGCGGCAGCTCCACAGGAACAGGCCGCCGTAACCTCCCTCGCGGGCCGCGCGCAGATACGAGCCCGCCGCGTGGCGCGTGCTTGCCGTCGCCACCTCCGCCACCATCACCGGCGCGTCCAGCTTCAGGTCGGCGCTGGGCCGCCATGGAAAGACCTCCGCCCGGTCGGATTCGTAATAGTGGAAGTTGTAGATGCTGAGCCCGAGGTCCTTCCACAAAGCAAGCCACGAGCGCCGTGCGCTGCCAGTGGTAGCGTGATGCCGAGTGTTCGCGCGCACCAGCCCGGCGAACTCCCGGACGAACTGCTGCATGTCGAACAGCGTGACCGGATCCGTCTCGCGCGGATCGGGCGAGAACCCGGGAACGCCGCTCGTCGCCCACTCGAGTTCGTTGCCCGCTTCCCACGCAAAGATCCACGGGTGCTCGGAGTAACGCTCGAGCAGCGGCGTCACCACCCTCTCGAAGAACCGTTGCCGCCTTACCGGATCGCGGATCAAACCGCTGTGCCCGCCGAGCTGCACGCCGCCAACCTGCTTTGGGCGCGAGCACCAGAGAAAATCGATGAGCACCGGTTGCAGATACACCTGCGCCCGCTCGGCCGCCCGCACCAGCGCGTCGAGATCCCGCAGCGCGTAGGCGTCGAGGCCGGCCGGTTCGCCTGCGTCGTCCCATTCGATTCCGGCGCGCCCGTCCACGAACAGGAACACCCGCGCTACCGGGAACGCCGAATCCATCTTCGCTGCCAGCCCGCGAATCGCGAGCAGGTCCTTTTCGAGCAGCGATTGCGAGAAATCGAACACAACCGGAGGGTTCGTCTCGAAGCCGAGGCTCTCCAGGTGGAACGTGCCGCTCACCGTCGGCGCCGAACCCGGATTCATGGCGAACTTGAAGCCGGCCGTGTGGACGCGAGTGGCATCAAAAGCACCGAACCGGTCGCCCGGGGCCGAGTTGCTCAGCTCAAAGGAAAGATCGACACACGCCCCGTCCCACGTGGGCTCAACATTCACCCACGGCGTGTAGAGCGAGGCAAACTCACCGGAAGCCGACCGGCTCTTGAACACGAACTGAATGCCGTTCGGAGCACTTGCCCCACCTGAGCTTCCCGGCGGGAAGCACAGCCGCATTCGGGCCGTGACGCCATCGAGGTTGAGCACGCCTTCAGGGACAGTTCGCGGGCAGGCCATCGGCAGGTTCTCGCCCACGGCTGTGGTGATCTCTCCCGCTGCGATCTCCGGACTTTGTCCAGCAAGCGAGGCAGTAATCGCCAGCGCGGGCCGGCCGGAGGGGGTTCCACCTTCAACTAATTGCACGTCCGTGAATCCGCGCGAGCCGTAGGACCGCTCAACCGCGAAGCCCTCCGTTGAAAAACCACGATGACCCCAGGCGTTGCGGCCCACGTCGCCGTAGAAGCGCCACGGCAAATTCGCGGCGAAGACGAAGTCGCGCCTTACGCCGGCGGCGGGCCTGGCAGTGACAGCGAGGACGAACAAGGCGAGGAGGCGCACTTAACGCAGGATGCCGCGCGCCCTCAGAAAAGTGAACGTCTGCGCGAGCAAGCCCTTCCATTCCTCCTTGCTGAAGCCGTGCTTGCCCTGCGGGACGCTGATGAGCTGCGCTTCGGCGCCCTCGTCGCGCAGCGCCTTGGTGAGGTTGTAGCCGTGCTCATACGGAACGATTTCATCCGCGTCGCCGTGAAGGGTGAGAATGGCGGGCACTTCGCGGCGCACATACGTCATCGGCGAGAGCTTTCGCGCAAGTTCCATCCGGCCGGCCTGCGGCGGTATCCAGGTCACGGCGTAGTCACGCTGGTTGGGTCCTTCAAGCTGGTCCTCCACATCGGTGATGCCGTAGACGTTCACAACAGCGGCAATATCCACGGCCGGCCCGAGGCGCGCGGACTTCGGCGTCATGCCGACCATCAGCGCCAGGTGCCCGCCCGCGGAGGCGCCCGTGGCTACGATCCGCTTGCGATCCACGCCGTACTTGTTCGCGTTCCGGATGAACCATTGAGCCGCGTTCAACACGTCGGTCACCGCGGCCGGAGCCGTGGCGGCTTTCGCCAGCCGGTATTCCACGTTCGCCACCACGAAGCCCTGTTCGAGGTACGGAAGGCAGAAACCGGCCACCATGTCGTCTTTCGCGCCGCCCGTCCAGCCGCCGCCGTGAATGACAATCACCCCGGGCCGCTTGCCAGCCACCGGGGCCTTAGGGCGGAGGATGTCGAGCACGGTTTCCTTGTGCTGGTCGTAAGCGATGTTCGCCTCGACGGCGACCCAGTCCGGCAGCGGCGGTCTCTCGTCAAACGGCTGCCCCAGGCCGAGCGCCGTCCAGCATGTCAGAGTGACGGCCAGTTTTCGCATACGCCTATTACAGCTTATATTGGAGAAGAAATGAAGACCGTCGCCCGCACGCTGCTGGTATCCTCGACTCTGATGGCCGCTGAACCTGGCTTGATTCTCAGTCACAAGATCGACAAGGACTTCGATTTGACAGCCGACCCGGGCGCGGCGCACTGGAAGAATGTTCCCGGAGTGTTCGCCGAGAATGGCCCGCAACGCGAACCGGTGCCCGGCCACCGCACCGCGATTCGGTCGCTGTGGACGGAGAAGAACATCTATTTTCTCTTCACCTGCCCGTACGAGACGCTCTACTTGAAACCGAATCCCTCGGCTACGGTCGAAACGAACAAGCTGTGGGAGTGGGACGTCGCCGAAGTCTTCATCGGTAGCGATTTCACCAACATCCGCCAATACAAAGAGTTCCAGGTCTCTCCGCAGAACGAGTGGGTGGACCTCGATATCGACCGCGACAAGCCGAAGCCCGAAGGCGGCTGGCTATGGAACTCCGGCTTCCGCGTGAAGGCCCGGATCGACCACGCCAGGAAGATCTGGTACGGCGAGATGCAGATCCCGCTGGATAAGATCGACGCCCGGCCGCCGAATGCCGGCAACGAGTTCCGCATCAATCTCTACCGCATCCAGGGGCCGCCGCCGAAGCGCAAACTGATTGCGTGGCAGCCGACCGGCCAGCCCAATTACCACGTGCCCGAGGCCTTCGGCCGGCTGCGTCTTGCCGGACCGCTCAAATGAGACGCGATGTCCCGAGGTCCCTGCGCATCTCGCAGGTGGGCCTGCGGGGCGTGGTCGGCGCCGGCCTGACCGCAGCGCACGTCCTCGATTTCGCTACAGCTTTCGGCACTTTCCTCGAGTCCGCCGGGCCGGTGATTATCGGCCGCGATCCGCGGGCGAGCGGCGTCATGATCCGCCAGGGGGTGATCGCCGGGCTGCTCGCCTGCGGCCATGACGTCATCGACCTCGGCGTCGTCTCCACCCCCATCGTTCAACACGCCATCCGGAGGCTCGACGCCTCCGGCGGCATCTCCATCGGGGCCAGCCACAATTCCGCCGAATGGAACGCGTTGAAGTTCTTCGGCCCGCAGGGCACCTACCTCTCCACGGCGGAGGCGGGTGAGCTCCTCGACATCTATCACCTGAAGAGATTTCATCTCCTCGACTGGGACCGCATCGGCAAGCTGAAGACCGACAGCTCCGCGCTCGATCTCTATCTCGACGAATTGGCCGGCGCCTTTGACTTCACAGCGCTCAAGCGCTTCAAGGTCCTCGTGGACTGCTGCAACGGAACTTCGTCCCTGATTCTGCGGCGGATGAACGAGCGGTTCGGATTCTCGTTTATCCTGCTCAACGAAAAGATCGAGGGCGTCTCGCTCGCCCACGAGCCGTCAACCACCCAGAGAATGGTGGCGCTGCAACTGGCGCCGCTCATGCGCCCGCTCAACGCCGACGCCGGTTTTCTGTTCCTGTCTCTTATACACATCTCCGAGCCCACGAGA
>CAYZJD010000064.1:3294-16247 GCA_964478455.1 uncultured Solibacteraceae bacterium | reverse complement strand
TCCCGTCGTCCACGTACGCGCCAACGTTGATGTACATCGGCGGCATGCAGGTGACGCCGCGGCCCACGTAGCAGCCATCGCGGATGCTCGAGCCGCCGGGTACGATTCGCACGCCGCTGTCGACGGTCAGTTTCTTCACCGGGTAGGTCGCTTTGTCGAAGAACGGCTGGCGCGCGCGGTCCACCGACATGTCCACCAGCGCGCCCATGCGGAAGCCCAGCAGGATCCCCTTCTTCACCCAGCCGTTGACTCGCCAGCCGCTGGCGGCAGAGGTGTCCGCTTCGGCCGCCCGAGCGCGGCCGGCGTTCAGCGCCTCCTTGAACTCGTGGAACAGCCGGAAGTGTTCCTCTGTGTAAGTCTCCGGCTTCGCGTCGAACAGGGCCTCGATGTCAGCGGGCAGCATGGGCGGGCTTCGGCTCGATCAGCGCCATCTCTTCGAGCACCTTCTCAATCTTCGCCAGGTTGGCCGCGCTGGGAGGCACCAGCGGCAGGCGCCACACCGGCTCCAGCAGTCCCATCAGCGCCATCGCCGCCTTCACCGGGATCGGATTCGACTCGACGAAGTTCACCTCCATCAGCGGCAGCAGCCTCCGGTGCAAGGCGCGGGCGGCGGCGAAATCGCCCGCCAGGCAAAGCCGCGCAAGCCGCGCCATTTCCGCGGGCGCCTCGTTCGAGGCCACCGAGATGATTCCCTTCCCGCCAAGCGCCATCAACGGCAGCGTGATCGCGTCGTCGCCCGAGAGGACGGTGAACTTCTCGGGCACAAGATTCAGGATCGCCGACATCTGCGAGATGTTGCCGGAGGCCTCCTTCACGCCGGTGATGTTGTCGATCTCCGAGAGGCGCTTTAGCGTCGCCGGCTCGACGTTCACTCCCGTCCGACCTTGCACGCTGTAAACGATGATCGGCAGGCGGACCGCCGCCGCGATCGCCTTGTAGTGTTGATAGAGGCCTTCCTGAGTGGGCTTGTTGTAGTACGGGGTCACCGACAGGATTCCATCCACGCCCATCGCTTCGAGTTCCCGCGCCAGTTCGATGACTTCCGCCGTGTTGTAGCCGCCCGCGCCGGCCAGCACCGGAACCTTGCCGCTGGCCTCTTCGAGCGTGATCGCGACCACGCGCAGGTGCTCGTCGCGGCTCAGCGTCGGGCTTTCGCCCGTCGTCCCGCACGGCACCAGGAAGTTGATCCCGGCCTCGATCTGCCGGCGCACCAGCCGCCGCAGCGTCTCCTCGTCGAGCCGCTGGTCCCTCCGGAACGGCGTCACCATCGCCGTCCCGCATCCTGTAAACATGTCCCACCTCCAAAAATGGGGCAGATCAGGCTGACCCCTTAAAGAGCGTCTCCGCGAAATCGAAGAAGCCTTTCTTGCCCGCCACCCACTGGGCGGCCTTCAGCGCTCCGCGGGCGAACCCTTCGCGGTTGCGCACGGTGTGCCGCAGGGTAATCGTGTCGGCCTGGGAATCGAAACCGATTTCGTGCGTGCCGGGATGAGCGCCGGCGCGGCTGGAGGAAACGTTGATCGGCCGGATATAGCCCGCTGCCTTCATTTGTTCCACCAGCTTGATCAGCGTCCCCGACGGAGCGTCCTTCTTCGTGGAGTGGTGGATCTCCCAGCCCCACGCGCCGAAATCCGCTTCGTCCTTAAGCAGGCGCGCGGCCTCGGCCGCCAGCCGGAAGAACACGTTCATCCCCACCGAGTAGTTCGGACTCCACACCAGGCCGATACCCGCCTTCTCCACGACCGAGCGCACGTAGTCGGTGCGCTCGTGCCAACCGGTGGTTCCAACCACCATGTTCACGCCGAGCGCCGCAATCCGCTCGATGTTGCCCACCGCGGCCGCGGGCACGGAGAAATCCATCGCGACGTCCACGCCGCGAAAGTTCTCCGCCGTGATGCCTTCGTAGCCGGCGTTGTTGAACTCGTCGAGCTTGAGAGAAACCGTGAAGCCGTACTCCGGGGCGAGCTGCTCGATCAAGCGCCCCATCTTCCCGTAACCGACGATGGCCAGATTCACTGTATGTCAGGATACGCCAACAATTCGGTGACAGGCTACGCAATCTCCGATTTCTCCCATGCCAGCGGGTTGCGGGGAGCATTCGAAATCGGGGATTGCGTAGCCTGTCACCGAATTTTGTCACCGAATTTCAGTCGAAGACGGCCGGGTCCAGCTCGCGGAAGAACTCCGCGTGCAGCAACTCGACCGCTCGCCGCACATCCTTGCCCGCAACCACGAAGCTCAGGTTCACCAACGACGCGCCCTGCGAGATCATTCGCACGTTGATCTCATTGAGCGCGTGGAAGACGCGTCCGGCCACTCCCGGCGTGTAGCGGATGTTGTCCCCCACCAGGCAGATGATCGCCTGGTCCTGCTCGGTTTCCACCTCGGCGATCTGGTGCAGGTCCTCGCAAATCTCCGCCAGCCGCTGGTCGCTGTCGATCGTGAGGGAGACGCTCACCTCCGAGGTGGACACCATGTCCACCGGGGTTTCATACCGGTCGAACACCTCGAAGATCCGCCGCAGAAAGCCGTGTGCCATCAGCATCCGCGTCGAGCGCACGGTGAGCAAAGTGATGCCCGGCTTGCAGGCGATCGACTTCACCGCGTTCTTGCACGGGACGGACTCGGCCACGATCCGGGTCCCATCCACCTCCGGCCGGCGCGAGTTCAGGATCAGCACGGGGATGCTCTTCTCGATCGCGGGCAGCACCGTCGAAGGATGCAGCACCTTGGCGCCGAAGTACGCCAACTCCGCCGCCTCAGCGAACGAGATCATCCTCACCCGTCTTCCTCCGGGCAGGATGCGCGGGTCAGCGGTCAGCATCCCGTCTACGTCCGTCCAGATCTGGATCTCCTCCGCGCCGATGCCCGCGCCGACGATGGAGGCGGTGAAGTCGGACCCGCCGCGCCCGAGCGTTGTGGTGACCCCGTCCCCAGTCGAGCCGATGAATCCACCCATCACGACGACCTTGGCCGCGGCCAGTGGCGCCACCTCGGCGGCCAGCCGCTCATACGTGCGCGGGTAGTCCGGGGCAGCCTGCGTGTGGCGCCCGTCGGTCACGATCACGCGCCGCGAATCGACGTGCGCGGCGTCCATCCCGAACTTGCGGAACGCCAGCGCCACGAGCGCGCTCGAGAGCCGCTCACCATAGCTTGAAACGGCGTCGACCGAGCGGGGCGTCATCTCGCCCATCGCCGCCAGCCCTCCCCTAAGCTCTCCCAGTTCACGGAAGTGCTGTTCCATGATCCTCTGGGCTTCCGGCCAGTCTCCATCCGCGATTACCGGCCGGATTTCGCGCAGGTGGTACTCACGGAGGTCCGCCAGTTGAGCGGTGGCGTGCTCCCGCCGGCCCGCAGCCGCTTCAGCGCCGATCGCCAGCAGCCGGTTGGTCGTCTTGCCCATCGCCGAGACCACCACCACCGGCCGCCGCGCGATCCGCGCCTTCACGATCCCAGCCACCCGCTCGATGGCAGCCGCCGACTCCACCGACGTGCCGCCGAACTTCATCACGATCATCAGTCCAGCATCCCTTCGGACACCATCAGCTCCGCGTTCAACACCGCCGCGCCGGCCGCGCCGCGGACCGTGTTGTGCCCCATGGCCACGAACTTCCAGTCCAGCACCGGGCAAGGCCGCAGCCGTCCCACGAAGACGGCCATACCACGCTCGCGCTCGACGTCTTTGCGTGGCTGTGGCCGGTTCGGCTCCGTCATGTAGATCACCGGCTTGGGCGGAGCGCTCGGCAGCTTCCGCTCTTGCGGGACGCTGGTGAACTTCGCGAACGCTTCCAGAAGCTCAGCCTCTCCCGGCTTGCAACTCAATTCCACCGAGATCGTCTCGGTGTGCCCGTCCACCACCGGCACCCGGTTACAGTGAGCGCTCACCTTTGCCACCAGCGGCACGATCTTGTCCCCGTTCAGCTCGCCCAGGATCTTCTGCGTCTCCTGCTGGACCTTTTCCTCCTCGCCGCTGATGAATGGAATCACGTTGCCGTTGATGTCCATCGAGGGCACGCCGGGGTAGCCGGCGCCGGAGATCGCCTGAAGCGAGGTCGCGATCACCTTGGTGATGCCAAACGGCTTCAACGGAGCCAACGCCAACGCCAGCACCACCGTAGTGCAATTCGGGTTGGTGACGATCTGTCCGCGCCAGCCGCGGTTGCGCTGCTGCGCCGCCACCACCTTCAGATGGTCCGGATTGATCTCCGGCACCAGCAGCGGCACGTCCGGCTCCATGCGGTGGTTCTTCGAGTTGGACACCACCACGTGGCCGGCCAGGGCAAAGGCGCGCTCGATCTCCGTGGCCACGCCCGCGTCCATGGCGGAGAAGAGCAGCCGCGGAGCGTTGCCCGGCTTGCATTCGTCCACCACGATGTCCGCCACCGTCTCCGGCGTGACGCCGCCCAGGTGCCACTGGCAGGCGTCCCGGTACTTCTTGCCAGCCGAGCGGTCGCTCGCCCCGAGCCATTTCAGCTCGAACCACGGGTGGCCCTGAAGAAACTTCACAAAGTGCTGGCCCACCATGCCGGTGGCGCCCAGGATGCCGACTTCGATTCTCGGTTGCATGTCTTTCCTTCTGTGTTCACGTGGCGAGGAGTTGCCTCACCATCTTCTGATAGATCTCCACCGCCTCGACGAGCTGACTCTTTTCCACGCGCTCCTCGAGGGTGTGGGCGACGTGGATGCTGCCGGGGCCGAGCAGGTACGGCCGGCCCCAGGCGCCGTCGAACGCCGGAATGTCCGTAGTGTAGCTCACGACGGTCGTCTCAAACCCTTCGAGCGCGCCGAGGCGCAAAGCCGGGATGCACAGCACCTCCCGCGCTTCCGCCCGGCCCGCGGCCGCCTTCCTTACCGCCTGGCGGATCGGTGCGGCGTCGTCCACCAGCCGGATCATGACCTCGGCCCGGGCGTGATCGGCGACGATGTTCGGAGCGCGCCCGCCCGCGATCGTACCGATGTTCAGCGTGGCCGGGCCGAGCAGCCGGTCCACCGGCAGCGGGATCTTGCGCATCTCGCTCAACACGTCGAGCAGCTTCTCGATCGCCGATTCTCCAAGCTCCGGATAGGCCGAGTGCGCCATCCGGCCCGTCGCTTCGATCTCGTACCGCAGCGCGCCCTTCGATCCCAACGCCAGCTTGTTCCTGGTGGGCTCGCCGTTGATCAGGTAGCGCGAGCCCCGCGACTCCCGCGATGCCGCGAACGCGCCGGCGCTGTTCTTCTCCTCGCCGACGACAAACAGCAAGGCGAAATTCCGCGTGCCATCTTCCAGCAGCCCTTCCGCCGCCTTGATCATGGACGCGATGATCCCTTTGGTGTCGCAAGCGCCGCGGCCCCAGATGTGCGTTTCGTCTTCTCGCGACGGCACAAACGGGGGCACCGTATCCATGTGCGTCGAGAGCGTCACCACCGGCTCTCCCCAGCGCGCCAGCACATTGAAGCGCCCCGGCTCGACTTCCATTCGCTCGACGTAACCGCTGTAGCGCTCCGCCAGTGCGCCAAGCTGGCGGCAGAGAAACTCGCCGGCCGCCTTCTCATTGCCGGTGATCGACTCGATGTCCACCAGCGCGCGCGTGAGTTCGAACAGGTGCATTTCAATTCCGGTGCGGAGTGGAGGGCTGGGGAGAAGAAACAGCCTGGGGAGGAACCGCGTTTCTTCACTTCCCGATAGCGCTCCATCCGTCCTTGACAACGGATGACAGTGGGCAGGTCTTATCCTTGCCCCCCAACCGCCGCGGCGGGGCTTCCAGCGGCGATTTCGGCGGAGTGCTGCCGGCCCCTTTCGCCTGGACCTCCGAAGCTCCTCGGAACCACTCGTCCAGCTACTGATGGCCGCCGCGCCTCTATCAAGGTGAACTCTCAGAATACCGGAGACGCAGCGAGCCAGTCAAATTGCCACAGGTTTGTCGCCTCCTTCCTGACGGTGCAGCGCCGTGCGCCCGCGGCACGAGCTACGCTGAGGGCAGCGAGCCGCACGGGCCGTTCGCGCAAAGAAGGGGAACTGCGGGTCATGGCTCCCGGCACGGCAATCCGGCTGATGGTGAAGCGTGCGGGCCGCATAGCGCGCGAGGCTCGGATGTTCGCCAGGGCGATGAAGTCGGCGGCCCATCCGATCCTGGCGCAGATCATCCCGATCCGCCGCTGCAACTTGGCCTGCTCGTACTGCGACGAATACGACCGGGCCTCGCCGCCGGTGCCGCTGGAAACGATGCTCCAGCGCATCGACCGGCTTGCGGAGCTGGGCACATCCATCATCACGCTTAGCGGCGGCGAGCCGATGCTTCATCCGGGACTGGATGCCATCATCGCCCATATCCGTCGGCGCGGGGCGATCGCCACGCTGATCACCAACGGCTACTTCCTGACGCCTGACCGGATCCGCGGACTCAACCGCGCGGGGCTGGACTACCTCCAGATCAGCATCGACAACGTGCAGCCGGACGGTATTTCGAAGAAGAGCTTGAAGGTCTTAGAACGAAAGCTGAAGTGGCTCGCTGAGCTCGCCGAGTTCGGCGTGACCATCAACTCCGTGCTTGGCAGCGGGGTATCTAATCCGGAGGACGCCTACTGCATCGCCGCCCGGGCCAGGCAACTGGGTTTCACAAGCACGGTCGGCGTGATTCACGACCGGCGCGGGCAACTGACCCCGCTGGGCGAGCGGGAGCGGGAGCTCTATGAGCGGATCGTGAGGCTCGGCGCCGGATTCTTCTCCTTCGCTCATTACGACTGCTTCCAGCGCAACGTGGTGTTCGGCCTTCCTAACGACTGGCACTGCCGGGCTGGCGGCCGCTACCTTTACGTTTGCGAGGATGGCATGGTGCATTACTGCTCGCAGCAGCGCGGCCGTCCCGGCATCCCGCTGGAGCGATACACGCCGGACAACTTAGCGCGTGAGGCGGCCCGCGTGAAGGAATGCTCCCCCTTGTGCACCATCTCCTGCGTCCACCAGACTGCCCTGCTGGACGCATTCCGCGAGCGGCCGCGGCAAATCCTGGCGGACATCCTCGAACGCCGCCGGCAGCGTGACCCGGATTTCCGGCAGCCGTGGCTGCTGCACCTGCTCGTGTGGATGTTCCTGAACTCGCGCGGCCGGCGCCTGTTCACCGAAGCCGCCGTGCGCCTGTTGCGGCTGAACTCGGAGCCCGCCGCCAGCCATCGAGCGCCGGGATTCCAGGGCGGAGCACGCCCGCTTTGCGATGGCGTACTTGGCTCGGGCAAGCTCGGGTGGCCGCGGGAAAATGGACCAGATCAGGCTGACCCCTTTTTGATGCGGGACCAGTCGATGCGCCAGCGGTCGCCCGGAAGCGCTTTCCAGAACAGCGGCTTCACGGGCGTGCCGCGGGCGTGGTGGTAAAGCACGGCAGTGCGCTCATAGAAACCGCGCGTGTGATAGGAATCGCCGAACCGAAATCGCTCATAGTCGAGGTGGTGGCAGAACTCGTGGCACAGCGTGCTGAGAAACGTGCCGTAAGAGGTCACCTTCTTTCGAACGGCCGTGCGCATCCACACGCGGATCTGGCGCTTCCCCGGCTCATAGTCGCCAAAGAGTTCGGTTGACCAGCCTCCCTCGCGGACCCGCAGCGGCCGCGCCGCGAGCACGCGGACCTCGGGCCGCGGAACGCGGTAGAAATCGGCGGCGGCTGTTACGAACTCGACGCAAGCATCCCGGACCTTTGCGTCCTGGTCGGACTCGAGTGCGGCTCCAATCGCCGCGGCAGGTGCGAGCAGCCGCTCGTCTCCGGGAAGTTCGAGCGAACCGAGCCGGTCGCTCTGCCAATACTCCGCCAGCCGGCGCCGGTCCTCCGGCGGCCAATCCGTCACCACTTACCACCCGCCGTTCACCACTTATCAGCTATGGCTGCGGCTCCATGCCGTAGGCGGCCCACTCTTCCTTCGACGGGCCGAACATGCCCGGCACCTTCAGCCCGGCCTGCCGCATAAGTACCGTCATCTGGCCGCGATGGTGGATCTGGTGGCCGATCAGCGCGCTGAGCACGAAGCCTTTCTTCCACGTTTCGCCATACATGGGGATGTCGTCGGTGAGCTGGGAATCGGCCCACTTCTCCTTCACGGCTTCCGCCAGCGCCTTGGCTGCCTTCTCGTACGCGTCAGCGATGGCGGCCGCGCTCGAAGGCGCAGGCTCCTTGTCCGATGGGCCGGCCACCGGGACTCCGGCGTGTCCCATCATCTCGCTGAGCGTGGTGGTGATGTGCCAGGCGATAAAACCCAGGCTGCGGCCGTCAGGGGTGACCCGCTGATCGAGGGAAGAGTCGGTAAGGGCGTGGAGGGCCTTGAGGGTAGCCTCGCTTTCGGCGCTCCAGGAGTTGAGGAAATCCTCTATGCTACGGACCATGGAGCCAAGATAGGCAACGGCGCACAAGGAGGTCAAGCGCACGCCGGGAGGGATATATGGATACGAAGATCATGTTCCGGCTGTTGAGGACGACGGGTGTCCTTCTGATTGCGTCAGCCCCAAGGGCGACAGCCATGGAGATTTACGGCGCCTGGCACTGCGGCAATGATTACTGCACCTGGGCCAGTGTGCGGAACATGGTCGAATTCGATCAGAAGAACCACTGGCTGATCGACCGCGGCGACGGCTCGGGACGGCCGTCGGTCAACCTTGTGGTCCTGAGCTTCGTTAATCCACTGAAGCTGTTGAACGATGAACCCGTGAACGGCATCCCGGCCGGCATGACGCAGGAGATCGTGAATTACTTCAAGAGCAGGGGTGTCCGCGTGATGCTCTCTATCGGCGGCATCACGTACGTCGACTATTGGAATCAGGCCTTGGCCGCGAACCCCACGCTACTGGGGCTGAACGCGGCGGCCGCGGCACAGCGCCTTGGCGTTGGTATCGAGATCGATTACGAGGAGAACATGAACCCCAATCTCGAAGGCTTGCAGGCGTTCATCAGCGCGTACCGCTCACAGCTTCCGTACGACGCCACGGGAAGCAATCATGCCGCCCGGCTGACCATCGACCTGGCGGCGGGGGACCGCTGGCTCATCCCCCTGACCGAGCACGCCACCAGGGTATGGCTCACGACCACGAATCCCGTGCTCGATTACGCCAACGCCATGGTGCCCGCCCGGCAGCCCAGGAGCGCGTCCGACGCCATCGCCAACTGGCAGGAACACGTTGACGGCAAGCCACGGTACGATCCTCCGATTCTCCCCCTGGCGCCGGCCAAGTTCACTGGCAGCCTCTGGCTGGTTACCGGGCGCAAGCCCGCGCCCGAGTGCGTCAATTTCAACAACTCGTTGCAGAAATCCACCGGCAACTATGTGCAGACGGTGACGCCCAACGGCGCCGGAACGACCCCAGGCATGCTCGGCTACATGTTCTGGGCGGCCGAGTGCCAGGGGACGCGGACGTTGTGTACGACGCCGCCCAACACCTGTGAAGGCGGAATGGGCGTGGCCGCGACAACGTACAACATTGCAATCCCCATGCCGTCGCTGCGACAACAGTAGGCGGCCTTCGGCCACCGGTTCGCGGCCCGCGACTCCTGCCTCGTGGGCCTGGATGCGCGGCTTCAGGTACACTGAGAAAACCGTCCCAGGAGGAACGACCCCAGTGCAAACAGCGCCCAGAGTTGCGGGAGTGTTTGCGGTTGCCATAGTGCTGGCCGGCTGCAAGTCGCAGCAGGCGCAGCCGGCCCGTGCTATGCCCGCAGTGCCGGTGAGCGTGGCCGTGGCAGCGCGGGAGCCGGTTCCGGTGGAGGACCGTGCCGTCGGTACGGTCGAGCCTTATGCGACCGTGGAAGTGAAGTCACAGGTTGCGGGGCAACTCCTTCGCGTGCGGTTCATAGAAGGGGCGGACGTCAGCGAGGGCGACCTGCTGTTCGAGATCGACCCGCGCCCCTACCGCGAGGTGCTCCGCCAGGCCGAAGCCGCCGTCGCCAGAGACATGGCGCAACTCCGGCAGGCGGAAGCGAACCTTGGCCGTGACCGCGCCCAGGCTAAGAACGCCGAGGCGGAGGAAGCGCGCTACCGGGAGCTGTTCCAGCAGGGCATCGCCGCGCGCAGCCAGTACGACCTGGTGCGCACCAACGCCGATGCGCTACGGGAAGCGATCCGCGCCGACGAGGCGGCAATCGAGAGCGCGCGAGCATCCCTCGAAAGCGACCGGGCCGCGGTGGAGCGCGCCAAGCTCGACCTGGGCTACTGTGAAATCCGCTCGCCGGTTTCTGGCCGCACCGGCAACCTGCTGGTGCATGCCGGGAATCTGGTGAAGGCCAACGGCGACGAGGCGCTCGTGGTGATCAACCAGATCGCCCCGATCTTCATAACGTTCGGCGTTCCGGAGCGCCGCCTGGCCGAGATCCGGGCTAAAAGCGCCTCCGGCAAGCTGCCGGTGGAAGCGTCGTCGTCGGACTCCCCCGGCAAGCACGCGCGCGGCTTCCTCACGGTGATCGACAACACGGTGGACTCGAACACCGGGACAATCCGCCTGAAGGCCCTATTCGACAACGAGGCGCGCCTTCTCTGGCCTGGCCAGTTCGTGAACGTAGTGATGCGACTGGAAACGAGCGAGGCGGTGCTGGTGCCATCCGAGGCGGTGCAGGCCGGGCAGCAGGGGCTGTTCGTCTACGTGGTGAAGCCCGACCAGACGGTGGAATTCCGGCCGGTCTCGGTGGGGCCTGTCACCGGGGGTAGGGCGGTCATTGACAAAGGAGTGGCGGTTGGCGAGACGGTGGTAACCGACGGCCAACTGCGCCTGTTCCCGGGCGCCAAAATCCGGGCGGTGGCAGCCAGCGCGATCGAGTCGCAGAAGCTTTAGCCATGCACATCTCGCGCATCTTCATCGAGCGCCCGGTGATGACCTCGCTGGTCACCTTCGCCATCCTTCTGTTCGGGATCGTGGGATTTCGTGCGCTTCCGGTGGCCGCGTTGCCGAGCGTAGATTACCCGACGATCCAGGTGCAGGCGGTGCTTCCGGGAGCGAGCCCGGAGACGATGGCTGCGTCGGTGGCGACGCCGCTTGAGCGCGAGTTCTCCACCATCGCCGGCGTGCAGCAGATGAGCTCGACGAACTCGCAAGGGATCACGCAGATCACGGTGCAGTTCGCGCTCGAGCGCGACATCGACGCCGCCGCGCAGGACATCCAGGCGGCCATTTCGAACGCGGGCGGCCGGCTTCCGCCGAACATGCCCCGGCCGCCGTCTTACCAGAAGGCGAATCCGGCCGAGAGGCCGGTGCTGTACCTGTCACTCACTTCCGCGACGCTGCCACTGTACACGGTGGACGAGTACGCCGACACGCTGCTGGCGCAGCGCATTTCGATGGTCAGCGGCGTGTCGCGGGTCATTGTTTACGGAAGCCAGAAGTACGCTGTGCGGGTGCAGGTGAATCCCGACGAGCTGGCGGCGCGCGGCATCGGCATCGACGAGGTGCAACGGGCCATCCGGCAGAGCAACGTGAACCTGCCCACCGGCCGGCTGCACGGCAGCAAGCAGGCGTTCACGGTCGAGTCCACCGGCCAGTTGATGAGGGCCGCCGAGTACCGGCCGGTCATTGTCGCCTGGCGGAACGGGACGCCGGTGAGGCTGGAGCAGCTTGGCCGCGTTCTCGACAGCGTAGAGAACGAGAAGGCGGCCGCCTGGTTTGGCGGGGTCCGCGGCGTGATTCTCGCCATCCAGCGCCAGCCCGGCACGAACACGGTAGAGGTCGTGGACAACATCCGGCGCCTGCTGCCGGTGTTTCGCAGCGAGATCCCCCCCTCGGTGAAGCTCGAGGTGGCCTTCGACGCTTCGGAGTCGATCCGCGGCTCCATCCGGGATGTCGAGTTCACGCTGGTGCTGACGGTGTGCCTGGTGGTGATGGTGATCTTTCTGTTCCTGAGAAACCTCTCGGCCACGCTGATCCCCGGGGTCGCGGTGCCGCTCTCGATCGTCGGCACGTTCGCGGTGATGTATCTGCTCGGTTACAGCCTGAACAACCTCTCCCTGATGGCGCTGACGCTGTCGGTGGGCTTCGTGGTGGACGACGCCATCGTGATGCTCGAAAACATCGTGCGGCACATGGAAATGGGGAAGGGCCGGATGGAAGCGGCGTTCGCAGCTTCAAAGGAAATCGGCTTCACGATCATCTCCATGACGCTGTCGCTGGTGGCCGTGTTCATCCCGGTCCTGTTCATGGGCGGCATCGTCGGGAGGCTGCTCCACGAGTTCTCGGTGACGATCGCGGTGGCGATCCTGATCTCTGGTTTCGTTTCGCTCAGCTTCACGCCGATGCTCGGAAGCCGGTTCCTGCGGTTCGACCACGGCCGGCACGGACCGCTGTACCGCGCCCTCGAGGCCGGCTTCCTGCTGATGGCACGTTTCTACGATTACACGCTACGGAGAGTGCTGCGGCACCAGTTCGCCACTCTTACCGCCGCCGTCGCGTTGCTGGCCGGGACGATCTACCTGTTCTTCGCCATGCCGACCGGCTTCATCCCGAGCCAGGATAGCGGCTTCATCTTCGGGGTGACGATGGCCGGCGAGGACATCTCGTTCGAATCGATGGCGAAGCACCACCGGGCCGTCGTCGACATCGTTGCCAAAGACCCCAACGTGCAAAGCCTGGGGGCGTTTGTCGGGAGCGGCAACCAGGGCTTCATGTTCGTGCGGCTGAAGCCGCGCGAAGAGCGGCGGCTTTCGGTGGACCAGACCATGGAGGAGCTGCGGCCCAAGCTCTCGACCGTGCCGGGCATCCTCGCCTTTCTCCAGAACCCGCCGCCGATCACCATCAGCGGCCAGTTCACCACCAGCGTTTACCAGATGACGCTCCAGAGTGTGAACCTGAAAGAGATCTACGTGTGGGTGCCGCGCCTGGTGGACAAGATGCGTACCCTTCCGGGTTTTGTGGACGTGAACTCCGACTTGCTGATCTCAAGTCCGCAGATCCTGGCCGACATCGATCGGGACCGGGCGATGGCGGTCGGCGTGACGCCGGAGCAGATCCAGGA
>CAYZJD010000064.1:0-3194 GCA_964478455.1 uncultured Solibacteraceae bacterium | reverse complement strand
ACATCGATCGGGACCGGGCGATGGCGGTCGGCGTGACGCCGGAGCAGATCCAGGACGCGCTCTACAGCTCGTACGGCAACCGCCAGGTTTCCACCATCTTTACGCCGGCCAACGAGTACGCCGTGGTCATGGAGGTCGAGCCGCAGTACCAGCGGAGTCCCGATTCGCTTTCCAAGCTTTACGTGCGGAGCTCGCAAGGGCGGCTTGTGCCGCTGGCCGAGGTGGTGGGGCTGACGCGTACGGTGGGTCCTTTGACCGTCAACCATTTCGGGCAACTGCCGGCAGTAACGGTGTCCTTCAATCTGAGGCCCGGCTTCTCGCTCGGCGACGCGGCCGAGCAAGTAAACGAGGCGGTGAGTGAACTCCGCATGCCGGCCACGATCAACGTGAACTTCCAGGGCACGGTGAAGGAGTTTCAGCAGTCGTTCCAGGGGATGTCGATCCTGCTGATCGTGGCCATTCTGGTCATCTACATCGTGCTCGGCATCCTGTATGAGAGCTACATCCATCCGATCACGATTCTCTCGGGGCTGCCTTCGGCGGTGTTCGGCGCGCTGCTGACGCTCCGGCTGTTCCACAAGGACCTGGACCTGTACGCATTCGTCGGGCTGATCATGCTGTTCGGCGTGGTCAAGAAGAACGCGATCATGATGATCGACTTCGCGCTGGAGGCGCAGCGGGTAGAAGGGAAGAACCCGCGGGATGCCATTTACACCGGCTGCATGCTGCGTTTCCGGCCGATCATGATGACGACAGTCGCGGCGCTGTTCGGCACGCTGCCGATCGCGCTGGGCTACGGCGAAGGAGCGGACGCCCGTCAGCCGCTCGGCCTCGCTGTGGTTGGCGGCCTGCTCGTTTCCCAGACGCTGACCCTTTACATCACCCCGGTGATCTACCTGTACCTGGAGCGCTTCCAGCGCTGGGCGGGCCGCAAAAGGGGTCAGCCTGAACTGCCCCATTTTTCCGTGCCACTCCGGTAGTCTCACAGTCCGGTAGACTCGACTGCATGAGGCGGCGGCCCTCGCTCATCACGGCGCTGAGCTGCCTGCTCTGGGCCGCTGGGTTTCCCTGGCCGGGCAGCGCGGATACGCTATTCCGACTCGACGATTGGGAAGCGCGGATTGAGCCCGAGGCGCTCAGAATTCACGGCCGGCTCCGGGGAGAGACAGAGGAGATACTTGTCACCGTCAGCAGTGCCGCGCCGTTGTCGGTACGCGGCCTCACCAGCGCGAATGGGGCCGTCCGCTGGTCCATTCCGCCGCTCGACATGCAGGTAACTGTGTCAGTGGTGAAGAACCGGCTCCACGTCCGCTTCGAGACGAGCCGCGATCAAGACTTCACCTGGCCGGTGACGGGCGCCGATGAGCGAGTTTCGGCGCTGATCTACCCGGACGGGGAAGGTCTCTACATCCCGCTTGGGGATGCTTTCTGGAGGAAACAACTGGCCGAGAGTCCGTGTTACACCGCGCATGGCGGGTTGTCGATGCCTTTTTGGAGTCACCATCTCGGCAGCCGCACCATCACTTATCTGGC
Organism: uncultured Solibacteraceae bacterium; assembly: GCA_964478455.1. GTDB lineage: Bacteria > Acidobacteriota > Terriglobia > Bryobacterales > Bryobacteraceae > CAYZJD01. Next base: position 1,661 of record CAYZJD010000064.1, on the reverse strand, counting down.
GGTGAGCGATCTCCGAACGGAGGTTTGCACCTCGGCGGCGAACGGGCGGCTGTCGACGCGGGCGATCCATTCTTTCCGCAAGCGCGATGGCGCCGTCCCGTACGAGATCGCGATCTGGGTGGGCGGTGCTGCGCCGGTGGCCCCCGCCGTGGAGTTCCGGCAGTGGCTCATGGAGCGAGGACAGTACGTGACGCTGGCCGAGAAGATACGGCGGAACCCAGAGGTGGCGAAGCTGCTGGGCGCACCCCACGCGTATGTTTACGGGGATGGCCGGACGACGGCGCTGCTCGAGGAACTGAAGGCGATGGCCGTGGACCGGATGTGGCTCGGCTACGACCAGGATGCGCGCAAGGACCGGCACCTGGCAGATGAGAAGTACATCGCCGCGGCAAAGGCGCAGGGCTATCTTGTCGGGCATTACGACTCCTTCGCCAACATCCAGGACCCCCGTTCAGCCGATGCTCCGAATGCGGTCTGGGACCTCGAGCTGTACACGAGCGGCTGCATCATCGACGAACGAGGGCGGGTGAAGGAAGGATTTGGACGGCGCGGATGCGAGCTGAGTTCGGAGGCACTGGAGCAGGCAGAACCGGCGAAGCACTACATGGAGCGGCGGGTGGCCAGCCATGTACGGACTGGCATCAATACTTATTTTCTCGACGTCGATGCGTATGGAGAGTTATTTGACGATTACTCGACGGCGCACCCGATGACGCCGGCGAAAGATCGTCTCAACCGGCTGAAGCGGATGCAGTTCATCCGGGACCGAGGCCTGGTGCTGGGCTCGGAAGGCGGGGCGGCATGGAGCGCCCCGGTGACCGACTTCGCTCACGGCGCCGAGGCCGTATTTAATTCCATGTTGTGGAAGCTTCTGCGCGACAAAAACAGCTACGGAGGATGGTGGCCGCCGGAGAGGCCGCGGGTGTTCTTCAAGCCGGTGAAGGCCGGGGGCGGCTTCGGGAAGACGAGGTATGACCCGCGCTACCGCGTTCCGCTCTACCAGGCGGCGTTCCACGGCTCGGTGATTGCGACCGACCGCTGGGACACGCCGCTGATGAAATTCCCTGAACTGGTCGAGACGCGTGTGTTGCTGGAACTGCTTTACAACGTGCCGTCCATCTGGAGCCTGGATGTCGGGGAACTCCGCCACCACAGGCGGAGGTTTCAAGAACTGTACCGGTTCTTCTCACCGATTCACCGCCGCTCAGGCGACAAGCCGCTGTCCGGTTTCCAGTGGCTCACCGAAGACAGGACTGTCCAGCAAGCGACCTACGGTGAGGAAGTGTCGCTCACGGCGAACTTCGGCGACAAGTCGTTTCGATCGCTGCCGTCGGGGTGTATCGAAGCGGTCTGGATCAAGGAGAACCGGAAAGACCGCTTCTGCCCCGGGCACTGACGAAGGTTGCCGGGAGGCGGCCCGCAGAGGCGCGGCGGCGGGATCAGGGATACAGCCCGCGAGTAACGGTGGCTTCGGCCACTCGGCTGACGCCGAGCATGTTGGCGGCGAGCCGCATGCTCACCTTGCGATCCACGTGGAAGTTGAGCACCTCGTTGAATGCCCGCTTCATGACGTGTTCCAACCGGTTGTGAACATCGCAAAGATTCCAGGAGAGGTGTTGCTCGTTCTGCACCCACTCGAAATAAGAGACAGTGACACCGCC
>CAYZJD010000063.1:0-16303 GCA_964478455.1 uncultured Solibacteraceae bacterium | reverse complement strand
CGATGATGGCGGTGTTGCCGCCGCTCGAGTAGGCGGCGAACCAGGCGATGCCGCCGATTCCGGAAAAGATCCCGGTAACAAGCCCATAGACGATGCCTCGACGGTTCCTCTCCAGCCGGAAGCGTCTGGCGGCGAGCATGGCCAGGGCCACCGGCAGGCTGCCGATGGTGAACAGAAGCTGCATGGGGAGCGCCGGGATTTCTCTTGATCCCAGCTTCGAGGTGATGGCATACGGCCCCCAGCAGCAAACGCAAAAGACGCAGTACCAAAGCCACTTCTGCTTCAGCATCACGGAACCCTCAAGGGACCAGGATCGCCCGGAACCTCACCAGGCCTTTTCCCATACGCTCGATGGCGCGCCGGGCATCCGCAAGCGGGAAGGTTTCGATCAGCGGAGCGATGCGGCGCCGTGCGGCGAATTCAAGCGTTTCGCGGACCTCCGTCCGGCTGCCGGAAGGAAGCCCTAGGATGCGGCGGCGCCCCGCGCACATTGGGTCGGCGGGGACGGGAATCGGTCTTGTGGGCACGCCGATCAGCACCATGGTTCCATCGGGCCGCAGTCCGTCGATCGCATCACCGGCTTCTGTCTCCGAGATGGTGACGGACAGGATGAGGTCGGCGCCGCCGACGCTCTGCAACAAGCGCCCCGCGCTCTCGCCTCTAGAGTCGAGAACATAATCGGCGCCCAACTTGCGCGCCCACTCCATCTTCTCTTCTCCGCCGCGGGTGACGACGGCGACCTGCGCGCCGACGGCCCGGGCGAGCAGCACCGCGAGGTGGCCCACCCCGCCGAGGCCGAGCACGGCGATGCGGGCTCCCGGCCGGACGCCTGAGATCTTGATGGCGGAGTAGGCCGTCATGCCGGGGCACATCAGGGCCGCGGCGTGCTCGAAACTGAGTTGCTCGGGCAGGTGGTGAAGATAGGCGACCGGAGCCACCACGTACTCGGCGTGACCTCCATCCACGTTCACGCCAGTGGCGCGCTGCTCCGCGCAAAGATTCTCTTTGCCGGCGAAGCAGGCCTCGCACTTCCCGCAAATCCCCTGGAGCCAGCCGAGGCCCACACGGTCCCCGGCCCGGAACGCCGCCACGTCCGCGCCCGTCTGCTCGACGATGCCGGCCACCTCATGGCCCGGGGTCAGAGGGGCGCGGGCCAGCGGATATTCGCCGCGGGTGATTTCCAGGTCCGCGCCGCATATCCCGCTTGCTCTGACCCGCACCAGCGCCTCGCCCGGACCCGGTTCGGGAACAGGCGCCTCTACCACCTTCCACGGAGCATTCGTCTTTTCTATCCGGACAGCGCGCATGATTCCCCAGTCGCACTGGCACTCATCGCGAACCCTCGGTGATTCGCACGGTGCCCAGACGGTACCTGCCCTCCCGATCCGCGCCCGCAATCGCCAGGCGGATGCGCGGCTTGCCACTGGAATCCACCATCGCGACCCGCACGTCGTAGACACCCGGCGGCAGGTCCTTCCGCAGGTGGAACACGCTGAGCACCGGGTACTTCTCTCCTTCCACCCAGCTCGTCTGGTCGAAGCCGCGATCCTCCTCGCTGAACTTCTCGTTGCCCTGCTCGTCGGTCAGGCACAGCTTCAGCGGGTGCCGCACGTAGAGCCGGCCGGCGTTGCGGTTCACCCAGCTCGAGCGGACCACGAACAGGTGCCCGGCCGGCACCTCCTCGCTCCAGCTCGCCGACTTCAGGACGAAGCGGTAGCCGAGCCCGCCGCTTTGCAGGCCCTTGACATGGTGGTCGCGATCCTCTTGCATCGCGCGCCTGTAGCTCGCGGCGTCCATGTAGTAGTGCGCGAAGTTCGAGTGCCACTCCCGGTAGATTTCCAGATACTCTTCCAGCGTGCCGTGCGTGCCGTGGTCCTTGACGTCGTTATACTCCCAGTTGGACTCGGCAAACATCGGCACCTTCCGCCAGTAGTTCTGCATGACTTTCCTGTCATACAGGGCCAGGCCGTCGATGAATCCGTGCCGTGCCAGGGCGAAACCCCTGGCGACGGCGATGTCCAGCGCCTGGCGGTACACGTGATCTTCCATGCTCGTCACCTCGTCGCGATCGGAGTCGCGAGCATAGGAGATACACGGCTTCTTCATCCGGAAGATATCCGCGTACATGTTGACGATCTTAGCCAGCACGCCATGTTTGACGTCCTTGTTCGGCCACGGGTACCTCGACCACATGCTGTGCCACTCGCCCCACTGGCCGTAGCCCATCACACCCCACATCACGATCGGGCTTTCAGGTTTGTCGTAGCGTTCCGCGAGCGCTGTCAGGAACTTCTTCGCCTTGGGAAGATATACCTTCTCATAAGCTGGATGGGCATAGTCCGGCTCTCGCTTCTTGAACTTGCCTTGAGAAGTATATTCCCGATACGGCGCCCCGGCTTTCCACAACCAGCCGGGGCACACCTCATGGCCCGGCCGGTCGCCGTACCATCCCGGATCGTCGGTGATCCACACTCGCAGGTAGATCTGCTTGCCCCGCGCCGCCCAGAAGTCAAGGATGGTATCAAGATCCCTCCAGGAGTACTTGCCCTCCTCCGGCTCCAGGTCGGCCCACATCCAGTCCACCAGCACCCAACTGAATAACGGTGCGTCGTCGCCGAAGCCGGTCGTGTTGTATTCGAGTGTGAAGGTCCTGCCGTCGTAGTATCGCGGCCCGGCCCACAGCCCCCAGCCCATGTAGGGATTCACCAGCGGCTCGTCGATCTCCGCCGGCATGACCGTCTTGACGATTTCGCTCGCGGCGGCGCCCGCACCGGCCAGCAGCAAAGCCGCCGCCAACAACACCAATGCCTGTCTTATCGCCATGGCGCGTCCTCCTTAGTCTGCCGGCAGGATCCGGATAGTTCCCACCTTATAGCGTTTCTGGTCGTCCTCTCCCTCGATGGCCAGCCGGATGCTCGGCTTGCCATTCTGGTCCACCAAGGCGATGCGCAGATCGTACGGCCCCGGTTCCAGATCCTTCTTCAGTTGAAACGTACTGACGGTCTCGTAGGCGTCGCCCTTTACCCAGGAGGTCTGGTCGAATGCGCCGTAGACTGCGCTGTACTTCTCGTTCCCCTTCTCGTCGGTCAGGTAGAGCTTCAGGGGATGGCGTACGTAGAGCCGCCCGACATTTCGGTTGACCCACTTCTGCCAAAGAACGAGAATACGCCCAGCCGGCAACTCTTCCCTGCAACTTAGGGAGACCGGCGCCAGCCGGTACCCTAGACCGCCGCTTCTCAACCCACGCTCGATTACCGCGGGCTGCTCGCGGACAGCTCGCCTGTACGTGTCACACAGCATGTAGAAATGGGTGAAATTCGCGTGCCAGTTCAGGGCCACGTCGAGGTTCTCATCCAACGTTCCGTGAGTTTTGTGGTCCATCATGTCGTCATAGTTCCAGTTGCCCTCCGCGATGATCGGGTGCGTCCGCCAGTATCGCTCCATCAGGAGCCGGTCGTACGGGCTGCGCAGCCCGTCGATGAAGCCGGTCCAGATAAAGGCGAACCGGTTGGCCACGGCCACGTCGAGCGCCTTCGAGTACATGAACTCTTCGAGCGTGGGGTAGTCGCGAACGTCCCAGTCGGGCCCGGCGAACTCGAACAGGCGAACGTGGCGGAACGTGTCGATGTAAGCCTGCATGATCTTGCCGAGCACCTCGTGCTTGGCCCGGACGCTCGGAAAGGAGTAGCGGGAGAACCAGGTGGCCCAGTCCGCCCAATGGCCGTAACCCATCACCTGGAGCAGAATGACGGGCGAATCCGGCTTGTCGTAGCGCTCGGCGAAGGACTTCAGCAGCTTCCGCAGCGCCGGCAGGTAGACATTTTCGAAGGTGGGGTCGGCATAGTCCGGCTCGCGCCGCTTGATCTTGCCATGGCCGACATACTCGCGGGATTTCAGCCCCTTTTCCCACAGCCAACCGGGCAGCACATCCGCTCCGGGCCTGCCGTCCCACCCGGCATCGTCGGTAACCCAGAGCCGGACCGCAAACTGCTTGCCTCTGGCTGCCCAATAGCTCACAATCGCATCGAAGTCCTGCCAATAGAAGGTCCCTTCCCGGGGTTCGAGGCTGGACCAGTCCCAGTCGATCAGGATCCAATTGAAGAGCGGCGCATCATCGCCGAAACCGCTGGTGTTTTGTTCGACCGTGAAGTCCTTCTCGGTGTTGCCGAAGCTGTGCCGGCCTGCCCAGAGACCCCAGCCCATATACGGGTTGGGCAGAGGATCCGCGATCTCGGCAGGCGTGACCGTGCGCATAACTTCCCCGCTCACGGCCTGCTCGGCGCAGAGGCAGCCCGCCAGCAGGACGACCGTTCCCGCGCGCCGCGTGTAACGTCTCTTTCGCATCGGCACTCCTCCTCACATTGCCGGCAGGATCCGGACGGATCCCAACCTGTAACGTTTCTGGTTGTCCTCTCCGTCAATGGCCAGCCGGATGCGCGGCCTGCCGCTGGAATCGGCCATGGCGATCCGCACGTCGTAGACACCCGGCGGCAGGTCCTTCCGCAGGTGGAACACGCTGAGCACCGGGTACTTCTCTCCTTCCACCCAGCTCGTCTGGTCGAAGCCGCGATCCTCCTCGCTGAACTTCTCGTTGCCCTGCTCGTCGGTCAGGCACAGCTTCAGCGGGTGCCGCACGTAGAGCCGGCCGGCGTTGCGGTTCACCCAGCTCGAGCGGACCACGAACAGGTGCCCGGCCGGCACCTCCTCGCTCCAGCTCGCCGACTTCAGGACGAAGCGGTAGCCGAGCCCGCCGCTTTGCAGGCCCTTGACATGGTGGTCGCGATCCTCTTGCATCGCGCGCCTGTAGCTCGCGGCGTCCATGTAGTAGTGCGCGAAGTTCGAGTGCCAGTCGCGGTAGACCTCCAGATACTCATCCAGCGTGCCGTGGTTGCGGTGGTTCTTTACGTCCGTATAGGCCCAGTTGGATTCGGCCAGCATCGGCACCTTCCGCCAGGATGTCTCCATGACCTTCCTGTCATACAGGCGGAGGCCGTCGAAGAATCCGTGGCGCGCCAGAGCAAAGCCTCTCGGAATCGCGACATCCAGCGCCTGGCGGTACACGAAATCCTCCAGGCTGGTTACTTCGGAGTAGTCGCTGTCGAAGCAATAGGAGATGCACAGCGGCTTCACCCGGAAGATCTCGTCGTACATCCGCACGATCTTCTCGAGAACGCGGTGCTTGGCGTGTTTGTCGGTCCAGCGGTATTTCGACCACATGCTGTGCCACTCGCCCCACTGGCCGTAGCCCATCACCCCCCACAGCACGATGGGGCTTTCGGGTTTGTCGTAGCGGCCCGCAAGCGCCGACAGGAAACTCCGGACTTTCGGCAAGTACACCTTCTCATAATTCGCATGGAGGTAGTCCGGTTCCCGCTTCTTGAACTTGCCCTGGGCCATGTACTCGCGGTACGGAGCCCCGGCCTTCCACAACCAATCGGGGCAGACTTCGTTGCCCGGCTCGCCGAACCAGCCCGGATCGTCCGTCACCCAGACCCGCAGGTACACCTGCTTGTCCCGCGCCGCCCAGAAGTCGAGGATGGTGTCCAGATCCTTCCAGTAGTACTTGCCTTCCTCCGGCTCCAGGTCGGCCCACATCCAATCGACCAGCACCCAACTGAACAGCGGGGCGTCGTCGCCGAAGCCGGACGTGTTGTATTCGAGCGTGAAGGGTCTGCCGTCGTAGTACCGTGGCCCGGCCCACAGTCCCCAGCCCATGTAGGGGTTCGCCAACGGCTCGTCGATTTCACCGGGGAAGACGGTCCGGACGACCTTGCTGGCGCGAGGCGGCTGGTTTGCTTCGGCCCAAGACAGAGGGCCTGCCAGAACCAGCGCGAGTCCAAGGCCGAGGAGTGTTCGCTGACGCAGAATCGGCCGCATAGAGATTGCTTCCTCCTTTGCGATTCAAGCTTGCGGATGCGGCTCGTCTGGGAACACGCCGCGCACGCCGGTCATCCTGCAAAACTCCGCCAGGACCGGTGCAACGTGACCGTAAGCCGACATCCAATGATGACCAAAGCCATGCCTGTTCACCGCGTCCCAAATCCTGCGGATCGGCGATCTCAGGCGGATCTTGAGGGGGTTCCCCTCGAAGACCATGCCGGTGGGAACGGCCTCGCCTTGGAAGGCGCACAGGCGATAGTTGGATCTCCTGCCCACCAGGTTGACGAAGCTGATCGGTCCCGGCTTCGACGTGAACCGGATCGCGACGCCGCTGTGCGCCAGTCGCACCGGGCACAGCACGTAGCCGCCCGCGTCCGCAAGCGACGGAGGCGCAGAACCGCAGTGCGACGACACGATGGTGTTGCTCTGTTCGTCGATTTCGAGCATCTCCCCGAAGTGGACTGGCCGGCCCGTCAACTGGTTGAGGAGATACGTGACGATGGTTGCGTTCACGTCGCCTTCGCATCCGGCGGCGATACCTTCCTCGTTCAACAGGCCCAGGGGTACGCACATGGTGCCGAGACAGCGGGGGTAGGCTCCCATGGCGATTCCCTGGAGGCCGTATTCGCCCACCAGCCGCCTGATCGCCAGGTAGTTGCGCATCGCCGATAAACCGTCCGCTGACGCGCTGGTGACCGACGTGGCCGCTCCAGACACTCTTCTCCACTCGGCTTCGGCTTCCGCCGGTTCGATCATCGCCGCCAGATCCATCAGGTCTTCCAGCCCGAAGTTCGTCAGCACGATGCCAAAGAGGCGGATCAGTTCGACCTCGTCGATAGCCGTGGGCGTCATGCCCGCGGTTCTTGGGCCGATCATCGCGAATCTCGCTCCCCGCAGGCTCCTCTTCAGAGCGCAGGCCCTGGCGTACAGGGCCGTTTCCGCAGCGGCGTCCGCACTACCGGCGGGCCCGTAGAGGAGCTTGTGCTCGACGCCCAGGTCTGTCAGAACCGATCCCAATTGTTGGCCGCCGACGATCGAGCCGGTCCGTATCCCCGGAGTCGTTCGAATGGCGACCGGAAGGCCGCTCGATTGCTGGATGAGGATCGTGTAGTGGTCAAAGGACCAAGTCACGATCAGCGGGTGCAGCAGGTCGATCTCTTTTCCGGTGAACCACGTGGCCACCCGCTTGCACGATGCCTCATCACAGACTGGTTCGGGCGCCGCCTCGACTTCCATCCCCTGCGATCCCAGATCATCCTGGATGGCGCGCGAGCGCTCAGCGAAGTCCTCCCAGCCTTCTTCGGTCGGTTCATACACGGCGTAGTACCCAACGCGCGGTTTCAACATGCCTGTCATGCTCCTTTCATCTCCGAGGCCCGCGGGATTTCCACCTCGGCGGATTGCTCGTAGGCGGCCTGCCCTGCGCGGAGCACCCAGTCCTCGCGGCCGGCGCGGCGGAAAACCCACACCAGGATCATTCCGAGCGCCAGCCAGACAGCCACCAGCCAGGGCGCGTAGCCGATGGGCGGCGGCGGCAGAGGGAACACGGACCGGTAGCCCACCCAAATCAGGGCGGCGGTGGAAACCAGAGGGAACACGCAGTGCGGCAGCCAGCGAAACTCGCTTCGCCGCTCGCTTGTGTACAGGCGGATGACTCCCGCGTTGCCGGCGCTGTAGACCAGCGCCATGCCCAGCGTGATGACCACCGCCATGAAGTAGAACTCCTGGTCGGGTCCAATCCAGAAGCCGAGCCCGAGGCCGATGGCGAGGGTTAGAACGGCCTGAAGCCAGATCGCGTTGGCCGGCGTCTGATAGCGCGGATGCACCTGGGCCAAGAACCCCGGCAGCGCGCCGGCCCGGCCCATGGCGAAGAACACACGAGTGGCCGCGTTCGTGCAGGCGATCGAGACGGCGAGAATGGATTTGAGGACCGCCAGGAAGACGAGGATCCAGGCGCCTCCCCACAACCTCCTTGCCACCACGAAAGACGGGTTTTCACTCGACCGGACGAAGCTCTCCAGGCGATCCGTGCCCCAACCCACCAGCACCGCCCAGGAGCAGAACAGATAGAAAGCCCCCATGAGCAGAATCGAGCCGACGATCCCGCGCGGGAGGTTTCGACGCGGATTCTCCGTTTCTTCCGCCAGCGGGGCGACCGATTCGAAGCCGGTGAAAGCGAAAATGGAAAACACAACTCCGAGATACAGCCCTCGAGCGTTGGGTGCGCTCACCGGCAGGAAAGAGCTGAAGTTCACACCGCCTTCCCCCGGCAGAAACAGACAGGAGACCGCGAGGCCGACCACAATGGCCACCTCCGCGAGCGCCAGAATCGCCATGGCGCGCGTGGAGATTTCGATTCCGCGATAGACGAGGAACGTGACCAGCGCGGTGGAAGCCAGCAGGAACGCCCACCACGGGAAGTGGAGGCCGTACTCGGCCTTCACGGTCCCGTCAAGCCAGTAGCCCATGAAGGCGAGATTGATGGCGGTGCCGGTCGGATCGTACAGGAAATACAACCACGCCGTCAGGAACCCGGCGTACGGGTGGACCGTGCGGCTGACGTAAGTGTAGTATCCGCCGGCCGAAGGCAGGTGCCGCGCCAATTGCGCGAGGGAAATGCCGAGGGTCAGCACTACGCAGAAGGCGATGGTATATGCCAGCGGAGTGGCGATCCCAGCCCAGGAGGCGACCACCTGCATGGTGAGCAGCAGTCCAACGGCAGGCGCGATGTGCGTGATCCCCTGCATCAGCAGCGCCGGCAACTTCAAGGCGCCGGCCTTGAGCTTTGTCGGTTGCGCCATTGTCCGAGCCGGCGTTCAGGGAACCAGCCGCACCGCGCCGAATCCGTGTGCCGGAAGGGTCCAGCCGGCGCGGCTGTTGTCAATCCGCAACGGTTCCAGATCTCGCTCGACCAGATCAGTCCGGAAGGCCCGGCGGAAGCCAGGGACGCGAATACGGAACGGTCCAGCGCGCCCGCTCGTCTCCCAAACGCGGAGCATGATCCCTTCCTCCTCGGCCGGCTTCAGGCAGGTGACGATCGCCCTGGCTGGATCCACCTCGGCAAGCGGCGGAAAAACGCGTTCCGCCGGCCGCCCGAACGAAACCGGCAATGGGGCGGCGACGCTGCGACTCCAGGCGAACGCATCCGGCCCGCTATAGCCGCCGGCATGGCCACGCAGCGAATAGCGGAAGCGGAACTCAGTCACCCCATCCTGATCCTGGCTGACTTCCTTGTAGTTCTGGTCATTGCCCAGCGCTTCGAAGCTGAGTGGGTCGAGATCAAGACGCAACGCGTAAGCATCGAGCGGAGCGATCGTAACTCCAAGGCCGCCGGGCAGCGACGAGTCGAGGAAACCCTGCACCGCGAACCGGCGCGCGTCGGCGCCGGGAAGCAGGTCGCCCTCCGGCTGTGGCAGTGGCCGTATCACCGCGCCGGTGGTCTCGATCCGAAGCGTCGCCCCCGGCCGCGCCACCGGGAACACGTGGATCAGCCGCTCCTGGTTCCGCGCGACCGGCTTGCTCAACCGGATGTCGAAATCAACACGGTCCAGAGCGGCATAGATCGTCACCCGCGACGTTGTCCGGATGCCTGCGCAGACTCCCGTCGTTCTCAGCCGGGCCAGCACCGGGCCGGTTGCCTCCACTTCCGACTTCACATCGGCCAGCGTGTGCTCCTTGCCGTCGAAGTAAACGGTCTGGCCGAGCGATCTTCCCGCGGGGCCTGCGACCAGTTCCGCGCCCGCCGGCTTCCAGACCAGGCTGGCGAGGCCGCCAGTTTGAGTGTCAACCCGCAAGCGATAGTACGGGCCTTCCAGCTCGGTAGGGGACGCCCGCAGCTTGCCGCCGGCGGGCTGTCCGGTTCTGGTTTCCAACTGCACCGTTTGAAGGCCGAAGCCGGAGATACGCGGGGATACGAAGTGCAAGATCGTCCGGCCTTCTTCCTGGGCGATCTGGGCGGGCAGGGACGCGGAGCCCGCCATGACTGCGTTGAAGCCCGCCGGCGCTTCCACACGCACCAGTTCAGCCCGCGGTACGCTCAGGGGGTTGAAGAGGGTCAAGTAGCGATCAGCGGCGGCGAGTCCGAGGCCGCCCCACGCCTGCCGGGTCAGGCTCTCGCTCAACCGGAGGAGTTCTTCGCTCCACCGGCGGCGCAAGCTGGCGTTGACTTTCTTGTTGGCCTCGTCGGTGCCGTTCCAGGCGTGGTCGGAGAGCATTGTCCAGTTCCATTCGGCCCGCTCCCGCTCGACGCGAGTCGCTGCGGCGATCGCCGGGTTCACCCGAGAGGCGACGGCCAGCAGGGCTTCGGCCGCCAGGAACGCTCTCTCGCCCGCGCGCGCGTCCGCGGCGTACTTCGCCAGGCTCACGGGCCACAGGTCCCACGAGTGGCCGAAGCAGCCGCGGAACGTTTCAAGGAACGGAGCCCTCGCATGCGCTTCGTCAACCACTTGGAAGAACTGTGGCAGCGTCGCGTTCACCAGTCTCGGTTTCGGGCCCGGGGCCCGGTTGTATTCCCCGATTGCATCGGTAAAGCCCGCCGCCTGCCCGGCGCTCTTCAGCGCGATGTCACCGTGCGTTCCGCTGGCCAGCGTTGCGCGCAGCGGATAGGAAACACCGAGGCCGTCGTAATGGGGCAGCCATTCCTGCTCAATGAGCTTCGGCTCACGGAGCAGCCGGCTGCCCTGCACGTAGTTCCATTTGCGCGATGCCCAGGCGTCCATGACCACGCGGATCCTGCCGCCATCGGGTCCTTCCAGGATGAACAGCGGCGGGTTTTTCAGGTCCTTAAACGTCGAATCGTAGTCCAAAAAGGGAATGTTCAACCAGCGCACGCCGGACGCAGCCAGAATCGAGGCGACACCCCAGGGCAGAGAAGGCAGCTCGATGTGATGCATGACGCTGAAGCCGACGCCCGCCTCCTTCTCCAGGCGGCGGCCCGGATAGAGACTGCGGATGGCACTCTCAAGCCCCTGGAAGGCCCATAGGGAATTGTTCAGGTTGGGAGTAGCGAGGAGCCGGCCTTCCCGGATGCGGCGGAACAGCTCCTGCCTCCGCTCCGGGTGTCGCTCCAGGAAGCACAGCGCTTCCATCGCCGCCGCCATGTTGTAGCGCGACCGGTTCTCCGGGGATTCGCCGTCCGTGCGCGCCATCTCATCCAGGTGCGCGCGAACCAGTTCAGCCAGGCTCTGGCGGGTTTGCTCTTCGGTCAGGCCCCAGGTGTAGTCGGGGCAAGTGTCGTTCGTGATGTAGATGGTCCAGGAAGCGGGATCCTGCCCCGCAGTTTGCACGCCCAGGGCAAGGGGCGGCAGCAGCAACAGCCACGCCAGTCCGCAATGCACGGATCGCTCTCCGTCAGGACTTGCCCTCGCTGGCCCTCATTCGAGGTCTCCGATGGGATAGGCCAGGCAGGCCCACAACGCCGTGATCACGGGAATGCCTCGCGCATAGCAGCGGCGAACCTGCTCGACCACCACCGGGACGTCGCTTTCGATAACGGGTCCGAAGAGCTTGTTCTTAGGAATGATCGGGAGGCTGAACAGATCGACGGTTCTCACCCGCTCCGCCGGCACGGCCAGCGTGTGGACCCGCTGCTCATCGGGCCAGTTGAAGGTGATCTTCACATTCGCATCGCGCCCGGTGTTCGGATTGAGGATCGTGATCCATTCCCATTCTTCGAGAGCCCTCTCGCTGCTAATCGCAAGGCCGTCGGCATAGGTCCACTTGGTCTCTCGCTTGCCCAGCGGGCCGGGGTAAGCCACAAAGGACGCCATGGCAGCGGTCACGGGGTTGTAAGGCTCGTATTCACCCCGGGACGGCTGAACGATGATGGGCTCCGGGCTCTGCACCCGAACGCCGTAGAGCTGCTTGGGCGGCACAACGTTCGGGATCTGGTGCACCACGATGTAGCCGGAGGAGCGCGGGCGCAGCTTCTGAGTGGTGGTCCGAGGCGGCATGTCCTCGAAGTAGAAGGTTGCGGTCGCTGTAGTTTCCTTCTTGCTGAGGTTGAACAGAACCATCCATTCCCGAGACGGGGACCAGACGCCCTTCATGGCCTCTTTCGGGTCGATGCCGTCCGGTTGGATAATCCCGTCGGCGTAGAACCACTCGGTGGCCGGCCGCGGCTGGGCGTCGGCGCTTCCAAGCCACAGAAATGAGGCCGCCGAGAAAGCGGCAATCGCAGCTAACGGAGAATGATTCGACATGGAGACCTCGCTTTCCAAATCCGACAAGACTTACGCCCCGCGGAAGAACCTGCGGGGATTGTCCACCAGGAAGGTTTGCACCTCTTTCGCGCTGAAGCCCGCCTTAAGCATCTCCGGGACCGCGTCGGTGATCATCCAGGCGTAGGTTCGTTTGGCCGTTTCCGGGTGCTTCTCGGAAGCCTCAAACACAATCTGGCCTTTCTTCCATTCCCAGTTGCAGTCCACCGCCGTGAACACACGATTCGCGTGGCCCTTGTCGCAAAGATAGCGAATCAGAAAGACCAGGTCCGGCCACGGGGTATCGAACTCGAATCCAAAGTTGTTGAACAACAAGTAGCCGCCATCCTTCGCGATGGACAGCAGGTAGTCCGCCATCTGCTGGAGCGTCCGCCCGCCCCAGCCGAATTCGGCCTCGATATGCGAGAAGAAGCACTGATTAGGATCAGCGCCCGCTTCCATGAGCACCTCGAGTTGCGCGCGCGGCTCGAAAATGGCATGAGTTCCGATGGGGGTCCCGACGGCCTTGTTGACCCTGGCCGCTGCGCGGAAGGCCGACTTCTCCCAGTCCGAGAACGGCAGGCGTCCCGCTGCGACCTTGATGATGCCTGCCCGGATCTTCGTGCCGTCGATGCCTTCGCTCACTTCCCGCAGCATCCGCTCGTACATCTGGTCTTCGTTCATTGACTGAATCGCTTTGGGCATTCGCCCGTATACGTACGAGCCTGTCGAAGGGATGATCTGGACCGGAACCTGTTCGGCGATCTGTTGGTAGAGCTGGATGTCGCGGATGGGGGTCAGATCGACGAGCGTGTCGATGCCAACGCGCGCCGCATCCTTGAGGAGCTTCACCGCGAGCTCCACCGAAGTGGCCCGAAGTTCGGCGGGAATGTCCCCGAACAGGACATGCTCGTGCATCAACGTAGCGCCGAGCCTGGCGGACGGCACCGGTCCCTTCACAGTCCAGACCATCCCGCGCCTGCCTCGGGCTCTGGTGACTTGCTCTTTCCCTTTTTCCGCTGGAGCTTGACCCGCCAGCATGCCCGGGCTGAGCAAACCTGCCTCCAGGCCCAGAAAGCGGAGGAAATCCCGGCGATTCGCCTTTGAGGAGCTGACAGGACCGTGAGGAACACGGGAGAGTGATGGAGGCATGGGCCTTTCCCTACACGGTTATCATACCTGTATTCCCGGCGCGGTCAAGGGGGACAGGGGGACAATGGACGACGACGATCGACGTTGAGGCCGTCGGCTACCGGGCCCCGTCTGGCCGCTATCGACCCGACGGGGACGCCGCGACTACCTCCATGCCCCCTGACTATCCCGGAACGGGACCGAAAGCTGCTCCGCAAACGCCCGGATTCGCCGCCTGACCTCGCTCTGCGAATGATTCGTCAGCACGATCAAGGTGTGGTCGAGCTTGCCTCCACAATCACGCACCATGGCCCGAATGGTTCCCAGCGCCGCCTCCGCGCTCGGCTCGATCTCGGCCATGGCGAAAGCCGCCACCCTTTGCCTGGCAAACTCCGGCTTGCGGGAGACATAAATGCCGCCGAACACCTCGTCCAGCAGCTTCTTGATCTTCCAACTCACATTCCAGAAACGCGTCGGACTCCCCAGAATGACCAGCCGGCTCCTCAGCACCTCCTCCTGGCTGACGATTTCCGCCGCCGGAATGACACGAACGGACAGGTCTCGGGACTCGAAAGCAGAGGCCAACAGGTTCGCGACCGTCTCACAATTGGTCGCCGCCGGCGTAGGGCCGGCCAGCACATACTCGTCTCCAGGCTTCATCTCGCTGATGGAACGGGATGGGATGCCGGAGTCGTAGATGATGATGACGTCGAGCGGCTCTGGTGGCTTCTGTTGCCCGCCACAGGCGGCGACCGTTCCAAGACATCCCACAAGAACGGCCAGCAGCCAACGCATGTCGAATGCCAGCATGAGCATCCCTCGTGTCCGGCGGCCCGTCGACATCAGCCAGCGTGACCGGCAACGCAGTGGAGCAAGTGGCGATGAAGAAGCCTCCCGCTCCTCGCGATCCCGTGGACGGTCGCCAAGCCTCATCGCCGTACAAACCAATGCCCAGGCGGGCGGCTGTCCGGTCGGCCCCCATCATACCCTGTATGAATTCCTCATGTCAACCGACCTGATACCAAGCAATACCAAGCTGCCTTCGTGTCGCCTTGCCTGGGGCTTCTCGGGCCCAGATTTCAACAAGGCCAGCGGATCCGCGCAACCGACCGGGGGCCCCGTTTTGTCGCTCTTCCGACCCGCGCGCCCGCAAGTGAGGCTATGGAGGCCATGCAGACCTTGGGAAGGCATGGGAAGGATGGGAAGGCTATTGACAAATGTCTGACAGGTATGATAAGTAGGACCCGGGAACCTTGTCTGCACGGATCATCGATGCCAATCCGCTCGGGGTCTTGGATTGGTCGCAACAGGGGGTTTGAATCCATGCGAAGAACTTGCAAGCGAGATTGTCTCAGGCAGGTCTTGTCTTCGACCTTCCTGATGTTGGCGTTCTCAGCCGTGGCCGCTGCACAGATCACCAGCACCATCCAGGGCTACATCGCGGACCCGAACGGAGCGAGTGTCCCGGATGCTAAGGTTGCGGCCATCAATGAGGAGACCGGCGTTTCGCGCTCGGCCGCCTCGGCGACTGACGGGTACTACCGAATCCCGGATCTGCTGGCGGGCACCTACCGGATGACGGTGGAGAAGTCGGGCTTCAAGACGTTTGTGAGGAGCGGGATTCCGGTGACCTCAGGCACCGTAATCGGCCAGAACTTCACGCTCGAGCTGGGCGCCATCACCGAATCCGTCACGGTCACCACGGAAGGGCTGCAAGTGGAGACACAGACCGCCAGGATCGCCGACGTGGTGAGCGAACGGAACATAGACTCCTTGCCGATGCTGGGCCGCACGCCGGTGTCGCTAGTGCTGTCCAGTCCGGGAATCACCGGGAAATTCGAAAGCCTGGGCGGCAGCTATTGCTGCGATGCGTTCTCCGTCCTCAACTCCCCTAGTGTGTCCGCAGGCGGCAGCGAGTTCAAGCACAACTGGAAGGTGGACGGGCTTTCCTTCCGCTATGGCGACGGGCCCCAATGGGGTATGGCCTTCTCGCCGAATCCGGACGCGCTCGAGGAAGTGAACGTAGAAGTTAGCTCCACTTCGGCCGATACCGGCGGCATGAGCGGGCCTCAGCTCAACCTGATCACTAAGGGAGGCACGAACACCCTGCACGGAACGGCGCACTATCTTTTCCGGAATGATGCGGTGAGTGCAGTGCCGTTCCGCAGCCGGCGAGAGGACGTGCCGGACATGTACTACCGTCTTTTCGGAGGGACCCTGGGCGGGCCGATCAAGAAGGACCGGCTGTTTGGCTTCTTTGCCTATGAGGGGCGTCGAGCCAGAACGGCCAACAGCTACGTTGCGTTGGCGGAAACCGAGGATTTCAAGAACTATGTGACGAGCACCAGGCCGAACTCCATTGCCGCCACGCTGCTCCAGGAGTTCCCGCCGTTCCGGTACCCTACCTCAGGCCTGGTCGATCTCAACGGGGACGGAGTTGCGGACCTGGGTGAAGTCACAGTGGACGCGCCAATCGTGCAAGGAGGCCGGCAGTTCAACGGGCGGGTCGACTACCATTTTCCGAATGGCAAGGACCGCTTCTATGGGAGCTATTGGTACACCCGTCCCACCCAGGATGGCAGCGACTTGCGCCCCGCTTTCGCCATCGACAACTTCGTCGCCGTCCACTATGGGAACTTCGCTCATTCCCGCGCCTTCTCACCGAATGTGCTCAACGAGGCTCGCTTCGGCCTATCTCATGGCGACGCGGACTTCCGTAACAGCGGCGCCTATCATGTGCCGGGCATTGCCACCGACGATGGCCTCAGCCTCGGCAATTGGGGCTGGTCGCTGGACGTCTGGCAGACCCGCGTCACCGAACTCGGGGACACGCTGTCCATCAACCGGGGCCGGCACGGAATCAAACTCGGTGGCGGATGGGTAGACCGGCGCTTGGCTTACCAGAGCTACCTGCCCGGCGACACCCCCGAGTACTACTTCGCCAGCATCTTTGACTTTGCCGACGACAAGCCGTACGCCGAGTACCGGACCCTGGATGTGGCCACTGGCGAAGCCAACAAGACGGACGCGGTGCAGGGGCAGAAGGAGCTGTACTTCTTCGTGCAGAACACCTGGCAGATTCGTCCCAATCTGAC
>CAYZJD010000062.1:0-16310 GCA_964478455.1 uncultured Solibacteraceae bacterium | reverse complement strand
GAGATCGAGCGCCGTGTACACCCGCGACTTCACCGTCGAGACCGGGCAGTCCAGCGCCTCGGCGATCTCCTCGAACTTGAACCCCTGGAAGATCTTGAGCAGTACCACCTCCCGCTGTTCGGCTGTCAGGCGCACGAGCGCGCTTTCCACCGCCAGCGACAGTTCCACCGGCAGCAGCCTCGGACCCCGCAAGGGCTGGGCGGGTTCGGCCGGCGCGTCGGTGTCCGGCCGCCTGCGCCGGAGATGCGAGAACGCTTCGTTGTGCGCGATGCGAAACAGCCAGGGAGCGAACCGCGAAGCGTCGTGCAACTTTCCGAGGCTCTGGTACGCCTTCAAGAAGACCTCCTGGGCCAGGTCCAAGGCGTCTTCCCGGTCGCCGACCAGCCGCAGCAGGTAGTTGTAGACACGCCGCTCCCACCGCGACACAAGGACGTTGTAGGCTTCGACCTTGCCCCGCCTCGCGCCTTGGATAAGGTCGGAATCCTCGGCTTCCCGGAAGATCAAGTCTCCGGCTCCTTCAGGAAAGACGCGCCGCTGGCCGAAAAAGACGGAATGGGGAAAGGCTACTCTGTCCCAAGTCGCTGTTTGGCGCGTGGACAGAGGGGCCTGTCCCCATCCCGGTCAGGGTGCTCGTTCTATGCCGCCGCATGCCGCGACAGCGTCACCAGCGTGGGCTTCACCAGCCGCTCGAAGTCTTTGAACTTCATGTGCACGACGTCGCGGTGCGTGCCCGCGTTGAAGGCGATGGTCTCCTCCGACGACAGGCTTGCGTCCACGTACACCGGCAGGTCGTACAGGTTCCCGAACGGCGGCATCGCCCCCAGCTCGCACTCCGGGAACAATTCGGACAGTTCACTCTCGGTTGCCAGGCGCAACCTCTGGACCCCCAACAAGGCCCGCAACGCTTGCAGGTCCAGCATTGCATCGCCTGGCAGGACCGCCATGCCGTAGCCGTTTTCGCTGAAATACACCACGACTTTGGCGACCTTGTGAGCTGATACGTGTTCGACGGCCGCCACCTCCCGGGCCGTGTATGCGGTCGGGTGGGTGTGGTGCGTGTACTCGACGCCGTTGTCGTCGAGGAACGCCAGCAGTTTCTGCAATATTGCCATATCTACCTCCCCGCACGGCCCTTTCCGGCCGTGCCGCTTCGCCTCTTCGCGAACCGCTGCCCGACCTTGACGCCCTCCCTCGGACTCAGACGCCGTGTTTCATCTCGCGGGGGCGCCGCGTCTCGGACAGCAGTTCGCTGCGCTGGAGGAAGTCCATCCTCAGTGTAAGCGAAAAATCGGGTGTCAGGAACCGGAAAACGCTATCGCGCCACCGCCCCGGCGACGGCGTTGGAGACGCGCTGAAGGAGGTCGCCCTTGTCTTCCTCCACCGGACGGTTGGTCAGAACGACACAGAGCAGTTGTGTCTCGGGGTCCGCCCACGCCACTGTGCCGGTCGCGCCGACGTGGCCGAAGGCGCGCCGTGACACCCCCTCCCCGAAGTAGTTCCATGCCCGTGAGCGCGCCAGTCCCCAGCCGAGCCCCCAAGGCGCGCCGAGGCTCCCGTTCTGGTCGGAAATCATCGCCGCCGCCGTCTCCGCTTTCAACAGGCGGCGGCCACGATAAACGCCGCCGTCGAGGAAGGTCTGGAGGAAGATCGCCAGGTCCGAGGTCGTGCTGTGCATCCCGCCCCACGGCGCCCCCAAGTCGCGCCAGTACTCCGTGCTCCAGCCGTAAAGCTTCAGATCCTCGGGCGTTGCCCCGGGCGGACCCGGACACCACACCGTATCTTCCACTCGCCGGCCTCCCAGCCCGAGTGAGCTGTCCTTCATCCCCAACGGGGCGAAGATCTCCCTCTTCAGGAAGTCCCGCAGAGGGGTTCTTGCAACCCGCTCCACGATCTCTCCGGCCAGCAGAATCCCCATGCTCTGGTATTGGAACTTCGTGCGCGGCGGGAACAACAGCGGCGTGGAACAACTTCGCCGGACGAACTCCGCCAGCGGAGCATGCACCCGCCGCAACTCCGCGTTCTCCGGCAGCATGTCCGGCAGCCCCGAGGTGTGCGCCAGCAGGTCGCGAACCCGCACCCGGCTCCTATCCGCGCCATGGAATTCCGGGATATAGCGGGACACCGGATCATCGAGCGATACCAGCCCGCGCTCCACCAGCAGCATCACGGCGCAGGCAGTCACCGGTTTGGTGATCGACGCCAGCAGAAAGACGGCATTCGGCTGGACGGCGGCTGCCCCATGCTCCGACGACTTCCGGCCGAAGCCGCGGTGCAGCACGGTCCGCCCGTTGCGCCCAACCAGGATCGCGGCGGCGCCCATGCGCCCGGCGTCCACTTCCGCCTGGATAATCCCCGCCGCCTCAGCAAGCCGGATCTGCGACAGGCCCGCCTCGGCCGGAGAACCGAAAGACGGTGGGACTGTCATCAGAGCGGAAAGGAGAAGTGCCGGTCGAGCGTTCAACGTGCCGCCGCGCCTACTGGTAGTTGAGCACCCGATAAATCACGTAACCCCAGGAGCACGCCGTGTGAAAAACAAACTGTTGAATCGCGCTGCCCGCCGATAACGACATGAAGGCGGCTACGATGCACCCGGTGATGTACACGGTGCCGTAGCTCAGGGATTCAATCCGCGACGTTGGTCGCATGCCGCCTCCCCCGGTGGCGTATTGCCGCCACCTTACGAGCGAGTGTATCATGAGCGTCAGCCGCGAGGATCGCCCTCCGCCGCTGTTCGGTAACAGTGCCAATGAACTACCCCGAGTCCGTGCGTTTCCTTTACGCGCTCGGCAACGAGATTAAGACGGCCAAGCTCGGCCTCGAGCGGGTCTCGGCCCTTCTCGAACGCCTCGGCAACCCGCACCGCTCCGCCGGTTTCGTCCACGTGGCCGGCACCAACGGCAAGGGCTCGGTCTGCGCCATGATCGAGTCGGGCTTGCGCGCGGCGGGCCTGCGCACCGGCCTCTTCACCTCTCCCCACCTTTCCGAGCCCACCGAGCGGATCCGCATCGACGGCCGTCCCGTCGGCGCCGACCTGTTTGCCGGCGCCTTCGACCGTGTCCACGCGGCTGCCGAAGGCATGCTGGCCCACGGCGAACTGGACCTCCATCCCACCTATTTCGAAACCGTCACCGCGATGGCGTTCCTGCTCTTCCGCGACCTCCAGGTTGACACAGCCGTGCTCGAAGTGGGTCTGGGAGGGCGCCTCGACGCAACCAATGTTGTCTTGCCGGTTCTCTGCGTCATCACCCCGGTGGATTATGACCACGAGACCTTCCTCGGCAAGAGCCTCGAATCGATCGCGGCCGAGAAGGCGGGCATTCTCAAGCGCGGGGTGCCGGTGGTCGTCGCGGCCCAGCGGCCGGACGTCGAGGCGTTCCTCGAGATGCGCGCCGCTGAAGCCGGCGCGCCGGTGTTCCGCTCGGCTGGATGGCGCGCGAGCGAACTGGAACTCTACACCCGCGGGAGCCGTTTCCTGGCAGACGGCCCGCTGACCCTCCGCATCGAGTGCCCGCTCGCCGGTGAACACCAGGTGGCTAACGCGCTGACGGCTATCGCGGCGCTCCATGCCCTCGGCATTCAGGCGCAGGCCATCGAGGAGGGGCTTCGCCAAGCGCGCTGGCCCGGCCGCCTGGAACTTGTAGCGGAGCGCCCCGACATCATCCTCGACGGCGCGCACAACCCCGCCGGCGCCCGCGCCCTGGCGGCCCACATCGAGCGCTTCTACAACGGCCGGCGCGTCTGGCTGATCTACGGGGCCATGCGGGACAAGGCGATTGCGGAGATGACAGGCATAGTGGGCCCGCACGCGCACGAGTTCGTCCTCACAGCGCCCAGCCAGTCGCGCGCCCTGCGGCCCGAGGCCATGCGCGCGCTCATCGACCACCCATCGATCCACACCGCCAACACCCTCCCGGAAGCCTTCGCCCTCGTCCGCCGCGAAGCTGGCCCAGAGGACGTCGTCTTCGTCACCGGCTCCTTGTTTCTCGTCGCCGAAGCCCGCACCCTAGTAAAATCGATGACAGGCTACTACGCAATCCCCGAATTCGCGTAACGGCTCAAATCGGGGATTGCGTAGCCTGTCACCGGTTTTCCATGGCTGCGCTGCGCGCGTACCTTCTCATCGACCCCCTCATCCTGCTCTCCACCGTCCTCATGGGCACGTTGTCGCTCATCGCCACCCTGTTCGACTCCACCGGGCGCGTCCCTCACAAGATCGCGCGCCTTTGGTCGCGCATGGTGCTGGCCGTGAGTGGCGTCCGCGTACGCGCGGAAGGCATTGAGAACATCCTGCCGGATGCCGGCTACGTGGTCGTCTCCAATCACGTCAGCCTGATGGACACGCCGCTGCTGCTGGCCTACCTGCCGCTGCAATTCCGGTTTCTCGCCAAGGTGAGTCTCTTCAAGGTGCCGTTCATCGGATACCACTTGAGCCGGGCCGGCCATATCCCTATCCCCCGCGGCGATGCCCGCGGATCCGCCAGGGCAATGACGGAGGCCGCCCGCGCCATCCGCGAGCGCGGCATCTCGGCTCTCGTCTTCCCCGAGGGCACTCGTTCGAAGGGTGAGCTTCAGGAGTTCAAGGAAGGCGCCGCTTACATCGCCATCAAGGCCGCCGCGCCGGTCCTCCCCGTCGCCATCCAGGGGAGCGGCAAGGTTCTGCCATCAGGATCGATTCTCGTGCGTCCCGGTCGGGTCAGCTTGCGCGTCGGCGATCCCATCCCGACGGCCGGCCTGACGTTGCACGATCGCGGGCGGCTCACACAGCAAGTGCGCGATCGCATCCTCGACCTGCTGAGCGCGCCCGTGCAGTCCGCTGCCTAAGCACCTATACTCGGAAGATTACCCTCTCATGAGAGCTGCTTCTTTCGTCCTCTGCGTGCCTCTCTGCCTCTTCGCGCAGACCATGGCGATCGAGGAGTACGACCCCAGGTCCACGCTGGTTGTCCCGCAGCACATCCTCACCCGCGCGAAGTACCCGTTCATTGACGTTCACAACCACCAGCGGGGCGAGATGTCGCCGGAGCGGCTGGAGGCGCTTCTCCGCGACATGGATTCACTCAACATGCGGGTGATGGTCAACCTCAGCGGCGGCTACGGCGAGCGGCTTCAGCGGACGGTGGCCGCCACGAAAAGCCGCCACCGGAACCGGTTTGCCGTATTCGCTAACCTCGATACCTCAGGGCTCGACGACCCAGGCTACGGCAGGCGCGCCGCTGCCCAGCTTGAAGCCGACGTGCGCAACGGGGCGCAGGGCTTAAAGATCTACAAGAACTTCGGAATGGATTTGACCGACTCGCGCGGCGCGCGCGTACACATTGACGACCCCCGCTTCGACCCCGTGTGGGAGACCTGCGCCCGCCTCGGCATCCCGGTGCTCATCCATTCCGCCGATCCGAAGCCGTTCTGGGACCCAGTCGACCGCTTCAACGAGCGCTGGCTCGAACTCAAGGAGATCCCGTCCCGCGCCCGTCCTGCCGACCGCTATCCGCCTTGGGAAACCATCCTGGCCGAGCAGCACAACCTCTTTGCCCGCCACCCGAAAACCACCTTCATCGCCGCGCATCTCGGCTGGCTCGGCGGCAACCTTGCTGAACTCGGACGCCTCATGGACCGGCTGCCCAACGTTCACACCGAGATCGGCGCAGTCCTTGCCGAACTCGGCCGCCAGCCACGCACGGCCCGCGAATGGTTCATCCGCTACCAGGACCGGGTGATGTTCGGCAAGGATTCATGGCAGCCGTCCGAGTACCACGCCTACTTCCGCGTGCTCGAGACCGCCGACGAGTACTTCGACTACTACCGTCGGCGCCATGCCTTCTGGAAGATGTACGGCCTTGACCTGCCTGACGAAGTCTTGAAGAAGCTGTACTACAAGAACGCCCTGCGCGTGATTCCCGGCATTGACCAGGCCGGGTTCCCGAAATAGCCTGTCATCTGTTCGCAGTCGCTGCCCAGCCGAGTCAGCGCGGGCAACCCTTGCTGGTGGACAATTGCTCCAGCCTCCCCCTGCGTGCCTCCCAGGCCTCCTGCAATTTCATCGCGGCGGCGTCCACTTGCCCGACAGCTCGCTCGATGCCGGGATCCTTCTTCTTCTCTGCGGCCATCGCGGCCTTGATCGCCGCCTGCACCGCCATCATCGCTTTGGCGCATGGGCCGCCCGGTGTCGGCTGCCGCATTGTCGCGACCGCAGCTCCCATCTCCGCGGCGCAGATCGCGTCCACGGTCCGCTGCAAGGCCTTGATCTCGGCGTCCCTGCGCTCGCCCTCGCGCCGGGCATCTTCGTTCACCCGGTTCAGCTCGTCCAGGGCCTTGAAATAGTCCCCGAGCGCCGCATCCCGCCTCCCGCCTCGGCAAAGGTTCTTGTGATGGATTCTCTTCAGCGTTTCTGGAGCCGGCCCCGTTGGGCTGCTCAGGGCCGCCTCGATTTCCCGCAGGTCGGCCAGGATCTCGCCGCATTCCAGAGCGTCATCGCTGGCGCGGGCCGGGATCCCCTCACACTTCATGGCGCCCTCGGCTTCCTTCGCGGTCGTCCCCGGCTCTTGGGCAAGCCCGGCAATTGTGAGTGTGACCAGCGCCAACAGGGAGGCGCAGGATGTCCTCAGAAGGATTCGACACGTCTCGGACACGAACGCACCTCAGCGTTTCATTTGTCTTCCTCTAGATCGTCCGGCGGTTCCTTGCCCTCGAGCGGCCGGCAATTCTTCTGTTTCGAAAGCTTCATCAGCTCCATCATCCGGGCCATCCCACCACCGCCCGGGCCGGCATCGAAGAGAGAAGTAGTTGCCGCTATTACTTCCTCGTACATTGGCGCAGCCTCCCGGGCGCGGCGCGCCGCTTCCAGACGTTCCTTCTCGGCAAGCGCCATGGCACGCCTTTTCTCGGCCTGGGCAGCCACCGGGTTCATCATCTCCAGGGCCGAGCTCTTGGCTGCGTCGGCATTCGCCGCCGCCATCTTTGCGGCATACTCGGCCTGGGCTTTTGCGGTTTCCTCTTCCTGCTTCTTGAGGACTTTCTCCGCCGCCGCGCCCGCCCTGTCTGCTGCGGGCCCCATACCCATGGCCAGGGCGTTCAGTTCGCCGTGGATCTGCTCGCAGGTGAGCTTGTCGTCCCCGGGGCGGGCGGCAGCAGCCTTCAGCTTCGCCGCCATCGCCTTGGCATCCTCAGCAGTCTTGCCGCCCATCGTAGGCCTCTGTGCCAGAACCACGAACGAAATGCCGGCCGTGATCAAGGCTGAAACGAGGCGTGTGGTGCTCTTCATTGACATACAGCCCCCTATTTCTGATTTAGCCGGAACCTCCCCTCTGGCTCCCAGCTCGGGAACAGTGTACACCAGGTTGCCTTCCGTGGAGCACCACTGTCGCGGCCTTCTTACCCCTTGGCGCCTTGTGCCTTGTCCTCGGTCGCCGGCGGAAGGAGGCCCTTCCCGAACGTCCGGCCCACGAGGCTGTACAATAGCCGGGTTGGAGACCCCCAGATGCCTCAAGCCGTCGTTCGTCCCAGCATGAAGCTGATTCGAGCAGGCTACACCTTGGTTTTCCTGATCATCTTCCTCTGGGTCATGCTGTGGGCGAACTCGGAGAAGATGCAGAACCTGCCCTCCTGGATCCCGCTGGTGCCGGTGATCCTGCTGATCATTCCGATCCGCCGTCACGTCCGGCGCCACTTCATCAAGATGACCCTCGACGAAGGCAAGCTGAAGTACGAGACCGGCGTGTTCAGCCGTTCCATCCGGCACTTGCAGATCTCCAAGATTCAGGACGTGCGTGTGGATCAGACTCTGGCCCAGCGTCTGCTCGGCACCGGCGATCTCTCGATCGAGACCGCCGGGGAAACGAGCCTGCTCACCATGCGAAACGTGGATGAGCCGTTGGAGGTGGCTTCCATGATCCTGAAGGCCGCCTCCGACGCCTCCAAGGGCAAGCGCGGATGAGCAGCCAGAAGCTGGAGGGCCGCGTGGCCCTCATCACCGGCGCGAGCCGCGGTCTCGGGAAGGCCATGGCGCTGGCCCTCGGAGGCGCCGGTGCGCGTCTGGCGCTTGTGGCCCGCGACCTCGAGAAGCTGCGGGAAACGGCGTCCACCGCTCGCGCCGCCGGGGCTGAAGCGGAGGTCTTCCGCGCCGATGTTGCCGACGAGCGTCAGGTCCTCCAACTCGAGCGGGACGTCCTCGCCCGCTTCGGCTGCCTCCACATCCTGATTAACAACGCTGGCATCAACCTTCGCAAGCAGATTACCGAGTTCACCTTGGAGGAATGGCGCAGCGTAATCGACGCCAACCTCACGAGCGTGTTTCTCATGTGCCGTTCCTTCGTGCCCCACATGAAGGGACGCGGTTACGGCCGCATCATCAACGTGACCTCGATCATGAGCCACGTCTCCATCCCCGGCCGCACGGCCTATTCGGCCAGCAAGACGGGCCTGCTCGGATTGACGCGCGCGCTGGCTCTCGAGCTTGCCCCCGACGGCATCACCGTCAACGGCATCAGCCCGGGACCGTTCGCCACCGAGATGAACACCGTCCTGATGCAGGATCCGGAACTCAACCAGCAGTTCATCTCGCGGATTCCGCTGGGGCGATGGGGCAAGGTGGAGGAGGTCGGCCAGCTTGCTGTCTACCTCTGCTCTGAAGAGGCGGGCTTTATCACGGGCACCGACATCCTCATTGACGGCGGCTGGACCGCGCAATGAGGCGGCGCGCTCTTTCCGCGCTTCTGGCCCTCACCGCTGCACTTGCGGCTTGCAAGGGCGGCCGTAAGAAGGTCATTGCAGTCATCCCAAAGGCCACATCGCACATCTTTTGGGTCGCCGTCCAGGGCGGCGCCATGGCCGCCGGCCGCGATTGCGGCGTTGAGGTGCTCTGGAACGGTCCGGCAACCGAAACCGAGTACAGCCGGCAGATTCAGATCGTCGACTCGATGATCGCCCGGCGCGTCGACGGCCTGGCCGTGGCCGCCGCCGAGAGAAAAGCCCTCGTCCAGGCCGTGGACCGGGCCGTGGCCGCCGGGATTCCAGTCACGATCTTCGACAGTGGGCTCGACTCGGACAATTACATGACCTTCGTCGCCACCAACAATTACGAGGCCGGCCAGCTCGGCGCGCGCACCCTCGCCGGGCTCCTCGGCGGGCACGGCAAGGTGGCCGTGGTCATGCACGCACCCGGCAGCTACTCCACCATGGAGCGGGAGCGCGGGTTCGATGACGTGGTCGCCAGGGAATACCCGCAGATCCGCGTCGTCGCCAGGCAGTTCGGGCTCTCCGACCGTGCCAAGGCCATGGCCGCCGCCGAGAACATCCTTACCGCCCACCCCGACCTCGATGGCCTTTTCGCCTCCACCGAGCCCAGCTCCTCCGGCGCCGCGCTGGTGCTCAAAGCCAGAGGGCTGGCGGGCAAGGTCAAGTTCGTCGCCTTCGACTTCAGCGACTCAATGATCGAAGACCTCAAAGGCGGGACGATCCACGCCATGGTGATTCAGGACCCGTTCCGCATCGGCTACGAAGCGGTCCGAACGCTGGCGGACCGGCTACGCGGAAAGCAGCCGCCGAAGCGCATGGACCTCAGCGCCAGAGTCATCTCTGTCCGCGATCTGGACGACCCCGGGATTCAACGAATTATCCGCCCGAGTCTCGATCAGCACCTGAAATAACACCGCCGTGCCCGAAACCGTCTTCCTCCTCGCCCCGAATGCCCTCCACGCCTTCTGCTGCCGTCTTCTCGAAGCCGGCGGAGTGCCCACCGCCAGTGCCGCGCTGGTATCCGACGCGCTCGTGGCCGCCAACCTTCGCGCGGTGGACTCGCACGGCGTCCAGTTGGTCCCGTACTATCTCAAGCAACTGGAGGCCGGCAACATCGACCCGCTCGCCGAAGGCGGGATCGTCTCGGAAAGCGGCGGCTGCCTGCTCTACGACGGCAGGAACGGCCTCGGCTATCGGGTGGCGGACATCTGTGTGAATCATGCAATCCGGCTCAGCCGGGAACATGGCCTCGGGCTCGTCGTCGTCCGTGATTCGAACCACTTCGGCATGGCGGCGTTTTGGGCGCTCAGGATTTCGGCCGCCGGCGCAGCCGGCATCGTGATGTGCAACGCTTCCCCGATCGTCCCTCCGTGGCAGGGCAAAGAAGGGCGCCTGGGCACGAACCCCATTTGCATGTCCGTGCCCGGAGAGCCGGGAAAAGGCTGGCTGCTTGACATGGCCACCACCACCGTGGCCGCGGGCAAAATCTACAAAGCCGCTTACGCCGGCCAGCCGGCCATCCCGCCGGGATGGGCGATGGACTCCGAAGGCCGTCCCACTACCGACACGCAGGCGGCGTTTCACGGACTGCTTATGCCGCTGGGAGGGTACAAGGGTTACGGGCTGGCCATGATGGTGGAAATCCTCTGCGCCGTGCTCAGCGGCGGCGTCATGAGCACCGAAGTTGGCGGGCTGCGCATCCTCGAGCGGCCGATGCGGACCAGCCAGATGTTTCTCGCTATCGATGTCGCGCGCTTCATGCCGCTCGCCGAGTTCCGCTCGCGGCTGGCCCGGCTGGTGGAGACGGTGAAGTCGGCCGCCCCGGCCGCCGGCTATGACGAGGTCCTGGTGGCGGGCGATCCGGAATGGCGCGCTGAGGAAACCCGCCTGCGCGAGGGTATCCCGGTCCCCGACGGCGTCTGGAAAGCGCTGCTGGCCGACGCCGCCCGCCTCGGCGTGGACCCGCCGCCAGCGAGCGCTATCACATCAAGTCTGTGATATCATTGGCATGGGGGATATCAATGGTGCGTACCATCATCTCCCTCGATCCCGCCGACAAAGCCTGGCTGGATGAGCAATCGCGCCGGACGGGCAGGCCGGTGACCGAACTCGTGCGCAGCGCCATCCGCGAGATGCGCGAGTCGGAAGAGCGCTCCTTCGATGAACTCCTCGCCTCCACCAAGGGCCTCTGGAAGGCCGGGGACGGCTTGAAATACCAGCGGCGCTTGCGGCGGGAGTGGAGATGAGCGTCCTGCTGGACTCGGTCATCCTCATTGATCATCTGAATGATTGGCCCGAAGCCACTGAATATCTCAGGCGCATTCGTGGCGGCGCCGCCGTCTCGGTGATCACCCGGGCCGAGGTTCTGACCGGCTTCGAGCCGCAAGCCAGGCCCGCTGCGCTGCAACTGCTGGATTCTTTCCCCACCATCGCCATCGGGAAGCAGGCTGCGGATCTGGCCGCCCGCCTCCGCCGCGAGCATGGCTGGCGTCTTCCCGACGCCTTGCAGGCGGCACTGGCGAAGCTCCACGGCCTCAAACTTGCCACCCGCAACACGCGCGACTTTCCCCTGGACCGGTTCGATTTCGTGGTGGCGCCGTACCGGGCCCGACGCTGAACGATTGCAGCGCCGGGGCGCGGAGCGGTCCCGCCGTCCTCAGTCGCACTTGATCGTGTTCGTCTTCAGAATGTGCGCCTGCGCCCGTCTTTCGTCGAAGATGTGCACGACGCTCCAGCCGCGCGCCGCCAACACATCGGAAACCCTGCGCCGGTGGCACTTGTACCACACCAGTTCCGCGCACATGTAAGCCGTGCGCTTCTCTCCAGCCAGTCGCTCCAGTTCCGCAATCCCGCCGCGGAAATCCTCGGTGTCCATGTAAGCGAGGTAGCCTCCGGTGCGGTACCCGCCGAGCTTCTCGATCCAGACGTACTCGATTCCGGCGCGGCCCAGTTCCTCCTCGATCGTCGCGCGGTTGAACTGCGGATTGTGCCGGCTGGCAGGGAAGTGCCGGATATCCACCAGCCGCTCGATCCCGTAGTGCCGCAACACCCGGACGAGTTCCTCGAGCTTGCGGGTCGAGTGGCCGACGGTAAAGATGGACGCGTTTCCCTCCGGCGCCTCGCCGGACTCTTCTTCCGGAAACAGCCTCTCTTGTTTCGGACCGGAGACTCCCGCTTTTCCGGCTACAATGGCAGCTTCGGGAGACATCCGCCATGCCACGGTATTCATTATCCATCCTGCTTGTGCTCTTGCTGTTCGTTCTCGCGCCGGCGCAGCAGAAAAGCGTCCCGCAAGCCGCTGTCGACCGCCGCGTCGAAGACCTGCTCAAGCAAATGACGCTTGAAGAAAAGGTCGGCCAGATGACCCAGGTCACCATTCAGGTGATCTCGAAAGGGGAAGGCGGCGGCGCGGAGCCGCACGCCATCGATCCCGCCAAGCTCGAGACGGCCGTTCTCAAATACAAAGTCGGCTCGATTCTGAACGTCGCCAACAGCGCCTACAGCGTCGACCACTGGCACGAGATCATCAACGCGATTCAGGACGCCGCCTCGCGAACCCGGCTTAAGATCCCCGTCCTCTACGGGATTGATGCCGTCCATGGTGCTAACTACACGCTCGATGCCACGCTGTTTCCTCAGCCCGTCGCTATGGCCGCCACCTGGAATCCGGAGTTGGTCCGCAAAGAGGGCGAAATCACCGCGCTTCAAATTCGAGCCTCAGGCATTCCGTGGAACTTCTACCCGGTGATGGACCTCGGCCGGCAGCCGCTGTGGTCCCGTCTGTGGGAAGGCTTCGGCGAAGATCCCTACCTCGCCGCCGAAATGGGAAAGGCCTACATCCAGGGCCACCAGGGCGCCGACTACGGAGCCAAGGACAAAGCCGCCACCTGCCTGAAGCACTACGTCGGCTACAGCTTCCCGTGGAACGGCAAGGACCGCACGCCCGCCTACATCGATGACCGCTCGATGCACCAGCTCTTTCTGCCCCCGTTCGAAGCGGGAGTCCGCGCCGGTGCCCCGACCGTTATGGTGAACTCGGGCGAGGTCAACGGCATCCCCGGCCACGCCAATCACGACCTTCTGACGGAAATCCTCAAGAACAAATGGGGCCTGGAAGGCTTCGTGGTCTCCGATTGGGAAGACATCAAGCGTCTCCACACCCGCGACATGGTGGCTGATTCACCGAAGGAGGCCGTCCGCATGGCGGTCATGGCCGGCCTCGACATGAGCATGGTGCCCTATGATTTCAGCTTCTACGATCTGCTGCTCGAGTGCGCCAGGGACAAGTCGGTTCCGATGGCCCGCATCGACGACGCGGTGCGGCGTATCCTGCGCGTGAAGTTCCGCCTCGGCCTGTTCGAGAACCCGCGTCCCGACGCGTCGCTCAAGGCGCGCTTCAACGATCCCGAATTCGACAAGGCGAACCTTCAGGCCGCTCGCGAAGCGATCACGTTGTTGAAGAACGACGACGGCGTCCTCCCGCTCGCGCGCGGCAAGAAGATCCTCGTGACAGGTCCCACCGCGAACCTGCTTTCGGTGCTGAATGGCGGTTGGACCATCACCTGGCAGGGCGATCGCGAGGACCTCTACCCGGCCGACAAGCCGACGATCCTGCGCGCCATCGAGGCCGCCGCCGGCAAGGACAACGTCACTTATCTGCCCGGGACAACGTTCGACCAGGCAGTGGACATCACCGGCGTTGCCGCGGCGGCTTCCAAATCCGACGTGGTCATCGCCTGCCTGGGTGAGAAAGCCTACTGCGAGACGCCGGGCAACACTGACGACCTCACTCTGGATACCGCCCAGTTGAATCTCGTCCGCGAGCTCGCCAAAACCGGCAAGCCCATCGTCACCGTTCTCGCCGAGGGCCGCCCCAGGGTCATTCGCGACATCGTTCCGCTCTCGAGCGCCATCCTGATGGCGTACCTGCCGGGCCTCGAAGGCGGGCGCGCCGTGGCGGACATCCTGTTCGGCGACGTCAATCCCAGCGGGCGCCTGCCGTTCACCTATCCGCGTTATCCCAACGCGCTGGTCACCTACGACCACAAGTACACGCAGCGCCTGAGCGACAACGTTTTCAACCCGCAGTTCGAGTTCGGCTACGGGATCGGCTACACCACGTTCGAGTACTCGGGCCTCAAGCTGAGCCGCGACACGATCACTGCCACACAGGACCTTCAGGTCACGGTCAACGTAAAGAACACCGGCCGGGTGGCAGGCAAGGAAGTCGTACAACTGTACGTTTCCGATCTCTACCGAAGCATCACCCCGCCCGTGCGCGAGCTGAAGCGCTTCCGTAAGATCGATCTGCGGCCCGGCGAGAGCAAGCCCGTCTCCTTTACCTTGAAGACGGCCGACCTGGCCTTCGTCGGACTTAACAACCAGTGGGTCACGGAACCGGGCAAGTTCCGTGTGTCGGCCGGCGGACTATCCGCCGAATTCACGCTGCGCTGATCCGCGATTGCTGCCGGGCATCGGGCAGCTTACGGCTTGCAGGATTTGTCCGGCCCACGGCCGGACGAGGCAGCCCCTCAGCCGCCCGTGAAGCGGCTGATGATGATCCACGCGGCCACCAACAGAATGATCCAAACGGCGTCCATCTGTTTCCAGGATACCTTGCGCCTGGACCGGCCCGCTGCCGCCTCCGGTCCTCGGAAGCCAAGCCTGCTGTCCGATTTCGGGAACACGGCCCGAGCCTGCTCCGTCAGCCAGTGAAGGAGGTTCCTCGAACATGACCGCGGTGACACGTTCCGGCCTCCTGGCCGGCATCCTTCACCCGGAGAGCGACACGGCGCGTGGTGTCCGCAGAGCCATGGTCCGGCTCGTTATCGTTTGCGCTCTGATTCCTGCTGCTCTCTTTATCTCCGCCGGCCGGCTCGACTGGGATATGGCCTGGGTCTACACCGCGTTCATGTTCGCACTTCAGGCAATTGCGCTGCGGATCCTGCTGCCCGAACACGCCGACCTGGTCGCCGAACGCTCCCGCCTGCAACCGGGCACGAAGAGTTGGGACAAGGTGCTGGCCCCGGTGATCGCCATCCTCGCGCCGATCGGGACATACGTCGTGGCCGGGCTTGATTTCCGGTTCCACTGGTCTCCGCCGGTGGCGCTATGGGCCAGCCTTATCTCTTTCGCCGCTCTCGTTGCCGGCTACGGGCTGGTGCTGTGGGCTATGACCGTGAACCGTTTCTTCGCCTCAACCGTTCGCATTCAGAGTGAACGCGGTCACCGTGTCATCCAGGATGGGCCCTACCGCCATGTGCGCCACCCGGGCTATGCGGGGACATCCCTGTTCCTGGCCGCAACGCCCCTGGCTCTCGGCTCGCTCTGGGGACTCGTTCCCGCTGGCCTCGGCCTGTGCCTGCTGGTGCTCCGCACGGTGCTCGAAGACAGGACGCTACAACGCGAGCTGGCAGGCTACCGGGACTACGCCGCCCGCGTCCGCTGGCGCTTGCTGCCCGGCCTTTGGTAGTTGACCTCTGCGTTCTCCGCGCCTCTGCGGTTTGAAGCTCAGCCCCTCAGGAACTTCCCCAGCCGCTCCATCGCCGGTTCCAGGATCGACCGCTCCGCCGCGTAGCAGATCCGGACCGAGCCTTCGCCCCCCGCCCCGAACGCCACTCCGGGGGCTACGCCGACCTTCGTTTCAACGAGCAGCCGCCGACAGAACTCGAAGGAATCCGTCGCGCCCTCGATCTTCGGGAACAGGTAGAACGCGCCCTCCGGCTTCGGCACGGTCACGCCGCGCATCGAGCCGAGCGCGCTCCAGCAGAAATCGCGGTTCTCGCGCAGCCTCTCCACCATGCGCGCCAGCTCGCCTTCGCCATCCGCAAGCGCCGTCTCGGCCGCTTTCTGCGCGAAGCTCGGCGCATGCGAGATGATGAACTCGTTGAGCAGCGTGGCGCGCGCCGCCAGGTCCCGCCGCGCCGCCAGCCAGCCCACGCGCCAGCCCGTCATGCAGTAGCTCTTGGAGAAGGACTGCACCACCGCCACCGCGTCCTCACGCGTCGCCAGCCGCAGGATCGACGGCGCAGGCTCGCCCGGCCCGCCGCCGTAATACAGGCGCTCGTACACTTCGTCCGCCATCAGCCACAAGCCGTGACGCCGGCAGAAATCGAGCAGCCGCGTCTGGTCCTCCACCGTCGCCACCCACCCCAGGGGGTTGGACGGCGAAGTGTATAGCAGCATCCGCGTGCGCGGCGTCAGCGCCGCTTCGATCGCGCTGAAATCGGTCTGGTAGCGTTCGCCGCAGAGCGGGTGCGGGATCTCACGGGGAACCGCGTTCGCCAGCGCGACGTTCGCCGAGCCGTTCGGCCACGCCGGCGTCAGAACGATCGCTTCGTCGCCGGGATCGAGCAGGCACCGGATCCCCACGTTCAGCGCCTGCACCCCCGATGCGGTGATCACGATCTCCAATGACGGGTCCAGCTCGACGCCGTGGATCTTGCGGTAGTACTCCGCCAGCGCCCGCCGCAGCGAGGGCAGACCGGCGTTCTCCGTGTAGAACGTGTAGCCTTCCTCCATCGCCCGCGCGGCCGCGCGCTTGATATAGCCCGGCGTTGGCAGGTTTGACTCGCCGAAGT
>CAYZJD010000061.1:0-16344 GCA_964478455.1 uncultured Solibacteraceae bacterium | reverse complement strand
GGCGCAGAGGACGGGGGTGGCGAGGGCGGCTGCGGCGGCACGATATCCACAGGCGGTCCGGCCGGGCTGGGGCGTCCTGCCGGCGCTGGCGACGCCGTGGTTTGCTGCTGAGGAAGTGGCTGCGTGCCGGGTGGTTGCAGCCATCCTTGCCGCCAGGCGAAGAATGCCGTTCCCGCCAGCACCACGGCCACGGCCAGCACGAGGGCGAAGCGCCAGCGGCGCGAAGCGGGACGCTGCTCGGCCGTAGTGGCGGCGGGCTGCTCGACCGGCGCGCCGGCGCTCGTGGTCTCTTCCGCGCGGACGGCGGAGGTTGGCAGAGTCTGCGCGGCGCCGCGAGGCAACGGTTTCCAGCCCTTGGAGGCGTTGCAGGCGCCTTCGAGGGCTCGGGTGAACTCCGTGCACTCGCCGTATCGCTCCTCGGGATTCTTGGAGAGCGCCTTGCGGATCACCACCTCGACCTGCCAGCCGAGAGTGGGATTGACCCGGTGCGGCGGGGCCGGTTCCTCGTGAACGATCTTGTAGAGCAGCGAAGGGATCTGCTCGGCCGAGAAGGGCTTCTCGCCGGTGAGCATCTCGTAGGCGATGACGGCGAGAGAGAACTGGTCGGACCGCCCGTCGACCGGCTTGCCTTCGATCTGCTCCGGCGACATGTAACTCGGGGTGCCGATCACGGTGCCCGCTTGCGTCATTTGCTGCGAAGCGCTGATCTTGGCGACGCCGAAGTCGGTGATCTTGGCGGAGCCGTCCTCGGCGATCATGATGTTGGCGGGCTTGATGTCGCGGTGAACGATTCCTTTCTTGTGCGCGTAATCGAGGGCGGCGGCGGTCTCGCGGAGGATGCGGAGCACGTTGTGCGGCTCGGGCGGGATGGGCGCGCCGAGGAGTTGGTCGAGCGTCGGCCCGTTGACGAACTCCATGGCCACGTAGGCCATGCCGTCCTGTTCGGCGACATCGTAAATGGTGACGATGCCGGGGTGGTTCAGCAAACCGGCCGACTGCGCCTCGCGCAGAAGGCGCTCGCGCAGGCGGGAGATCTCGGCGGGGTCGGCGAACTCGGCCAGGCGTATGCTCTTGATTGCGACCGTGCGCCCGATAGTGGGGTCGAGGGCCTGGTAGACCACGCCCATCGCGCCGCGCCCGAGCTCTTCAGTGATCTGATACCGCCCGATCTGGAGCATCCGCGATGCCATTGTAACGCAGGGGTTGCAGTGGGGAGCCTTCAGTGGGCGATGCCGCCCATACCCGACGGGCTGCTCAGTCCCCGATCTCGGGCCGGGCCGGAGGCAAGCGGTAATCGGGGATTGCGTAGCCTGTCACCGGTTTCTCAGAAGAAGTGGCGCAGGGAGAACTGGACGATGCGCGGGTCGCGGGTGGACGTGATGCGAGCGAAGTTGACCGAGCCGGCGTCGGCGTTTGGGTTGTTGAACTGGGCGTGGTTGAAGAGGTTGAAGAACTCGGCGCGAAACTGGAGGCGGTGGCGCTCGGCGATGCGGAAGCGCTTGTAGGCGGCGAAATCCCAGTTGTTCAGACCGGGTCCGTGGAAGACGTTGCGGCCGAGGTTGCCGAAGCGGCCGGCGCCGAACTCGTAGCCCGGAGCGGAGCCAACGCGGCCGAATAAGGAACCGTCAAACCAGGCGTTGGGCCGGCCGGGAACTGACGTCGTCGACCGCGGGTCGAAGAAGCGCACGTCGCCGCCGATGTAGTCCGGGCGCTGGCCGCCGCTGTCGCAGAGGCAGCGGTCGGTGGGCTCAAAGATATCGAACACGAGTCCGGTCTGGAAAGTGAGGACACCGGAGACCCCCCAGCCGCCGAGGACCCAGCCGGCAGCGCCGCGCCGCTGCTTCATCCATGGCAGCTCCCACTCCCAGGTCATGACGTAGCGGTGTCGCACGTCAAGCTCGGAATTGCCGCGGTCGGCGCGGGCATTGTCGCTGCGCGACCAGTCACCCCGGATGCCGGAGATGTTGTCGATGGTGTGGCCCCAGGTGTAAGCATGCGTCATCGCAAGGCCTCCCGAGAAACGCCGGGTGACGCCCGCCTGGAGGCTGTTGTAGTTCGAGTTGGCGTCGCTGAGCTGGTTCTGGATGGCGCCGAACACCGCCCCGCCGTATTCGTCGCGCTGCGGGTGTGTTCGATTGATGACGCGGCGGACGTCGGTGTCGGCGGCGCTGGCGCCGGGTTCCGGAATGGCGTAGTTGATGTTGCGGCGGCCCAGAAGCTTGACCCCGCGGCTGCCTGCGTAAGCAACGTCCACGATCCACTCGCGCCACGGCTGGTATTGCGCCTGGAGGTTCCATTGCTGCGCGTAAGGCGTGGCGAAGTCCGGATCCATCATCACCAGTGAAAGCGGCGCGACGGATTTGAAATCGAACGTGCCGCCGCGGGCCGGGGGCGTGAAAGGAAAGGGCTGCGGGCCGGGATTGACCAGGGAGGCCGACCAGGGGCTGGAATAATCCGTGAAGATGGCGAACGGCTGGATGGAGTAGGGGGGCGTGGTGAGGAAGGCGAGAGTCAGCTCGGTGAAGACCGCGTCATAGAAAAGGCCGTAGCCACCGCGGACGCTTAGCTTGCCGTCGCCGAGCATGTCCCAGGCGAAGCCGAAACGCGGGCCGAAGTTATTGAGGTCCTCGTCGTAGGTGGAACGAGAGACGCCGGCGTCGCCGGGGAAGACCATGCCGGCCGGCGCGTCGGGGAAGATGCGGGAGGATTGCCCGAGACGCAGCGCCACGAGCCGGTCGCGCAACTCCTTGAGGGACGTGTTGTACTCCCAGCGCAGGCCGAGGTTGAGGCTGAGGTTGCGGCGCAGCTTCCAGTCGTCCTGAAGGAAGAGATGCAGGGCCCGCGTGCGGAAGCCGAGGCGCGCGGCCGAGTTCTGCACGAAGACGGTCGCAAAGCCGTTGGCGAAATCATTGAGCGGCTCGGGAAGGCCGGGGATTTGCGGCACGAGTCCGAAACTCGTGCCGCTGCCGTCGATGACGACGTAGCCGTTGTTAAGAAAGGCGAAGCGCTGGTTCTGCGCATAGGTGCGGAACTCGCCGCCGAGCTTGAGGAGGTGGCGGCCGCGCGTCCAGCTCAGATTGTCGAGGTACTGGAGGGTGTTATCGGCGCGGGCCTGGGGTCCCTGAAAGCTGTTGCCGATGGGGGTGAACCCGGCCAGGTCAAAGTGGGGCGGACCTTCACCGTCGGGCTCATCGGGAATGATCCCGCCGAGGCCGAGGGAACTGAGCCTGGTGCGGTTGAGGGGCAGGACTCCGTGCGAAGCGTTGCGGTGGTAGGAAGCACGGAACTCGTTGAGCAGCGAAGGCGAGAACGTGTGCGTGTCGCGCAGAACGACATTCTGGAACGTCTGGTCGTTGCTCATGCCGAAGCCGGGGATGTCGCTGCCACCGAAAGCGAACGGCATCTGGTCGAGCCACATCTTGTCGATGAAATAGGTGGCAGAGAATTGGTTGCCCGAAGAGAAGGCGTGGTCGAAGCGGGCCAGGCCCTGGTCACGATTTCGCGAGTTGGAAGGCGAGCTGAAGAGCGTGTTCCCTTCCGAGGCTCGGGGTACGAGAGCGAGAATGGCCTTCGCATACGGTGTGCCGGACGCCTCGATGGCGGCGCGCTGGGCGTCATCCGGGACGACGGCGGCGCGGGCTTCGCCCTGCCGGCGCCGGAAGCCGAGATAGGAGAGAAAGAAAAATGTGCGCTCGCGCGCGACCGGGCCGCCGAGGTTGACATCGAAATCGTTGCTGTTCCACTGCGGCTTCCGCGGCAGGCCGTTAGCATAGGTTTCCGCGCCGCCGCCAGGGACGGACTTCGGAAAGAACGGGACGGCGTTCAGAAGCGTGTTGCGGAAGGTCTCCGACGCGCCGCCGTGGAAGCTGTTGCCGCCGGCGCGGGTGGTCACCTGCACCACCGCGCCGGTATTTCGCCCGTATTCGGCTTTCATGGCGCCGGTGAGGATGCGGAACTCCTGGAGGGCATAGGGGGAGACCAGGTGTACGGAATCCGGGGTGCTGGCAGCGAGGTCATTGGAGTCGGCGCCGTCGAACATGTAGTTGTTGGACTGGGCGCGCTGGCCGCTGGCCGAGAAGCGGCCACCCTCCTGGGAAGAAAGCTGGCCGGCGAAGACGACGCCGGGCTGGGTAGCGGCCAGGGAGAGCGGGTTGCGGCCATTGGCGCCGGAGAGCACCGGCAGGCCGAAGGGATCGCGCACGACCTTTCCCAGTTGCGCGTCCTCGGTATTCACCTCGAGGGCTGCGGCCTCGACGGTGACAGATTCGCTGACCGGGCCGAGTTCGAGGGAGAAGTCCAGGCGCAGCACGTCGCCGACACTGACGCGCTGGGCCAGACTCGCGGCTTTGCGGAAACCGGTGACTTCCACTTCGACGATGTAGCCGCCGGGCGGGAGGTTGATCAAGCGGTAGAAGCCATCCTCGCCGGACCGTGTGGCCGATTCCGCGCCGGTGGAGACATTGCGCGCGACGACACGGGCGCCAACGACCGCCGCGGCATGGGGGTCAAGCACAAGACCGGTGATGGTTCCGGAGAAGCCCTGCGAGTAAGCGGCCGGAGCGGCCAGCAGAACAGCCCCGGCAAGCACGAGAGCGCGACAGATGGGACGCGAAATGAACATAAACTCCTCCGTCCCCTACCCAGCGCGGCGGGCCGCGCAACAGAAAATTACCTGTATTTTACTTCAAATTCGCGAAATGGGACTAAGAAACTCACGAAAGCCGGCGGATGACGCCGGGTGAGGTCCCGAGTGAGGGTTTGCGTAGCCTGTCACCGGTCTGTCACCGGGCGGCTTTGAGGCGGAAGTGGTAGATGGCCGCGCCAAGCGCAATCGTCAGCGCGGCAGCAATGGAGACCTTGGGCTGGAGCAGCGTGCCGTACACGGTCATCCACGCGCCGACCAGGACGAACAGGACGGGCAGCAGCGGCCAGGCAACGCTGACGACGCGGAGCTTCTGCCATTCCGGCCGGCGGCGGAAAAGAAAGAGCGAGGCCACCGAAAGCACGGCGAAGAAATTGAGGGTGAAGCCAATGTAAACGACGAGCTGCGGGAACGGAGTGAGCGTCATCAGCATGGCGCAGAGGCCCTGACAGAGGATGGCCGGGACGGGCGTGTGCCAGCGCGGGTCCACCTTGGCGGCAATCGGCAGGAAGGCGCTGTTTTTGGCCATCGCATAGTAGACCCGGGGGCCTATCGTGACCATGGCGTTGACCGTCGACACCAGCGATAGAGCCATCAGCGCGCTGAAGATGCCGGCGATGCCGGCGCCAAAAAGGCGCGAAGAGGCAAGCGCGCCGATAGCGATGACGCCCTTCATCGATTCGAGCGGCGAGGCGTAAATAAAGAGGAAGTTGAGTCCCACGTAAAGCGTGGCAACCAGAGCGGTGCCAAAGGCGAGCGCGACCGGCAGGGTCCGCTCCGGCGTCTTCAGTTCCTCGGCGACATAGGTGGCGGCGTTCCAGCCGCTGTAAGCCACGTAGATCCAGAACAGGCTGATGGCGAACTGCGCCACCAGGGGCGTGGCCGAGGTGCGTTCCGTCGGCATCGAAAAGTGCTCCCAGTTACCGGCGCCGATCAGGAAGCCGAAACCGATAAAGGCCAGCAGCACGAGGATCTTGGACAAGGTGAGCACGTTCTGGATGCGGGCGACGCGCCGCACGCCGAAGCAGTTGAGGATCGTGAACGCGGCGACGAGGGCGGAAGCGGCCAGTTGGGCTCCGCCAAGCTTGAGGGTCCAGGTTCCGGCGCCGATGGCGTACTGGGCGTTCTCCTGCTTCAGCGCGGGGAAGAAGTAGCCCACATAGTCGGAGAAGGCGAGCGCGGCGGCGGCGATCGGGGCGGAGAAGCCGGCGAAGAACGAAGCCCAGCCGCTCATGAAGCCCCAGGTGGGGCCGTAGGCGCGCGTGAGGTACACATATTCGCCGCCGGAGCTGGGGAGGTTGATGCCGAGTTCGGAGTAGCAGAAGGCTCCGGTGAGGGCGAAGACGGCGCCGATCAGCCAGATGACGATGACCAGTGAAGGCGCGCCGAGGTCGCCGGCGAGGAAGCCGCTGGTGGTGAAGATGCCGGTGCCCACCATGTTCGAGACGACCAGCGCAGTAGCGCTGACAATGCCAAGCTGGCGCAGAAGAACGACGGGCCTCTCCGCGCTCACACCGGACAGGACCGGCTGTTTATCGATCACGTGGCCATTGTAAGCCACCGCGAAGGAGCGGGCGCGCTGTGCTATGATCCGGGGCGGATTGCGATGGCAGCAAGGCTGTTGGCCGTGGCTCTGTCCTGGGCGCTCGTCTCCTGCGGCGAGGACGTTTACAAAGCCCAGCGCGAGCGGATGGTACGCGAGGACATCGGGGCGCGCGACATCCGCCGGGCGGACGTGCTGAAAGCGATGCGGGAAACGCCGCGGCACCTGTTCGTGCCGGCGGCAGTGCGCGCCATGGCCTACGCCGACCACCCGCTGCCGATCGGCTACGGGCAGACGATCTCGCAACCGTACATCGTGGCGCTGATGACCGAAATGCTCGACCCGCAGAAGACGCACAAGGTTCTCGAGATCGGGACCGGCTCGGGCTATCAGGCGGCGGTGCTGGCGCCTCTGGTGCGGCACGTCTACACGATGGAGATCGTGCCGGAACTGGCGCGCGAGGCGGCCGAGAGGCTCAAGTCGCTTGGGTACGCCAACGTGACCGTGAAGCACGGCGACGGGTACCTGGGCTGGCCGGAGCAGGCCCCGTTCGACCGCATCCTTCTCACCGCAGCGCCGCCCGAGGTTCCCAAGCCGCTGGTGGACCAGTTAAGACCCGGCGGCAAGCTGGTGGCGCCGGTGGGCGGGAGCGTGTGGGACCAGGAGCTGATCACGCTCGAAAAGGGCGCCGACGGCAAGCTGCACCGGCGCGCGGGGATCCCGGTGCGGTTCGTGCCGATGGTGCGGGGCAAGCAGTAGGCACCGCGCCGGAACGGGCGCGGAGGCGCAGATCACTTCCAGCGGTCGACAGGCAGGAAGTCGAAGTGCCGGTCGAAGCTCCACACAGGACACTGCAACCGCCTGCTGGCCGTTACAGCTACCGCATCAAAGAGTGTCAGAGGTTTGTCGGGGAAGGCGGCCAGGAGTGCAGTGGCAGCCTGGTAGTCGGCCGGCTCATGGGCGGGCGAAGTAATCGTCATGCCTGAGGCTGACGTCTCGTTTGCCGCTGCCTTTTTTCGCGCGAGTGATCCGCAGCGGGGTGGCCGGAGGCATGAAGCCGCGGCGGGAGAGGTATTCGTGCAAGGCGGCTTGGACGACCGCGGCGAGCGACGGCCGGACCTCTTGCCTGCGCGCATAGCCGCTGACAGCCTCCTCAAGTTCCGCAGAGAGGCCGACGGTGGCTCGCCTCACACGGGCAGCATAGCACTGCTTGGCACGTTTGGCGCCAAGGGTCTCACGCTCACGCGCCGCAGCACTTCTTGTATTTCTTGCCGCTGCCGCAGGGGCAGGGATCGTTGCGGCGCGGCTTGGGCGCAGGCGGTGGTTCAACCGGCTCCTCCGCCTCGCCGCCCACAATAGAGATCGGTCCGAGTTCGGCGGCATCCAGGCGCAGGTTCAACGCGTCCTGAACCAAATGCGCTTCCAGGTCGGAAAGGCCTCCCGCGAGTTCGTCAATCTTGTTGAACAACTGCCGCATGCGGTACCGCGAGGTCTCGCCCGGCGAGGCGAGCGCGTAGGCCTGGAGCGCCTCGGTGCGATATTCGTCGTCATCGAAGAGCTTTCGAAGGCGACCGGCATGCGCGCCGAGAGAGAGGTATCCGACGCCGAGGATAGCCTGGCGCCGCACGTCGGCATCCGGGTCATCGAGCGCGGCGGCCACCAGAGGGCCGAAATCGCGGTCGAGCGAACGCCACATCGCTTCCACCGCCTTGGCGCGAGTGGCGGGCAAGTCATAGAACTCCAAAATCCAGCGGCGGACTAGAGGCTCGGAGGCGCAAGCAGCCAAGGCAACCAGCGCCCCGGCGCGCTCGGCCAGAGGAGCGCTCGTGTCCCGCAGGCGTGCGGCCATCGCTTCGCGGATTTCCGGCTCGACGACCGCGTTCGCCAGCGACTCCCAACAGGCCGCGCGGACGGGCGGCTCCGGATCAGTGCGCGCGGTTTCGAACAGCCTGGCCTTGGCCTCGGCGGAAAGCCCGGAGTTGCGGAGACTGGCGGCGGCGTGCTCGCGGTACTCAGCCAGCGGGCTCGCCAGAAGCGCCAGGCGATCGTCCTCGGACAGAAGGTCGAACCGCGGCATGGCGGTTTCCGGGTAGTCCCCAAAGATGTCGTACGGCTCCAGCTCCGCGGCCGGCTCGGGATTCTCCAAGCGGCTGATGGCATCGCGGACTTCCCTTTGCACCCACGCCGCATGATCGTCCACGGCATCAAGCTGCTCGAGCAGCCGCTCGAGCTCTGGTTTGGCGGCGGCGTCGCCATAAGCGCCCAGGCACATGGCGGCTTCGGCGGGATCGTGCTCCAGGCGGGCGAGGAGCAGTTCCAGGATGCGCTGGTCGCGGACGCCGAGCGACGCGAGCAGGAAGGCGACCTCGGTCCCCTCGTCAGGCCCCAGCTCGCGGTGGAGGTCGAACAGCGGTTCGAGCGCGGCTTCTCCAAGGCGCAAGAAGGCGTCGAGAACGTCGTCGCGGATATCCAGCGGTTCGCGGCGGAGGCATTCGATCAGGAACGGAACCGCCTCGACGCGGGGCCGGTAGCGGAAGACGGCGATCAGGTCCTCTTCAAGCTGGACCGGATCGGTCTCCGGCTGTTCGACACCGAACAGGGCAAGGTCGGCGGCGGCCTGGTCGAGACGGTCCAGGATGGCCCGCAGAAAGCGATGGTCGATGCCGATGGAGCCGCAGGCGGCGGCCTTCAGCAACTCGGCTACGGGCGCCGAGTCGTATTGATCCGCGTGGAGAAGCACGTTAGTAAGTGGCGCGGCCGCCGCTGGCGTCGTAACACTGGCCGGTCACGAAGGAGCAGTCGGGGCTGGCCAGGAAATGGACCACCGCGGCAATCTCCTCCGGCGTGCCGGTACGGCGCATCGGAATCCGCTGGGTCATGTAATCGATCTGTGCGGGCGTGAGTTGATCGAGGATCCTGGTTCGAACGACGGCGGGCGCGACCGAGTTGACGCAGATCCCCTCAGTGGCAACCTCCTTGGCCAGCGACTTGGTGAAACCGATGACGCCCGCCTTGGTCGCGGAGTAGCCCGTCATGTTCGGATTTCCTTCCTTGCCGGCGATGGAGGCGACGTTCACGATGCGCCCGTAGCGGCGCTCCCGCATGTGACCGATGACGGCGCGGCAGAAATGGAACACGCCGGTCAGGTTGACGGCGATGATCGCGCGCCAGTCCTCTTCGGTCTGCTCCCACAGCGGCGCCGCGCGTCCGGCGATGCCCGCATTGTTCACGAGCACATCGATGCGACCGGTCCGCGCGAGCACCTGGCCGACCGCGCGCTGAACGGAAGCACTGTCGGTGATGTCCACCTGGATCGGAAAGGCAACCGAGCCGGAGACGGCAACGGACTCCGCGACCCGCGCCGCCCCCTCCGTGTCCATGTCGGCGACGGCGACAACCGCGCCGGCACGGGCCAGCCGGTGGGCGATGGCCTCCCCGATCCCGGTGGCCGCGCCCGTGACAATGGCGGTCTGGCCGGTCAGGTCGAAGAAAGACATGACGA
The DNA here is from genome assembly GCA_964478455.1 of uncultured Solibacteraceae bacterium. GTDB lineage: Bacteria > Acidobacteriota > Terriglobia > Bryobacterales > Bryobacteraceae > CAYZJD01. The sequence continues at coordinate 6,657 of CAYZJD010000061.1, read as the reverse complement.
AGGTCTTAACCTATCAGGAACAGCGGCCCCAGGCAACACTGCTCCCGGCCATGCGGGCGGCCGGGTCTTCTGAGGAACACGGGGGCCTCCCTCGTGTGGCGCCGTCCGGAGCGCGCCTGCCGCAAGCAGGAAGGCGGGGGCAGCTAGAGCCGCTCCTGGGCTATTCCTCCTTGACGACGCTCACGCCGATCTCGACAATCACTTCCCGGTGGAGCCGGAGGGGGACCTTGTACTCTCCCAGTTGCTTGATGGGGTCATCGAGATGGATCTTGCGACGGTCAATCGTGAATCCCTGCTGCTCGAGAGCTTCGGCAATGTCCTTGGCGGTGACGGAACCGAAAAGCTGATCCTGCTCGCCGGCTTTCTGCTTGATGGTCACGGAGACGCCGCCCAGCAGCCTGCCGAGGTCCATCGCATCTCCCTGCTCCTTGGCCTCGCGGCGGACGTGCGCCAGGCGCTCCTGCTCGATGATCTTCTTGTTGGCCTCGGTGGCCGCCACGGCCAGGCGCCGCGGCAGAAGGTAATTGCGGGCATAGCCGTCGGAGACTTTCACGATCTGGCCGCGATGCCCGAGCTTATCGATGTCTTCTCTGAGTATGATTTCCATGGTCAGCAATCTCCTGATCCCGGGAGAGACGCCTGCTGAGGCAAGTCAGGAGACTTACCCCACGTAGGATAAGACTCCGTCTTGTCAGTCCCCACAGGATCTAAACCGGGGACGCGAACGGCAGCAGGGCGATATTGCGCGCCTGCTTGATGGCCTCGCTCAATCTCCGCTGGTGCGGCGTGCACACACCGGACAGGCGCCGCGGAACGATCTTGCCGCGCTCGGAAATGAACGCGGAAAGCAGCTTGACGTCCTTGTAGTTGACATCGTCGATTTTATCGACGCAGAAGCGGCAGACCTTTTTCCGGCGGAAGTACTGCTTCTTGGAACCGGCGATCGCCTTGTCGGTTCCCGTTGGCCGCTGGGACGCGGCGATGGGTCTTCCTCTGGGTTCGGCCATGACGTTTTACTCCTTTCCCTCCCCGGCGGACCGGGCCATGATCTCCTCGGCGGCCGGCGCCTGCGGCATGGGGGCGGCGGCCGGCTTGCGGGCGGCGCGCAGCTCCCTCCGTTTCCTGCGCTTCTCGATGCGCTTCAACCGCTCGTCGATGCGCACGGTGAGAAACTTCAACACGAGGTCGGAAACGCGCATACGGCGCTCGATTTCGCGAACCGCCGGCGGAGCCGACCGGAACTGAATCAGGACATAGTAGCCCTCCTCGTACTTAGCCACGCTGTAGGCGAGCTTCCGGACGCCCCATTTTTCGATCTTGTCCACTGCGCCGCCCGAGCCGGAGACGACCTGGCTGATCTGCTCGACGTACTGGTCGACCTCCTCCTCGGCGGCGTTGGGCCTGACAATAAACAACTCTTCATAGATTCTCATTCTTCCTCTGTCTGTTCACCTCGGGCGCGACGATTGAATCTCGTCATGGACTTTGCGACGCCCTCGGAAATCAAGGACGAGACTGCCTGGACCGCGTAGTCCAACAGCTCGTCCAGATCCTTCTTCTGCGCGCGGCGAAAGGCCGCGAGCACGTAGGCCGCCCCGTCGCCGACCTTGAAGCCGGCGATCCCGAGCCGCACGCGCGGGAAGCCCGTCGAGCCGATCGACCGGCTCACGGACTCGACGCCGTGGTGGCCGCCGGCCGAACCGCTGGCCCGGATGCGCAGGGCCGTCCACGGAAGGTCGAGGTCGTCGTAAATGAGGACGAGGTTCTCGACCGGCACTTCGTGCTTCTCAACCAGAGCCTTCACCGAATGGCCGCTGAGGTTCATATACGTTTGCGGCTTGGCCAGCAGAACCGGAATACCCTCGATCCGGCCGGCGCCCACCAGCGCCATGCATTCTTTCCGCCTGAGGCGGATGCCATACCTGTCCGCCAGCCGGTCAACGACCAGGAAGCCCAGGTTGTGCGGCGTGTCCTGGTACTCTCGCCCGGGATTTCCCAATCCCACCACGAGGCGCGGGGAAGGCTGCGGCTCGGATGCCGCCGGCATAGGCGGTCACCCTCCAACAACCACCGGCCACAGCCAACCAGCCATCTACTTTTTCTTCTCCTCGCTGGCGCCCTCTTCTTCCTTCTTGCCCTTCTTGATCACCTCGGGCTCAGCCGGCGCGGCGGCTGGGGCAGCCTCGGCGGCGGGCGCCGCTTCGGCCTCGTGGACGCGCAGCGCGATAACGTGAGCAACGACAGCGTCCGGCGGGCTTAACAACTTCATCGAACCGACGAGGGGAACATCGGAGGCGCGCTTGGTCTGGCCGATCATCAGGTCGGTTACCTCCAAGGTCAGGTGCTCGGGGATGTCGTCCGGAAGGCATTCGATCTCGATCTCGCGGGTGACGATTTCGAGCAGGCCGCCCTGCTGTTTGACGCCCTTTGGGTCGCCGTGCATGTGCACGGGGATCATGACCCGCAGCCGTTTGCTGAGGTCGATCCGCTTCAAGTCGGCGTGCAGCAGCGTGTCCTTGACCGGATCGAACTGCCAATCGACGATCATGGCCGGCGTCGTCTCGCCCGCCTGGACGTCGAGGTTGAAGATCGTGTTATGGCCGGTCTTGGATTCCAGAATCCGAACAATCTCCTTCGGACTGGCCGACAGAACCACCGTATCCTTGCCGGAGCCATACAGGACGACGGGAACAAGGCCGCGCCCCCGCAGGCGGCGGGCCTCGCTCTTGCCGCGCGTCGCGCGTACTTCGGCGGTCACCGTGATGTCTTTCCTCATCTCAGACTCCTTTTGCCGGGACGCAGGTCCGATGGACGTGGGCTGCGGCGCCCGGCTGTAACTCTCATACAAACAACGTGCTGACCGAGGTCTCCTCGTGAATGGACTGAACAGCCCGGGCAAGCAACGGCGCAACGGACAGCACGCGGATCTTCGAACACCGGCGGGCCTCCTCCCGCAAAGGGATGGAGTTGGTGAAGATGACCTCCTTCAGGCCGGAACCCTCGATGCGCTCGACCGCCGGCCCTGACAAGACGGCGTGGGCGGCGCAGGCGGCGACGCTGGCCGCCCCCTGTTTCAACAGCGCGGCAGCGGCGTTGACCAGCGTGCCGGCGGTGTCAATCAGGTCGTCCACGATCAGGCAGCGCCGGTTTCGGACCCGGCCGATGATGTGCATCACCTCGGCCACGTTCACTTCTTCCCGGCGCTTATCGATGATGGCCAGCGGCGCCTTCAGCCGCTTGGCGAACGCCCGCGCCCGCTCCACTCCGCCGGCATCCGGCGAGACGACCGTCAGGTTCTCGCGCTCGGCCGAGCCGAAGTCTTCGATCATCACCGGGGCGGCGAAAAGATGATCGACCGGGATGTCAAAAAACCCTTGGATCTGGGCCGCATGCAAGTCCAGGGCAAGAATCCGGTCGGCGCCGGCGCGCTCCAGCAGGCTGGCGACGAGCTTGGCCGAAATCGGCACCCGCGGCTTGTCCTTGCGGTCCTGGCGGGCGTAACCATAGTAGGGGAGCACCGCCGTGATCCGGTCGGCCGAGGCGCGCTTCAGCGCATCGATCATCAGCAGCAGCTCGAACAGGTGCCGCTCGACGGGAGTGCACGTGGGCTGTACCACGAAGACGTCAGCGCCGCGGACGTTCTCCCGGATCTGCACGTAGATTTCGCCGTCGGAGAACGACTTCACGAGCGCTTCGCCGAGCCGGCCTCCGAGACAGGCGCAGATTTCCTCCGCCAGCGGACGGTTGGCGTTGCCAGAGAAAACCTTCAAACGATCGAAACTCATCGCGAGTACCGGCTTTGAGGCGGCCATGTTCGTTCGTCAATGTGCGCCCGGAGGTTGCGCCACCAAGACGCCCGGTAGCGCGCCCGGCTTACGGACGCAATCGTGAATACCTGCTCCTCCTCAAACAATCGAAGGGCTCCTTTGGACCGGACGGGGGAACCGAACACTCCGAACAGCGCGGAGCCACTGCCGGTCAGCAAGGCCGGCTCCGCTCCCATCTGCTTCAGCTTCCTTTTGATCGACCTCAGCCGAGGGTGCTGCCGGAAAACGGCCTCTTCGAAGTCGTTTTCCACCGGCGCCGGCCACGCGCGGGACGGCGTACCCAGTCCTGAAGCCCAAACACAAGACTGGAAAACACTTAGGATATCTGGCGGCGGAAGCAAAGTCAATTCGCGGCCGAGCGCGGCGTACGCCTGCGCGGTCGAAACGTGAATCCCGGGCGCGACCAGCACTCCGTGGAATGGCGCGGCATCGGGAAGGGGGTAGAGTTCTTCGCCGCGGCCGAGCCCGACCGCGGTCCCGCCGAGCAAGAAGAAGGGCACGTCACTGCCAAGCGACGCGGCCAGGCGAAGCTGCTCGGCGGCCGGGAGGCGTTTGCCAGTCAGGACCGGCAGCGCCAGCAGGACCGCGGCGGCGTCGCTGGACCCGCCGCCAAGGCCGGCCCCCATTGGGATGCGCTTGGTGAGGCGCATGGCCAGCCTTCCGCTGGAGCGAGTCGCGTCCAAAACGAGGCCGGCGGCGCGCGCCACGAGGTTGTCCCGGATCTCGGGAACCGACGTGAGGTTGATGGTCGTGGAGCGAGCGGGCGTGAAGTCGAGCTCGATGGTGTCGGCGAGGTCGATGGTCTGAAGGACGGTTCGCAGCTCGTGATAGCCGTCGGGGCGCTTGCCGAGCACCTTCAATCCAAGGTTGAGCTTGGCAAACGCGCGAACGCGTGCGCGGCGCGGCGGGCCGGTCATTTGTCGTAATGCAACAGCGAGTAGACGTCGTAACCGGCCAGCTTGTCGCGGCCGTGCAGGAAATCGAGTTCGACCACGAAGCCGACGCCGGCAACCACCCCGCCAAGCTTCTCAATCAGCCGCGTGACGGCAGCCGCGGTGCCTCCGGTGGCGAGCAGGTCATCCACCAGGAGCACTTTCTGTCCGGGCCGGATGGCGTCCTCGTGGATCTCGACGCTGTCGGTTCCGTATTCGAGCTGGTACTCCTCGCGGACCGTTTCCGCCGGCAGCTTCTTCGGCTTGCGGACCGGGACAAAGCCGACACCCAGCGTATAGGCCAAGGCGGGGGCGAAGATAAAGCCGCGGGCCTCGATGCCAAGCACGAGGTCTACGCCGGCGTTCTGATACTTCGCCCGGAAGGCATCAATGACGGCCTTCAGGCCGGTGGCGTCCTTGAGAAGAGTGGTGATGTCGTAAAAAAGAATGCCCGGCTTGGGCCAGTCCGGCACCTCGCGGATCAGTTTCTTCAGATGTTCCATGAAGTCATTCGATGCGGAAACCCCAGTATTTTAGCACCGGGGCTTCCTGCTCCTCGACGCTTCGGACCTCGGCCCAGCGCGGCCCTTTCCGCAGCATGCCGGCCAGTTCGGCGAGTTGGTCGGGACGGCCCACGACGTAGACTTCGACCCGGCCATCGTCGAGGTTGCGGGCGTAGCCGGTAAGGCCGAGTTCGTGCGCATGGTGCTCGACGAAATAACGGTAGCCCACACCTTGAACCAAGCCGCGAACGAAATAGCGCCGGCCTACGGTGGTTCCGGACGCTCTGTCCTTGGACACCGACCAATTATGTCACGCCGCGTCTGGAGTTTTTCATCCTATATTTCCGAATGCAGAGCCTCCACGGTGGAGTGGGCCGCCAGGCCCGCAATGCCGGCGTGGCGCGCAAGACTGCGCGCTCCACCCGCGCCCCTGCGCCCGCTCAGGCAAGCTGCGAGGTGCACTGCGGGCAGCGGGTCGCCTTGATCGGGATGCTCGTCACGCAGAACGGGCACGTCTTGCTGTCGGGCGGCGCCGGCGCGGGCGCGCGCTTCAGCCGGTTGACCTGCTTGATCACCAGGAACAGCGCGAACGCCACAATGATGAAATCGAAGATCGCTTGCAGAAAGATCCCGTAGTTGAGCGTGGCCGCACCCGCCTGCTTGGCGGTTGCCAGCGTTGCGTATTGCTGGCCAGACAGGCTCACGAACAGGTTGGAGAAATCCACCTTGCCGAGGAGCAGACCGAGGACCGGAGTGAGGATATCTCCGACCAGCGACGTGACGATCTTGCCGAAGGCCGCGCCGATGATCAGCCCGACGGCCAGGTCGAGCATGCTCCCTTTCATCGCGAACTCTCTGAACTCTTTGAGCATTGTTCCTCCTCGCCAACAATCAGAACCGCCCGTCATGTTTGGCAGCCAGACAATTATGATGTGGCGGCGCAGGGAATGCCAGATCTTTCTTCACGGCCGCCGCCTCCGGGCGCGGCCCGCCGCTTTGTGCCATCCTTGGGTCTTATGGCATTCCCAACCCATCGCATGAGGCGGCTCCGGGCCACCGAGCCCTTGCGACGGCTGGTCCGCGAGACGCATCTGGAACCGTCACAGTTCATCTATCCGTTGTTCGTCTGCCCCGGTGAAGGGGTCCGCCGCGAGATCGGCGCGATGCCGGGCAACTACCAGATGTCGGTGGACGAGATCGTCAAGGAATGCAGGGAAGTGCGTTCGCTCGGCATCGGCGGGATCATCCTGTTCGGCATCCCGGAGACCAAGGATGAGATGGCCTCGGGCGCCTACGCCGATGACGGCATCGTGCAGCGAGCCGTGCGGGCCATCAAGCGGGAAGTCGCTGATCTGGTTGTGATCACCGACGTCTGTAACTGCGAGTACACCAGCC
>CAYZJD010000060.1:0-16348 GCA_964478455.1 uncultured Solibacteraceae bacterium | reverse complement strand
AGTTTCGCCACCCACCTGCTCGAGGGGGGCGCCGACCTGCGCAGCGTCCAAACAATGCTCGGACACGCCGACATTTCGACGACTCAGATCTACACCCATGTCCTCCGGTCAAGATTGCGCAAGACAGTGGATGAGCATCACCCCAGGGCCTGAGAACGCCATGGGTTGTCGGAAATCACCAGGATTTCCGGAGCAACAGCGATGAGCGACTACATGTTCATGCTGGAGAACCACTTGAGCACGGCCCAGAGCCGTGCGGTGGCGGAGGTGCAGGCTGCGGCGGCGCAGGCCAACGTAAACCTGTTCCTCACCGGAGGCGCCGTGCGAGACATGCTCGGCGGCTACCCCATCCGCGACCTCGATTTCACCGTCGAGGGCAACGCGCTGAAACTGGCCAAGGAAGTCGCGCAGAAGACCGGGGCAAAGACTCTTCTCTTCGATGAGAGCGTCAGGTCCGCCGAGTTGCTGTTGCCCGGAGCGGTCACCGCAAGTATCTCCATGGCCCGAATTGAGCGCTACCCGAAGATCGGCGGCAAGCCGCATGTCACCCCCGCGACCATCCACGAGGACCTTCGCTGCCGGGACTTCACTTTCAACGCGCTGGCGCTCTCGCTGAATAAGGCATCGCTGGGGCTTCTGCTCGATCCCAACAACGGCCTTGCCGACCTGGAACGCAAGGAAGTCCGCGCCGTCCACAGCTACGTCTTCTTCGACGATCCCAGCCGGATCTTGCGGATGGTCCGGTTCAAGACGCGCATGGGGTGCCAGCTGGAGGAGAAAACGAAACAACAGTACGAGAATGCCCGGATGGAGAATGTCGAGCGGCACATCCCCGCCCGGCGCCTGTTCGAGGAACTCGACCACATCGCCGACGAGTCCAATCCGTCCGAAATTCTCCAGGCGCTCGAGCAGGAAAAGCTGCTCCCCCTGTTCTCCCCGGCTCTGGCGGGTCCGAAGCTGAATCTGGCGGGTCTTTCCCGGCTACAGAAGGCGAGGCAACTCCTTCCCTTCGGCATCGAGTTCCGGGTGAATAACCTTGCGCTGTTCCTTTACCTGTTGACCGAGAAGCTGACGCCGAAGGAGAAGGCCGACCTCATCAAGGCCACCTCGATGCACAAGTCGGAAGTGGACCTCTGGCAGAAGCTTGAGGCTCGCTGCCGCCCCATCGAGCGCGAGCTGAAGTCGGCCAGATTGCAGAAGCCGTCGATGGTCTACCAGGGCTGCGCGAGGGCCCAAGGCGAGGAACTGCTCTTCCTGCATATGAAATCCGCGCACCGGATTGTGCAGGATCGGATCCGTAACTACTTCCAGAAGTACCTGCCCGCCTCCCAGGAGATCACCGACAAGCAGGTGGCGGCCAAAGGCGTCGCGCCCGGTACGCCGAAGTTCAAGAAACTGAAAGAGGAGATGATCGTGGCGCGCCTGGACGGGCGGGTCAGGAAGCCGGCCCCGCCACCGGTCCCCGAGGAAGACTCGGCGGCCGCCCGCGCGCGCGGCCCCTCCTCCCCGAGGACCGAACCCCATGCAACCATTCAACCGCCGCAGGTTTCTCATGGGCGCCAGCATCGCTTTGCCGGCGCTCGGCGCCAATGACCGCATCAATGTAAGCATCACCGGCCTTCGCGGCCGCGGCCGCGATCACATCTCGCAATTCGCTAAGTTCCGCGAGGCGCGCATCGCCGCTGTCTGCGACGTCGACAGTGCCCAGGTCGAGCGCGCCGTCGCCCTGGTCGAGAAGCTCACCGGCGCGAAACCAAAAACCTACCGTGACTTCCGCCAGATGCTCGATGACAAGGAGATCGACGCGGTCACCGTGGCCACCTGTAATCACTGGCACGCCCTGCAAGCAGTCTGGGCCTGCCAGGCAGGTAAAGACGTCTACCTGGAGAAGCCGGCGAGCCATAACATCTGGGAAGGCCGCCGCGCGGTGGAGGCGGCGCGGAAATACAAGCGCATCGTCCAAGTGGGGATGCAGAGCCGCAGCATCGCCCACAAGCGCCGCGCGATCGAACTGCTGCGGCAGGGCGTGATCGGTAAGGTTTACATGGCTCGCGGCATCTGCTTCAAGCGGCGGAAGTCCATCGGAAAGCAACCCGACGGCCCGGTGCCGCCCGGCGTGGACTTCAACGCGTGGCTCGGCCCGGCACCGCTGCGGCCATTCAACCCGAACCGGTTCCATTACAACTGGCACTGGTTCTGGGACACCGGCAACGGCGACATCGGCAACCAGGGAGTCCACGAAATGGACATCGCACGCTGGGGCCTCGGCAAGCAGACGCTTCCGAAGCGGGTGCACTCGAGCGGCGGCAAATTTGTCTACAACGACGACCAGGAGACGCCGAACACCCAACTGGCCGCCTTCGATTACGACGACTGCCAGATCGTTTTCGAGGTGCGCGGTTTGCTGACCGGCGGCGAGAGCAGCATCAGCTACGACGGCCAGAATTACATCGGCAACATCTTCTTCGGCAGCGACGGCTACCTGACGGTGGACTACAAGGGTTTCCAGGTGTACCTCGGGGAGAATCGCGAGCTGGTCCGGCAGGCGGAACACGAGGAGCCGGAAAGCTGGGACACCGCGCCCCACGTCGGAAACTTCCTGAAGGCGGTCGCCAGCCGCAACCCCGCCGATCTGAATGCCGACATCCTCGAAGGCCATCTCTCGGCCGCGCTCTGCCACATGGCGAACATCAGCTACCAGACCGGACGCAAACTGGCCTTCGACCCGGAGACGGAGACGTTCCCGGACGACACCGAAGCCAACAAGCTCGTGACCCGCGACTACCGGGAACCCTTCGTCGTCCCGGCTCAGGTGTGAACTCGACTACCGGTTCCCTAGGTTGAGCAGCGCGATCCCCACCAGGATCAGCCCGATGCCGACGAACTTGTTGCGCGTGAACGGCTCCCCAAAGAAGAGGCGCGACCAGAGCAGCGTCCAGATGTAGCCGAGCGACACCATCGGGTACAGAATGCTCAACTCTCCTTTGCGAACACCGAGAACGAAGAAGAAGGAAGACAGCAGAAAGAAGGCCACGCCGAGCGCCAGCCGCCAGTTCAGAACCAGCGTCTTGATGTCCCGGTGAAGCCGGCCGGCGCCCCCCTTCAGAAACACCGCGCCGAACGAGCCGATAAAGGACGCCAGGAACACCAGCGCCATGGAGGAAACCGGCGTCCTCATGCGGGCCCCTTCCCGTTCCTGCCAAGAATGGCGACGCCGAACACGATCAGACTGACCCCCAAGACCTTGAATGGATTCAGCGTCTCTTTGAAGATCAGAAGCGAGAGGAACGTCACCCACACGTAGGTGAGAGAGATCACGGGATAGAGAATGGACAGCTCGCCGTCGCGAAGAGCGAGCACCAGCAACGCCGCGCTGATTCCGTACAGACCGTAGCCCACCATGAGGTGGAAATTGGTCACCATGGCCAGCGGGCTGCTGCTGGCCAGAGTGCCCGCGCCTGTCTTGATCAGCATCTGCCCGGCCGCCCCGAAGATCGTACAGCACGCCACCAGCGCGATCGCCTGTCGCCTGGAGAAACGGAACGACTTGCGGACTGCGGGGGCGGTGGTGGTCTCGCTGCTCAAGCAGACTCCGGACAGTCACCCATCATAGCAGGCCAGATGCCTTGCCTTTCCACGCCGTGCAACCTTTCCCCGCTTCATCCCCCTTGGTGCCTTAGTGTCTTGGTGGTGAGAATGCCTCCCGCCAGATTCCCTCTTGGTGCCCTTGGTGTCTTGGTGGTGAGATCCTCACTCCAGCACAACGACGTCGTAGCCCCCGAGCGCGGGCAGCGTGAACGCTGTGTACGCCCCCTCCGCCGTCACCGGAAGGCTCGCGCCCAGCGCCGCCGAGCGCGCCGCGCGATAAGCGCCTTTCAGGCTCACACGGATGTCCCGCATCTCCAGCGGCTCGAAGTACGCCGTCTGTGAGTGTCCTGAGAGATTCACGAAATGCATCAGCGTCCGGCTCCTCCCTCGCTGCCGCATCACCGTGATCTCCACCAGCGGGTGCGCGTTCGTTAGTAACTGCCGTCCCTCAACCAGCAGGTGATCCACCAGGTCCGCCACCAGCCCGGCGTGCGCCTCCAGGCTGTGCCTGTAGTAGAGACCGCCCACGTCCCACGGAATCCACGCCATCCGCCCCGTGCCGAACTCCGTCACCAGTAGTCCCGGCGTCTCCGTCTCCACCTTGTTTACCCACACCTTCTCCGGAGGTCCGAACATCGCCGGAGGAATCAGCGTCAGCACGGGCTTTGGAACTGCCGGAAGTTCCGAGTACTCCCCGTCGAGCATCAGCACATTGGTGCTCTTGAGCGACGGCAGCAGCGAGTGGTCGTGCACGCGCCAGTACCCTTGCGTGTGCGGGCGGCGCGTCACAACACCGCTCACGACGAACGGCGGCGCCGCCGGGCCGCACGCGAGCAGCCTGCCGCCTCCGCGCACATATCCCTCGAGCGCCTCCGGAACGCCGTCCGGCGCCACTACCAGGTCGAACTTCCGCCCGTCCTCAAGCCACTTCAGGTTGTCCGCGACCGCGAACGGCACGTGCCGTTCCGTCAATATGCGGAATAACCCGCGATAGGAATTTCGCCGCGAGCCGACCAGCAGCACCCGCGCCGCGCTCTCCTGGCCGGTGTACAGATCCTCGTGCCGCTTGTGCCACTGGAACACTTCCCGAGCCGCCTCCACCGCGCTGCGGTCCTCCTGGTCCAGCGGTCCATGCATGTTCAGCGCCGGCCCGGCGCCGTGGGCCATGCTCTGGTACAGCCGCGATCGGATCTCCGCCCGCGGAACCATCGCGAACCGCCACGGAAAGTCCACGAAGCTGATGCACAGGTTGAACGCCATCTTCGACCGCTCGGAATTGCGCGCCCGGTTCACGTTGTCGCTGGCCGAATACGGCCAAAGCGGCAGCGGCCGCCGCACCGATGTGTTCGACTCCGACATGATCCCGTCGGTGTGCTGTTGCAGGTAGGTGAAGAAGCCCGTCCGCGGCCGCTTGCCGTGAATCAGTCCCGCGATCAGTTCCGCCGTCTTGAGCGTCGATTCCTCCATGAACCGCCGGTACTCTTCGTCCCACGCCGCCGGAATCTCCTTCTGATGGCGCGCGCGGTACAGCTTGCGGCAGCTTTCGCAATGGCACGGCCCCAGCGGATTGCCGCTGTAGTCTTCGCCCGGGTTGCCGAACATGTTGAAGAACAGCGCGTCCACTTCATACCTCTCGAGCGCCTCGCCCAGGATCACCTTGGCGTGCTCGCGGTAATAACCGCCGTTGATGCAGGTCGCGTACAGCCCGTTGTAGATCGCCGGCTCCCCGTTTGCCCGCCGGAAGAACCACTCGGGGTGCGCCTCGTACGCCGCCTTCTGCGTCTTGCTCAGGTCAAACCGCCCGATCACGCGGATGCCGCGCCCGTGCGCCTCTTTCACCATGTCCCCGAACAGATCGCCCCCCGCCGGCAGATACGCGCTCGCGTAGTGATACGGGACCTTCGTCGGATAATGGGCCACGATCCCGCCCATGTTGAACAGAATCGCGTTGGCCGGGAACGCCGCCACTTGCTCCGCCAGCCGTCTCGCGTCGAGAGTCGAGTCAGTCTCCCGAAGGTTGGTCTGGATCAGGCGCACCGGCTCCTCCATCCACCAACCCGCCCGGTCTCCAGCCTCCATGGCCGCCGCAACAGCCAGCGGCAATAGAATCAGTTTGCGCGTGTTCATGGGTTCCTTCCTCGGAGCCGCGGGCGCGGCCGTCCCTTCCCACCCGAATCGCCCCGGTAAGTGATGGTATCAGCCACAGCCTCTGGACGCCGGGACCTCCCATTGAGAAATGAACGGAAGGAGAATCGTTCCATGCTTCCTCGAATCCTGATTGTCACAGTCATGTTCCTGCTGTCTTCCGGATCCGCGTTCTGCCAGAAAGCGACACTGCGACCTGCTTCGCTGGTCCGGTTCCCGGGCGCGACGGACTGCAACAGCCCCGCTCACTGGAAGGACGACAACCTGTACCTGCACAATTCCGCCGGGCTGCCCGTGCTGAGCCATGGCCCGGACCAGTTTCACCTTGGCCGCACCCAGGCCGTGTTCTTCGACCATCACAAGCTGCACACGCGGTGGATCGAATCGACTTGGATGGATGACGATGGGACCATTTACGGCTGGTACCATCACGAGCCGGCCGGCCTCTGCCCGGGCAACTCGCTCACGGCGCCAAAGATTGGCGCGCTCCGGTCGAAAAACAACGGCCGGAGCTACGAGGACCTGGGTGTCGTACTGGAGGCGCCGCTGCCGATCGACTGCAACGCGAAGAATGGTTACTTCGCTGGCGGGAACGGCGATTTCTCGGTCATCCTGGACAATAGCAGGAGCTATTTCTACTTCATGATCTCGACGTACCACGACCAGGTGGCTGAGCAGGGCGTGGCCTTGGCAAGGATGGCCTTCGCCGACAGGAATAGCCCCGTGAGCAAGGTCTGGAAATACCACAAAGGAGAATGGCGCGAACCGGGCCTGGGCGGCCACGTGTCCCCCATTTTCACGACCAAGGTGGATTGGAAGCGGCGAGACGCCGACAGCTTCTGGGGACCTTCCATCCATTGGAACACGTACCTGGAGAAGTGGGTTCTTCTGCTCAACCGGACCTGCTGTTCGGAAGGCTGGCCGCAGGAGGGCATCTATGTGAGTTTCAATCCGGACTTGGCCAACCCGAAAGGTTGGACCGAGCCGGCGAAAATCATGGATGGGCCAAAGAAGGGTTTCTTCGGGGAGGGCTGGTACCCACAGGTTCTCGGAACGGACAAGAGCAAGAAGGAAACGGACAAGCTGGCCGGGAAGGTGGCCCGGTTCTACCTTGCCGGGCGCTCCGAGTGGGAGATCGTTTTTGAGAAGTAGCGCGGCAACCCCTCCACGCAAGCCGCCTCGCTTCGGTGGGGCGGCTTGCACCGCGCCATCACGGATGGCGAGGGCGGCGCCCTGATCTGACTCATGCCGGCCTGGCTGACTTACTCCCTCCTGGCAATCCTCTTCTGGGGCGCCTGGGGCCTGGAATCCAAGCTCCTGGTTGACAAGACGAGTCCCTACACCGGCCAGGTGTTGTTCACGCTCGGCTTGTTCCTTCCCGCAGCCCTTGTGTTGTGCTCTCGCAGGCGGTTCGCCGGCAGCAACAGAAGACGCGGGCTCTTCTTTGCCGTCCTCACGGGATTGCTCGGGGGGCTTGGCAACATTGCCTTCTATATGGCCCTTGTTCGAGGCAAGGCCTCCATCGTCGTGCCGATCACCTCGCTCTCTCCTCTGGTGACCGTCCTGCTCGCCGTCGTCGCGATGAAGGAGAAGGTCAACCGCCGGCAGTGGGCCGGCGTCGCGCTGGCGCTGACGGCGATCTATCTGCTCAGTCTATGAGGCGTCCTTGACCCACTGGTTGCTGCTCACCCTGATTGCACTCGTCTTTTGGGGCGCCACGGGTGTCACACAAAAGCGGAGCACCAACAACATCTCCGCGCAGCTTTCCTTCCTCGGATTCGGTCTTGCGTTCATTCCCGTGGCAATTGTGATCTTCGTGGTCATGCCGGTGGACCTGCCCGTGACGGCTGAAGTGTTGGCCCTGGGCGCGGTCGGAGGGGTACTGAACGGATTGGGGACCTTGAGCAGCTTCGCCGCCTTTGAGGCCGGAGGTAAAGCCTCCGTGGTAGTTCCCGTGATCTACCTGTATCCGCTCGTGACCGTGCTCGGCGCTCGCTTCTTCTTGAATGAGCAGCTTTCCCCGGCACACTGGCTCGGGATACTACTTGCGCCCGTGGCGGCCTGGCTCCTGACGCGCGAGTAGAGTGCGGACCTCGCCTCCCGACGGCCGCGACGGATCCAATCGGCGTCCATCGGCGTTCATCGGCGGCCTGGTTCGTTACGGCTATGCCGCGATGTGCCATAGTCGGCCTCATCCTGGCGCGAGGCGCCGTAGCTGGTAGCAATAGCTGGACGACTTTGAGAGGAGGCTGTCGATGAGAAAGCACTGGCTCTTCAAACTGTCTTCTGGGATGCTCGCAGCGACGATCCTCGGCGGCTGCGGTGGCGGAAACAGCGCGAAGGAATCGCAGTCCGCCAGTCAGGCGCCGGGAAAGGCCGCGCCGGCGGTGAAGGTAAGCCGTGACAACCCCTGCTCCGTCATGCTCCCCAATGAGGTTGGCGAGATCCTCGGAGTCCCCTCGAACCTGCGGGAAGTCTTCGACGAAGTGACCTGCCGCTATCACTTCGAGCCGCCCGCCGGAAGCCAGTCGAAGTCCGCCAGCGACGAAACGTTCATTGAGGTCAAAGTCCATTGGACCGAGGGACGAACGGCAGTCACGGCCACGCGGTTGGCCGGAAAGCTGCTGGGCTCGGGCTCGGGCGGCTTTGAAAAGTTGGCCGGGATCGGGGACGAAGCCTGGTTGGCCCCTCTCGCCTCCTACCTGGTCTTCTCCAGAAGTGACGTTGGAGTCGAGATCGATATGAGAATGATGCCGGGCGAGAAAGACAAAGCCATCCGTCTCGCCAAGCTCATTGCCAGCCGGCTGTAATGGCAGGGTGTATACTCTCCGCTGGATCGGGTGGCCGCCCGGGCCTCGGTCCAAAGTCACAAGAAAGGAATAAACCCATGGGTTCGAATGTCATCTTCTTCGGCTGGAATCGGTCCATCCCAGGCCGAGAACGACTCAGCGCCCAACACTTCCAGGAGTTCGTGCAGTACCTCGGCGGGTTACAGCAGAACGGCACGATCCACTCCTTCGATGTAGTATTTCTCAACGCCCACGGCGGAGACCTGAATGGCTTCTTCCTCATTCGTGGAGACAGCGGAAAACTGGCCGAACTCGTCAGGACTTCAGATTGGGTGACCCACATGACGCGCGCCGTGTTGCACCTGGAAGGTTCGGGGGCCGTGCTCGGAGTGACGGGCGATACCGTCGCGGAGCGCATGAAGCTGTGGACGAGTCTGCTCCCGGCTTGAGTCTTCTCGGTGGTTCCGAAGGCTGCCGGAATGCCGTGATCACGGCAGTTCCTCACCTGAGCCAGAACTGCGGCTCGCCGCCCTGGAAGCCGCTGTGGAGTGGGATACCCACGCCCGCCTCCCCGATCGGGGGTCAATATTGTGGCCCACAGGGATGATCTTCTCGGCGAAAGCCGGGATCAGCCCCCTGTGCCGCTTGAAAGGCCCTTGGAGCCTTGGGTGCGGAACTCGTATTTCTCGATCTCGACGGCGATGAGATTGCCTTTCGAGCGCACCACCCGTCCACGGGTCACGAGCTTCAAGTTGCACTTGCCGTCCAGTTGCGCCGGCCAACTGATGGACACTTCGATGCGCTTTCCAGGCGAGAGGGGAGTCTGGCTGACGAACAGCACCCCCGTGCTGCTGATGTTCACCGTCTTGCCGACCCCTACCTCCGCACTCTTGCCGCTAAGGACCCTGTAGCGCAGCTCGCGTTCAATGGGGAACCGGTCCGTGTTCCGGCGGTCCGCAGGCCCTCGGGGCAGCGGCACCGCCCTCTGCAAGGCTCCCAGCATAAGAAAATTCTCTCGGTCCTTCACCGTTTCCTTTCCACTATGGCATTTGCCTGAGATGCCGACAATAGCCACATGGGTTCATTTTCTGTAGTGATTCAGTACCCCACCACCGTTACGTCCTTAGCGAAATATTCTTGTTCGGCTGCGGCTGGAATGGACCCAAAGGCCTAGTCCGGTGGCGCCAGGCGACGACGGGCCCGCGGTAACGCTAGAATCGCTTCATGCGGAAGACACAGTTCATCATTCCGGTTGTGGCCCTGCTGCTGCCGTGCGCGGAGGCGGTGTTGGGCGTCGAAAGAACGCTTGTGCGACCAAAGGAATTCCCGGCTGGCAGGCCGTTCAGCCCGGGACTGCTGGTTGGCGACACCCTCTACATCTCGGGGATGGTCGGCAACGACCTCAAGACCGGCAAGGCACCCGAGGAGTTTGAGGCCGAGGTGAAACAGTGTCTGGCCAACATCGGCCTCGTGCTTCGGGAAGCCGGAATGAGCTTCGACAACGCAGTGTCGGTCCAGGTCTATCTCACTGATATTACGCTATTTGAGCGCATGAACTCGGTCTACGTCACGTATTTCAGGGAACCGCGACCAACCCGGACAACCGTGGGCATCAGCAAGCTGGCCGGGCCGTTCCGGATCGAGATCACGGTCACGGCCAGAAAGTAGCCGAAGTCACTGGCTCGTGGAATACAGGCCGCGAGCTACAAGCCGCGAGCCTTCCTGATTTCCTCCAGTCGCTCGGCGATGCGTTTCTCCAGGCCTCGATCGGTGGGCAGGTAGTAGCGGGTGCCGGCCAGAGAGGGCGGGAAACACTCCATGCCGGTCAGGGCGTCGTCGAAGTCGTGGGCGTGCTGGTAACCCTCGCCGTATCCCCATGCTTTCATGTGGGACGTGACGGGATTGCGCAGGTGGAGCGGCACCGGCTCGGCGAGGGTGTTCTGGACCTGTTCGCGGGCACGGTTGAGGGCCTGATAGGCGGCATCCGACTTGGGCGCTACGGCGAGGTAAATGGCTGCCTGCGCCAGCCCTTGGTCGCCCTCGGGAATTCCCAGAAAGTGAACGGCCTGCATAGCTGAGACGGCCTGCTCGAGCGCCCGGGGATCGGCCAGGCCGATGTCTTCGATCGCCATGCGAATCAGGCGGCGCGCGATGTAAAGCCGGTCCTCGCCGGCCTCCAGCATGCGCGCCAGCCAGTACAACGCCGCGTCGGGATCGCTTGAACGCACGGACTTGTGGAGCGCCGAGATCAGGTTGTAGTGTTCCTCGCCGCTCTTGTCGTACAGAAGAACCTTGCGCTGGATCGCGTCCTCAACAGCTTGTCTGGAAATTTCGCGGCCCGGAGACGCCGCCACGGCCAGCTCGAGCGTGTTGTAGGCGGCCCTGGCATCCCCGCCAGCCTGGATCGCCACCTGCTCCAGAAGATCGTCAGGCGCCGTCTTGCCTGTCTCTCCCAGACCTCGCTCGGAGTCCGCGAGCGCGCGCTTGAGCAAATCGACGATCTCCTCCGGTGTCAACGGGCGAAGCGCGTAAACCTTGGCGCGCGACAGCAGCGCGGAAATCACTTCGAACGACGGGTTCTCCGTGGTGGCGCCGATAAGGATGACGTCGCCGCGTTCGACGTAAGGGAGGAAAGCATCCTGCTGCGCTTTGTTGAAGCGGTGAATCTCGTCGATGAAAAGGACCGTCCGCCGCCCCAGGCGCCGGTTGCGCTCGGCTTCGGCCATGACGCCCTTGATTTCCTTGATGCCGCTGAGTACGGCGCTGAAGGGGACGAAGTCGCAGCGCGCCAGCCGCGCGATCAGGAGCGCCAGCGTGGTCTTGCCGGTGCCCGGCGGTCCCCAGAGAATCAGCGAAGTCAGCTCACCGCGCTCGAGCATGACGCGCAGCGGCTTGCCCGGACCGAGGATGTGCTCCTGGCCGACAAATTCCTCCAGTGTCCGTGGCCGCATCCGGTCCGCCAGCGGCCGGCCTCTCACGGCAGGCTCCGAGAGCGGTGTGGCGTCGAACAGGCTCATCGGCGGAGCATTCTCTGCCGGCGCGCTTCGTAAAGGAGAATGCCGGCGGCCATGGCGGCGTTCAGCGACTCGACCTGGCTTATGGGGATGCGAAGGTCGATGGCGGCCGAGCGGAGCTTCTCGCTGACGCCGCGGCCCTCGCTGCCGATGATGACGGCGCACTTGCGGGTCAGATCCACGTCGGCCAGGCTGCGGCTTCCCGACGGCGAGGCGGCGTAAACGTCGATCTTCTGCTGCTCGAGCGCGGCTCGCGCAAGCACGGCGTCGAGGCCGTGAACCAGAGGGATGCGGAAAACGGAACCTGCCGACCCGCGCACGGCCTTCGCATTGTATGGATTCACGGTGCCCTTGAGGCAGAGGACACCCGATGCGCCGAAGGCCTCGGCGGCGCGAAGGATTGCCCCCGCGTTGCCCGGATCCTGGATCCCGTCCAGTACAACCACCAGCGACTGGCCTCGGAACAACTGATCCAGGCTCCAGGAGGGCGGCCGCACCAGCGCCATCACCCCCTGAGTGGACTCCGTGCCCGCCAGATTGCGAAACAGCGCGTCCGCGAGCACCAGGACCCGCACTCCCGCCAGCCGCCGGACATGGCTCTCGACCGCGGAGCGAACCGATTGCGCTGCGAGAACCGCCCTCACCGCGCAGTCACTCCGCAGTGCCTCCTCCAGAAGATGGAAAGACTCCGCGATGCAGAAACCTTCGGAGGTGAGCCCGCCTCGCACGATCGCGCGGCGCACGTCCTTCAACAAAGGGTTGGCGGCGCTCGAGAGGACTTCGACTTTGGCCATTGTCGTAAACTGGAACCTGCCGGACTCGCTCCGGAGGATGCGTAGCTCGGCCGTTTACTCCTGTCCGAGCCGCTAAAATCATACCGCAATCATGAGGCGATTCTTGCCCCTCACGTTGCTCGTGGCGCTCGCGCTTGCCGCCGGCTGGATCGTGTCGATCGCCATCGAGGTCCGCCGGCAGTCTGTGATCGACGAGGCCCGCGCGGCCGATGTCATTGTGGTTCTGGGCGCTGCCGAATACAGAGGCAAGCCGTCGCCCGTTCTGCGAGCGCGTCTGGACCACGGGCTCGAGCTGTACCGAAGGGGTCTGGCGCCCAAGATCCTGACGACCGGGGGTGCCGGCGGCGATCCCGTGTTCACCGAAGGCGAGGTCGGCCGGGCCTACTTGGTGGGAAAGAATGTACCCTCCGAGGCCATCCTGGTCGAGCCCGAGGGCGCCAGCACCGCCGAGAGCACGGTCGCGGTTGCCGAGATCATGAACAGGACCGGCCTCCGCTCCTGCGTTGTGGTAACGGACGGCTACCACATCTACCGGGTGAAGAAGATGCTCGAACGCCGCGGCCTCCTGGTCTACGGATCGCCCAGGCCATCCCAGGAGAACGATTGGCTGCGCCAGTGGTGGCTATGCGTGCGGCAGGCGGTGGGCTACGGGCTGTGGCTCCTGGGAATCAGGATATAGCCTGCGGCTCGTGGCCCGCAGCACTGCGCAGCTCCGCAATCCCGGATCGCGGTCCTCACAGCTTCAGCAACGCTCTCAAGCGCTTGGTCTGGACCCGGCTCACCGGAATCTCCGTCTGCTTCTTGTCGTCCATCCGCAACTGATAGCTGGACTTGAACCAGGGGATGACTTCCTTGATCCGGTTGATGTTGACCAGATACGAGCGGTGAACACGCCAGAAGGTCGCCGGATCGAGGTTGGACTGGAGTTCCTCGATGGTGCGATAGTTCGAAAAGCCCTCAAGAGTGGTGGTGACCATCGTAATCAGTCCGTCCTCGATGGTGGCGTACACCACGTCTTGCGCGTCAACGATGAAATTGCGGTTCCCGCTTCGCACCAGCAGTTTGGCGCGCTGCGGCCGGACCGCCGGCGCAGGTTCCGGACTAACCGCCCTCTGCTTCTCCTGGAAAGCCCGGCGGACGCGTTCGATGGTTTCTATAAGTCTTTGCTTTTCAACTGGTTTGAGCAGGTAGTCGGTCGCTTCCAGCCGAAACGCTTCGACGGCGTACTGGTCATAGGCGGTGGCCAGAACGAAGTAAGGCAGCGGCAGGCCCTTCTCGCGTAGCTTCCGGATCACCCCCATTCCGTCCAGGCCGGGCATTTGAACGTCCAGAAACACCAGGTCCGGCTCGAGTTGCTCAATGAGCCGCACCGCATCCAGCCCGTTCTTGCCGGCTCCCACTACCTCGATTTCGGGGAATTCCTTCAGCAGGTAGGACAACTCATCGATGGCCAACTGCTCATCATCCACGATGAGGGCGCTGATCGTCGCGGTCGCGCGGTCAGACATCAGAGTGCTAGTATAACATTTCGCCTTCTCGCGCTCGGAAGACGCCGCAGGCGAAGCACTCCCAATCCGCGAAGGCTCACCCGCCTCTCACCGGTTGGATTGCGGGAAGGAGGCTCTGACATTGGCCGGTAAAGACAACATCCAGATTGCCGCACCCGAAGGAAAGCTGGGGGTGCTGACCCCAGGTCTTGGGGCCGTAACCTCGACGTTTATTGCCGGGGTGGAAGCCGTTAAAGCGGGATGGGCCTTGCCCATCGGCTCCCTCACGCAGATGGCCACCGTCCGCCTCGGAAAGAGGACAGAAGGCCGCAGCCCTAAAATCAAGGATTTCGTGCCGCTGGCAAGCCCCGAAGACCTGGTTTTTGGTGCGTGGGATATCTTCGAGGACAACGCTTACGAGGCGGGCTTGAAGGCAGGCGTGTTGGAGCGCCAGCACCTGGACCGGGTGAAGGCCCCTCTGGCGGCGATCAAGCCGATGAGGGCCGTGTTTGATCCCGAGTACGTCCGCCGCATCAACGGGCCCAACGTCAAGCAGGGCGGCTCGAAGATGGACAAGGCCTCCATGCTGATGGAGGACATCGATAACTTCCGGAAGAGCACCGGCGCCACGCGGCTGGTGATGATCTGGTGCGCGTCCACCGAGGTCTATCACAAGCCGTCCCAGGTCCACCAGACGCTCAGAGACTTCGAGTGCGCTCTCCAGAAGAACGATCCCGAAATCGCCCCGAGCCAGATCTATGCGTATGCTGCGCTGAAGGCGGGCGTGCCCTTCGCTAACGGCGCGCCGAACCTGACCGTGGACATCCCCGCCCTGCAAGAACTGGCCCGAGACCGGCAGGTGCCGATCGCCGGCAAGGATTTCAAGACCGGCCAAACCTTCATGAAGACCCTGATCGCGCCGGGGCTGAAGGCGCGCATGCTGGGCCTGACCGGCTGGTTTTCCACCAACATCCTGGGCAACCGGGACGGCGAGGTCCTCGACGATCCCGGCTCGTTCAAGACGAAGGAAGAAAGCAAGCTGTCGGTGCTGGAGTACATTCTCCAGCCTGACCTCTACCCCGACCTGTATAAGGATTTCCACCACACCGTCCGCATCAACTACTATCCGCCCCGCGGCGATGCCAAGGAAGGCTGGGACAATATCGACATCTTTGGCTGGCTTGGCTACCCGATGCAGATCAAGATCGACTTCTTGTGCCGGGACTCGATCCTGGCCGCTCCCATCGTGCTCGATCTTGTGCTGTTCCTCGATCTGGCCAGGCGAGCTGGAATGAAGGGCGTGCAAGAGTGGCTGTCGTTCTACTTCAAGTCCCCGATGACCGCGCCCGGACTCTATCCGGAGCACGACATCTTCATCCAACTAATGAAGCTGAAGAACACGCTGCGCTGGATGCGAGGGGAGGATCTCATCACGCACCTCGGCCTGGAGTATTACGACTGAGCGCGGCTCAACACCGGGGCGAAGAGGCGGTTTCAGCGATGAAAGTACTGGTGATCGGCGGAACGCTGTTTATCGGCCGCCAGCTTGTCTCCGAACTGCTGAAGAAGGGTCACGAAGTGGCCGTAATGCACCGCCGGAACAAGCACGACCTCGGAAGGCGGGTCCGCAATCTCGTCGCCGACCGCAACGACGCGGCGGCGGTGCGCGCGGCGCTCGCCGGTCAGAAGTTCGACGTCGTCTTCGACAATGTTTACGACTGGGAGCGCGGCACGACCGCGGCCCAGGTGGAAGCGACCGCGCGCGCCTGCGGCGACCATCTCCACCGATACATCTTCATGTCGAGCGTGGCTGCCTATGGCGACGGACTGAATCACCACGAGGGAGACGCTCTGGCCCCGGACGATCACCCCGAACCCTACGCCCGCAACAAGGCGATGAGCGAGCGGGCGCTGTTCCGCCTGCACCAGCGCACGCGGCTCCCGGTGGTGACTCTGCGCCCGCCGTTCGTTTACGGGCCGGGGAATCCCTTCTACCGCGAGGCTTTCTTCTGGGATCGTCTCCGCGAGGGCCGGCCGATCATCATCCCCGGAGATGGCCGGCGCCTCATGCAGTTCGTCTACATTAAGGATCTCGTCTGGGTCTGCCTGCGCGCGATGGAGTTGCCGGCCTGCGCCGGCCATGCGTTCAACATCGCCAACCCGCGGCCGGTGACGCAGTTCGACGCGGTGACCGAGCTTGCCAAGGCTGCGGGCAAGGAGCTGCACCCGATACGGGTGCCCCGGGACCGGATCCTTCGGGCGGGCGGCCACCCCATGGGTCCGAGGTTCTATTTCGGCGAGTACTTCGATCTGCCGCCCATCACCATGGTGATCGCGAAAGCGCAGCGAGTCCTGGGCTTCAGCCCGATCGCCTTTTCCAAGGGCTTGAAAGAGACCTACATCTGGTATCTCCGCCATCGGAACCGGACACCCAAAGACTACAGCTTCGAGGACCAGCTACTCGCCCGGGCCGCCGCTATCGGTGTGGAGCGCGCAGTCTTGCGCGCCACGCCGGCAGTCTTGACGGCGGA
>CAYZJD010000059.1:3627-16442 GCA_964478455.1 uncultured Solibacteraceae bacterium | reverse complement strand
CTGGAGATGGCTCAAGACGTCCGAGGCGCCGAAATCGCCGATCGGATCAGGCCGCCGTCGTAGAGAGGGTTCGCAGCCGCGAGTTGAGTCCCAGGTTCCGCGCCAGCTTCAACGCGCGTTTGTTTGCAGTGGCGGGGGCCCTAACCGGTTTCCCGAACCCGTGGGACCGCTGCCTTGGCGGAGAACCCGGGCAGTTCCCTGTTGACGCGTCGGTAATCCCTGTAGCACTTGAGGCGAGAGCTCCCGGACAGGACATGTTAGTCGGGAGAGGCGTGTGGGGGGAAGCACGCGGTCGCTGTTGGTTTTCGTGGCGCAGTGCTGAAGACAACCAGAAGATCGTTGATGCCGTTCTGCTCAGTTGTGCCCAGGCGCTTGGCGGCGCTGAGGAAGAGGTCCCTTCGGTCTTGCGGCGTGGACGATATGACCTCCAGGAAATCGCGGTTCATGCCGTGATCATCATGATGAAGGATGGGCGCTATTCTTGGCAGGGCCGTGACCGCCTGCCAGCAGCCTCCTGACAATGTCCTGCATCCAAGTGGGCAAGGTGGGGATCCCGGTCGCGAGATCCTCGCGTACAGCGGGGCCGTGGGCCGGATCGGACACGATCGCTCGGAGGCGCTTCAGAATCCACTGCTGGTCGGTCGGCAGCAAATCACGCACCCAGTGCAAAGCCTGTACGACTCGCATCGCGGGCCGCCCTGCCCAGTAAAGGCGGCTGGGGGCGGTCAACTTGAATTTGATTGTGAGGTTGCCAAGTCTGATAGGACGTATTCGTGCGTCGGTGTGGACGATCACCTGGGCCGGCACGGCGTCCGCCAGGCCGAGCTGGTTGGCCGCGGTGAGGCCATCGATCAGAATCCGAATCTGGTCGCGCCGGGCGACTGCTTCGATGACCGCAGTATAGTCCGGATTGGTTGGCTTTCCCGTGAGCCGGTTCAGATTGGGTAGATCATAGAGTCCCCGGTCAATGCGGCGAATCTCATTCGACTTGGCGAGTCTCTGGAGGGCCTTGTCCACGGCGGCTCGAGGCCCGAGATCTAGGAAATCCACTGGGGTCCACACCCCGAAGGGTGTCCTCCCACGCATGCGTTCCAGGATGCGGGCTTTTAAGTCAAGCGAAGAGCCGCGGAAGGCGCGTGCTCTGTCCGATTCGCGTAGTCATACTTCGGACAAATCCCTGTCCGAAATATGCCAACATTTTTCAGACAAACGGCGCACAAGCCCCTTTTGCATCAGGCCTTCTTCTTGCCGCCCTTGAGCACCAAAAATTTCTTCCACGTCTTCGAAACCTGCGCCTCAAGCAATTTGCTGCCGGCTCTTGACCCAGGCGGCGTAGTGCTTCTCGATGATGCGGACGCTGCTGTGCCCGAGGAGGATAGAGACGCTCTCGAGATTCTTACGTCGTTAAGCTGGCGGTGAGGGTGGGATTCGAACCCACGGACGAGTTGCCTCGTCAACGGTTTTCGAGACCGCCCGATTCAACCACTCTCGCACCTCACCGCGGCGTTCGGGAAGGCCTCTTACCTCACTATAGCGGAGTGCGCGGCTTCGATTCCATGCCGCCGGCGCGCTCCGGCGGCCGCCTCAGCTCAGAGACGGCAGCTCGTAACCTTTCCGCCGGGGGCGTGAAAGCAGGCGGTCTACCTCCTCGTCTCCCTCGAACCTCTCGGCCCGCGGATCCCATCGCAGGCGGCGGCCGAGCTCGCGGCAAATATTAACGAGGTGGCAGACTGTGGTCGAGCGGTGGCCCACCTCCTCGTGGGCATTCGGCTTCCGCCGGCTCCGCACGCACTCGATGAAGTTCGCGATGTGGAAGCGGTTCTCGCCCGGGCCCTCGGTGGTCCCCTCGGGCGCGTCTTTGAGCAACTCCGGCGGATCGGCGATTACGCTGCCCCGCTTGATCTCAATTCTGCCCTTGTCGCCGATGAAGATCGCGCCCAGGTCGGCGTGGTCGCGCTGCGGTCCTTCCAGCTTGAGCAGCGTGCCGCTCGCGTACCGCATCGCCACGCGGCACTGCCCGCCCGGCTCCTCCGGCCAGATCTCCACGGGTCCGGTGTCGTCGGTGCCGAGCGCGCACTGCACCTGGTCGAGAGAGTGCGTCCCCCAGCCCGTCACGCCCCAGGACTGGCCGCCGCCGTCATAGTCCCGGTACAGGGCCCACTTCGTGCGCAGGTCCTGATGGTACGGCCGCAGCTCGGTCTGGTTGCACCACTGGTCCCAATCGAGCCCTTCGGGCAGAGGCTGGGCCGGCTTCGGGTCCCACACCCCCGGAGGAAGGAAGTTGCAGGCGACGACCGTGTGCACCTTCCCGATGGCGCCTTCGCGGACGAG
The DNA here is from genome assembly GCA_964478455.1 of uncultured Solibacteraceae bacterium. Taxonomy (GTDB): domain Bacteria; phylum Acidobacteriota; class Terriglobia; order Bryobacterales; family Bryobacteraceae; genus CAYZJD01. Next base: position 14,111 of record CAYZJD010000059.1, on the reverse strand, counting down.
CTTGCTCGCGTAGACGTTGATCGGGATGGAGCGCTGCTGGGTTCCGGTTTGCAGCACCCGGTTGTAGCGGCGCACGGCGTTCGCCAGCACGCGGCCTTCCTCGACGGTGAGCGTAAGCGGCTTCTCCCCGTATACGTCCAGGCCCGCCTGGAGGGCATGGATACAGATCAGCACGCGCGCGTGCGTGGTGGTCTCGACGAACACCGCGTCGAGCTTCTCTTTATCGAGCATCTGGCGATAGTCGGGGTACTTCGCCCATTTCTCTCCATCCGGATGCAGCTTGGAGGCCTCGTAGCACCGCGGCAGGAAGCAGTCGGCCAGCGCGGCGATCCCGGCGCCGGTAAATTCCTCGTGCTGGATCAGCCAGCGGGCCCGTCCGCCCAAGCCGATGAAGCCCACCCGGACGCGGTCGTTGGTCCCGAACACGCGCGCGGGCACGAACAGCGGCAGCGAGGCTGCCGGAGACAGGAGGAAGTCGCGACGCTTCATGGAGCCGCCGATCATCGTACTCCAGCGGCGCGGGCGGCGGCTGGCGGGGTATTGAAGCTGGGCCTTAACCTAGGTTAAGATCTGGAGATTACCGTACGCTAAGGAGGGGCTGTCATGGGTCCGGTTCTGTCTCGCGCTTTGCGTGTCTTCTGTGTCGCCGGCGCGGGTCTTTGGGCGCAAACGGCGCCGACGCTCGAGCAGCGCATCGCCGAGCTTGAGCGCAAGGTCCGGCTGCTCGATCCCTCGTTCGCCACGGAAGCCGCGCCCGTAAGCCTCGAAGAACGGATTCGCCTGCTCGAAGCGAAGGTCGAGGAGTTGCTGGGACACAGCGCGGCCGTGTCGCGGCAGGCCCAAGCGCCCGCGCCGGCGCCGCAAGCGCCCGCCATCACGCCGCTTCAGCCGGTGTCGGTTGAGGGAGACTACCAGGCCGCCGGCGCCGAGACGCGCCTGCCCGTGGCCGGCTACATGGAAGCACACTACAACAAGGCGCGCAGCCAGCCCGGCCAGCTCGACTTCCACCGCTTTACCCTCCTGTTCGGCCACAGCTTCTCCGACCGCATCAAGTTCTGGAGCGAACTCGAACTGGAGCACGCGCTCGTCGAAGGCGGCGAGGAGAAGGGCGAACTGGCGCTCGAGCAGGCCTACCTCGACTTCCTGATAGCGCCGTACTTCAATTTCCGCGCCGGCATGCTGCTGACGCCGGCCGGCCTCATCAACGAACGCCACGAATCGCCATCGTTCAACGGGGTGGAGCGCCCGCTGGTGGAGACGTTCATTATCCCTTCCACCTGGCGAGACCTCGGAATGGGCGTCACCGGCGACCTCGGCCGCGGCTTCCGCTACCGCGGCTATGTCATGGGCAGCCTCGACGCGACCGGCTTCAACGCCGAAGAGGGAATCCGCGGCGGGCGCTCGAGCGGCTTCGAGTCATCGTTCCGCAACCCGGCCAAGGCCCTGCGCCTGGAATACGCGGGCGTGCGGCGGCTGGCCCTTGGAACGAGCTTCTACAGCGGGCATGCGGGCTTTCGTCTTCAAACGGTGAACCCGCGAGTGGACGTGTTCTCTTTCGACGGCCGCTTCAGCCGCGGTCCTTTCGACTTCCGGGGCCTGTTTGCGGACGTGTGGGTCAGCCGCGCGGCGGAGCTGAACCAGGCCCTGCGGCGGCAGTTGGGCTTCAACCCTAACGTCGCCAGCCAGATGCGTGGCTACTACTTCGAGCCGGCCGTGCACGCACTGCCTCGGCGCCTGCGCACCGGCCTGATCCTGTTCGCGCGTTACGAGAAGTACAACACGCAGCACAGGATGCCCGAGGGGTACATCCCGCTGCCACAGTTCGACCGCTCGGCCTGGTTCATCGGGGCCACTTACAAGCCGAACGCGGACGTGGCGCTGAAGTTCGATTACGTGTTCAACCGGAACGCCAGCCGGGTGATCAAGCCGCTCGACGGCATCAACCTTGGAATCGGCTGGTGGTTCTGAGAGAGGAGAGCAATGCAAAGACTGCTGCTGGCTCTGCTGTTTTCGGGCGCGGCGATGGCGGAGGAGCCGCCGGCCAAGAAACCCGACCGCGTGATCCACATCACCGCGGAGCGCTTCACCTTCACGCCTTCCCGGATCAAGCTCAAGCAGGGCACGGACGTGGAGTTCGTCGTCACCAGCGAGGACACGGACCACGGCTTCCGCATCCCTGCGGCCGGCATCGACGCCGCCGTGCCGCAGGCGGGCAAGGGCGAACTGCGCGTCCGTTTTCTCGCAACCAGGAAGGGCCGGTACGCGTTCGAGTGCTCGCGCCCTTGCGGCGCGGGTCACAACCTGATGCGCGGCGAGATTGTCGTGGAGTGACATGAAGATGATGACCACTGCCCGCATCGTTCTTTCCCTGCTCGCCGGCGCCGTGACGGTAATCGGCTTGCTACCGAGCCAGACACGGCCGCCGGCACTTCCCGGCGATCCCCTCCCAGGCATCACGCCGGTGGAGTTCGAGCTGTTCCGGCTGGGGCGCGAGGACTTTCTCGAAGTCGAAGAGGCCGAGGAGGGCCTGGGGCCGGTGTTCAACGGAAGAAGCTGTGCCGAGTGCCATAACATCCCCGAGGTCGGCGGCGGCGGGAGGATCGCCGAGATGCGCGCCGGACTGCTCCGCGAGGACGGCACGTTCACGGCACTCCACGGCGGCACGCTGTTCCACTTGTTCTCGATCCCGGATCACCGCTGCCAGGTCCACGTGCCGGCGGAAGCGAACGTCATCGCGCGGCGCGTTCCGATTCCGCTGTTCGGCGCCGGGCTTGTCGAGGCCATCCCCGATGAAGCCATCACCTCGCGGGAAGATCCAGGCGACGCGGACGCGGATGGAATCAGCGGGAGGGCCGCCCGCATCACGGACGTGGCAACCGGCCGGACGCGAATCGGGCGCTTCGGCTGGAAAGCGCAACAGGCGACTCTGCTTGCCTTCTCCGGCGATGCCTATCGCAACGAGATGGGAATCACCAACGATTTGTTTCCTGACGAGACCGCGCCCGGCATCGACCCGAAGCAGCTACAGTTGTGCGATCCGAGACGCGACCCCGAGGACGTGTTGGAACGGACCACCGGGCTTCGCGGCATCGACAATTTCGCCAACCTCATGCGCCTCCTGGCGCCTGTCGAGCGCGCGCTGATGGATGACGCCGCCGGGCGCGGCGAGGCGCTGTTCGCTCAGGTGGGCTGCGCTTCCTGTCACGTCCCGGCGCTTATGACCGGGCCAAACGCGAATCCGCTCTTCGATCGCAAGCCGGTTCGGTTGTTCTCGGATCTGCTGCTGCATGATGTGGGCACCGGCGATGGCATTGCACAAGAGGCGGCGAGCCCGAGAGAAATCCGCACGCCAGCGCTCTGGGGACTGCGTTTCCGCCGCCCGCTGCTCCACGATGGCAGCGCCTCGACGCCGGATGACGCCATCCGCCGCCATGCCGCCGAAGCGGAGCGGGCCCGCCGCAACTACGAAAACCTGAGCGAGGAGGAGTGCGCCGCGCTGCTGAAATTCCTCATGTCGCTCTGACAGGTCCGACGGGGACAGCCCGCATGTTTCCGGGCGCGGGAAACATGCGGGCTGTCCCCGTCAGAAGAGACGGACGGCCGTCGCCACTACAAACGTCACTGTGAAGGCCACAGCCAGCGGCATGAGCGCGCCGATGGCCGTCCATTTTGCGCTGCGGGTCTCCTTCCACATCGTGAGAATCGTGGTGGCGCAAGGGTTGTGGAGCAGCGAGAACAGCATCAGGCTCACCGCCGTGAGCAGCGTCCATCCGTTCTGATCCACCAGGATGCGGCGAATGTCGTCGTAGGAGGCCACCTCGGTCATCATGCCGGCCCCTAGGTAAGCCATGAGCATTGTCGGTACGACGATCTCGTTGGCCGGAATGGCGATGATATAGGCTAGCAGAATCACGCCATCCAGTCCGATGGCATAGCCGAGCGGGTTGAGGAAGCCGGCTACGTGCCGCGCCAGGCTCACCCCGCCCACGTGAATGTTGCCCAGCAGCCAGATGACCGCTCCCGCCGGCGCGGCGGTCGTCACCGCCCGGAGCAGCACGAAGACAGTCCGGTCGAGCAGCGAGGTGTGAAGGATCCGTAGAATGCTCGGGCGGCGGTACGGCGGCAGCTCGAGCGTGAACGCCGACGCTTCGCCCTTCAGGACGGTCCGGGACAAAACCCACGAGGCGGCCAGCGTCACGCCCAAGCCGATCAACACCACCAGCGTCACAGCCGCCGCGGCCGCAAAGGAGGCAAACGCAGCCGGGAACCGGGCGGCGACGAAGATCGAGGCCAGCATGATCAGCGTCGGCCAGCGTCCGTTGCATGGAACGAAGTTGTTCGTCAGGATCGCGATCAACCGCTCGCGCGGCGAGTCAATGATGCGCGCCGCAACCACTCCGGCAGCATTGCACCCGAAGCCCATGGCCATGGTGAGCGACTGCTTGCCGTGCGCGCCCGCCTTCCGGAACAGCCAGTCCATGTTGAAGGCGACCCGCGGCAGGTAACCCAGGTCCTCGAGGATTGTGAACATCGGGAAGAAGATCGCCATCGGCGGCAGCATCACGCTCACTACCCACGCCAACCCTCGGTAGACGCCGTGCCACAGGAATCCCGTCACCCACCACGGCGCCCCGACCGAATCAAACAGCGCCGCCGCCCGCTCTTCGATCGCAAACAGCAACGTGGCGATCATCTGGGAAGGGATGTTCGCCCCGATGATAGTGATCCAGAACGTCGCGCCGATGAGGAGGAGCATCAGCGGGAGGCCGAAAACGGGCGATGTGACCAACCGGTCGATGCGCTGGTCGAGGTCCCACCTGGCCCCGACCGGCGACTTGACCGAGCGGGCGGCGATGTGGCTGGCCTCCAGGTACAGGTGCTCCACCGCCTGGTCGCGGAAAGTCCCCGGCAGCCGGCGCCTGAGTTCGTCCGCCCGGGCCAGGGCTGCTTGAGCGAGGGGAGCCGGCGGGGCGCTCATTGCCGCCCCTCGACCGAAATCAGCCGGCTGCGGCGCTCGGCGGGTTCGCCCTGCGACCGGACCAGTTGTTCCAATTCGCCGGAGAGCAGCGCCTGGCGTACACGATGATCGCCGTCGATCAGGCGCCAGGCGATCCACCTCGGATTGGGGATGCCGGGCGCAGCGGCCTCGAGAAGGGGAACAAGCTCGTCGATGGCCTGCTGCATCTCGGGGTTGTGCTTCGGCCGAAGCGGCCTGGTTCGGATCTCCCCGCCGATCACCTCCGCGACCGTGCGGACGAGTTCATGCAAACCCTCCTTCGTCCGCGCCACGGTTCCCACCGCCGGCACGCCGAGGTCGCGCGCCAGGCTGCGCACGTCCACTTCGAGCCCCTTCCGCCGCGCCTCGTCCATCAGGTTGACGCAGACAACGAGCTTGTCGGTGATCTCGAGCACCTGAAGGACCAGGTTGAGATTGCGCTCGAGCGCGGTGGCGTCGGTAACGACGATGGTGCAATCCGGCCGGCCGAAGAGAAGGAAGTTGCGCGCCACCTCCTCGTCCGCCGAGCCCGAAAGCAGCGAGTACGTCCCCGGGAGGTCCACCAGTTTGTATCGCACGCCGCTGAACACGAACCCGCCCTCGGCGCGCGCGACTGTCTTGCCCGGCCAGTTGCCGACGTGCTGCCGCAGGCCGGTGAGCGCATTGAACACGGAAGACTTGCCGGTGTTCGGATTGCCGGCCAACGCCAACAGCCGGTCGTATTTCGTGAGGCTAATCCCCATCTGAGCGAGCTGCGCGCCCGCCGGGCACGTCTCGCAGTCGTGACCGCTCACCGCCGGCGATTTCATGTGGCCCCTGTTCCGGCGGAGGCGTCGCTCGCCGACGGCAAGCGTCTGACCCAGATCCGCGACGCCTGGTCCCTGCGCAAGGCGATCGTCGTGCCGCGCACGCGAAACGCCATCGGATCGCCGAACGCATTCGCCAACTGGAGCGACACACGCGAATTCGGCGTCATCCCCAGGTCCAGCAGCCGTCGCCGGGTGAAGCCGCGCAGTTCCTCATCCAGGCGCGTGACCTCCGCCTCCTCGCCCGGCTTGAGATCGCAAAGACGCACCAGGGATTCTCGCTCGGCGACAGCCTCCGGCTCCGCAACAACCTGGATGTTCCCGGCCACAAGCGGCGCCAGGCGGTGCTCCTTCCGTCCGTCGGTGATGATGAGTTCATCGCCCGTCCGCCGCAGGATCCGCACGCGCGAACCCGGCCTTAGACCGATCTCCGTAATCGTTCGGAAGATCTCTTCCGGTTCGTCCTCCACGTGGGCGATCTCCGCCGCTTTGCCCAGCGGCCAGCTCGCCAGCGACTGAGAGCCGAGCGCCGCGATTTCACCGGCGGCCGTCGGGATCGCGTCCCCGTGCGGGTCCTGACGCGGGTGGCCAAGGTAGGCGTCAAGCTCGTCCACCTGGTGCGCGGCGGTGAGCCGGTGCTCCTGTCGCTCGGCAGCCGCGTGCAGCCTGGCCACCGGCAGGTGGGCCTCATTGGCGAGCCACGTTTCCCACAGGCGGTGCGCTCGGACCACCTCGACCGCCCACTTGTCGCCCTCCGCGGTGAGGCGCAGCGCGCCCGATTCCGAACGAAGCAGTCCCGCCGCCTCGGACTGCATGATCAGCCGTAGTGCGGCTTGTTTGGAGAGGCGTAAGTGCCCGGCCACCGAGGTGACGGTCGCCTCCCGGCCCTCGTGGCGCTCGGTGAAGACGTGCTTGAGGAGATCCTCGAGCCGCGCGCGGGCTCGCAGGCGGCGCCGGTGGACGAGATCCGCCCATAGGCGACGTCCCGGCCAGACGCGCCAGAGGAAGAAGGCCGCGGCCGCCGTCGCCATCAGCCAGGCTGCGAGGGAAGCGTTCATCGGCTCAACGACTTAACTGTAGTTAACTACTTTCTATTCTACCACCGGCCGCCCCGCACGGCCCGCGGCCGCTATCTCCCGCCCGAATTCATGCGAATGAGCTTCTCGGCGTGTTTCAGCGCCTCCGGCGTCAGCTTCTGCCCGCTCAGCATCCGCCCGATCTCGCGCACCCGGCCGTCCCCGTCCAGTTCCTCGACCGTCGCCACCGTGCGGCCGCGCGTCTCCTTCTTCTCAACGAAATAGTGGTGGTCGGCGAAACTGGCGATCTGCGGCAGGTGCGTCACGCAGAGCACCTGGTTCCACCCGGCCAACTGCTTCAGCCTGCGTCCCACCACTTCGGCGGCCCGGCCGCCAATGCCCGCATCCACTTCGTCGAAGACCAGTGTCCGCGGAGGCGCCGGGTTCTTCCCCGGCCGCCGCCCGCCGGCGTCTCCGGTCAGGCAGCTCTTGAGCGCGAGCGCGATTCTCGATATCTCGCCTCCGGAGGCGACCCGTTCGATCGCTCGCGGCTCTTCGCCCACGTTGGGCGAGACGAGGAACTCGACCGCATCCACGCCGGTTTCAGAAGGCTCCGCCGCCGCAACTTCCACGCGGAACGCCGTGCGGCCCATGGCGAGGGAGGCGAGCTCGGCCTCGACGCGTTTTTCGAGCTTCCGCGCCGCCTCCCGCCGGCATGCGCTCAGCCGCCCGGCTGCCGCGTCGAACGCGGCGGCCAGTTGCCCGAGGTCACGCTTGAGCCTCTCGCGAAGTTCCTCGGCGTGTTCCACCGCTTCCATGTGCGAACGCACCTCGGCGAGGTAGGCCAGCACGCCCTCCAACGTCGCGCCGTACTTGCGCTTCAGTTTTTCGAGCAGCGCCAGCCGCGCTTCGATTTCCTCGAGCCGTTCTGGGTTCGCCTCGAGGCGCGACAGGTAGTCGCGCAGCGTGTAGGAGACTTCTTCGACAATGTACTCGGCCGGCCGGAGACTGTCGGCGGCGGGACCGGCGGAAGCGTCGATCCGGGAAATTTCCTCGATGCGGCGTCCGGCCGCGCGGAGAAGAGCGAGGACGGAATCCGGTGAGTCGTACAAAGCGCCATAGGCCGCCGAGGCCGCCTCCTCCAGCCGCGCGAAGTTTTGGAGGCGGCGGCGCTCGATTTCCAGTTCGGCATCCTCGCCGGGCTTCAGATTGGCGGCCTCGATCTCGCGGCGCTGAAAGCTCCAGAGATCCTGGAGCCGCAGCTTTTCCTGCTCCGCTCGCTCCAGCCCGTCAAGTTCCGCCTGGCACGTCCGCCACTTCCCGTAGGCCGCGGCGGTCTCGGCCGCCAGTTCGCCGGCTCCGGCGAACGCGTCCAGTAGCTCGCGCTGCGAATCGGCATCGAACAGCCGCTGCTGTTCGTGCTGCCCGTGGATGTCCCCGAGGTGCGGCGCCAGTTCTTTCAGCAGCGCCGCCGTCACTGGACGGTTCGAGACGAAGGCCCGGGACTTCCCGCCGGCGAGGATCTCGCGTTCGATCAGCGCCTCGCCGTCCTCCGGATCGATGCCGGCCGCCTGCAATCGCTCCCGCGCCGGACCGCTCTCACCGAGGTCGAACGCGCCGGAGATAATCGCGCGCTCTGCCCCGGTCCGGATCATCTCCGGCGACGCGCGGCCGCCGAGCAGCAGCCCGAGAGCGTCCACCACGATGGATTTTCCGCTGCCCGTCTCGCCGGTGAGGAGGTTCAGCCCGCGGTGGAAGCGTACGCGAACGCGCTCGATCACCGCGTAGTTCTCTACCACCAGTTCCACCAGCATCCGAGGAAATTATACGCGGTTCCACCCGGAGGGCGGCCCGGAGGGAGAGCGCGACGTCCGGTACTCTCAGCGCTCCTCCACCGTGAGGATTTGATCGGCTGGGACATCGCGCAAAACCTGCCGGATGCCGCTCGGCCAGAGGATTTCGATCTCCGCCGCCTTTCCGGCCTCTGCGAGGCCGAAATGCACGCGATGATCGCTGGAGGCCGCATAGCCGGTGCTGGTCGTCGCATGGTTGAACTGCGTGCGCCCCTTGTCGTCCACCAGCTTCACCCGCGCCCCGATCCCCATGCGGTTACTCTTCGTTCCCACGAGATGCAGCATCAGCCAGTGGTTCCCGCTGTCCGAAACATTGCGTAGAAGTCTGGCCTGGCCGCCGAGAACGCTGACAACGGCATCGACGCGGCCGTCGTTGTCCAAGTCACCGAAGGCAGCGCCCCGATGAGCGGCCTCCACCTGGAAGTCCTGGCCGGCGCTGGCGCTGACTTCGACAAAAGTGCCCAGTCCGGTATTGCGGAAGACGGAGTTAGGCTCGGGGTACCGGCGTCGTGTCAACAGTTCGATCGTATCGAGCACGTTGGCGCGCGCCACGAAGAGGTCCTTCCAGCCGTCATTGTCGAAATCGGCGACGCCGTTCGACCAGCCCGACATCTGGTAAGTCGGCCGGGCTAGGCCGCTCTTGGCGGTGGTCCCCACGAAGAGCCTGCCGTTGCGGTTGACGTAGAGCGGGAAGGTCTCGTGCTCGACGGACGTGTGCCAGATGTCCGGAGTGCCGTCGTTGTTGAGATCGCGAAACTCGGCGCCCATGCCCGAGAGAGCCTTGGCGTTCTCGTTGTAAGCGACGCCGAGTTCGAAGCCGACCTCCTCGAACCTCTTGCCGCCGGCGTTGCGGAAGAGCTGGTTGGGCATCGTGTCATTGGCGACGAACACATCCAGGAACCCGTCAGAGTTGTAATCGGCGAAAACCACGCCCATGCCTTTGCCGTAAAGCCGGGCCAAGCCCATCTCCTCGGAAACGTCGGTGAACTTGCCGTTGCCGTCGTTGCGGTACAGGGTGTGAGGCAAAGGCTTGTAGTGCTGTGGATGACAGTAGCCCCGGTACGTCCTGGAGGGATCCGTGCAGTACGGGTCCTGATTCACTTCCCAGACGCAGTAGTTGGAAACGAACAGGTCCAGCCACCCGTCGTTGTTGTAGTCGAACCAACCGGCGGCGACGGACCACATTTTCCTTTCATTGAGAACCCCGCCCGCCACGCCGACTTTGGCGGTCACGTCTTCGAACGTGCCATCGCCCTTGTTGCGGTAAAGCTGGTTGGCGGTGACGTTGGCGAGGTAGATGTCCGGCCAGCCATCGTTGTCGTAGTCGCCGACGGCGACGCCCATGCCGTAGCCCGCGCCGGCAACCCCCGCCGCCTCTGTCACGTCGGTGAACTTCAGGTTGCCGTCGTTGCGGAAAAGGCGGTTCTTGTACTTCTCCTCCTCCTTCACCAGCGACGGGATCGCGGCGCCGTTGGTGAAGTAGACGTCCAGGTCGCCGTCACGGTCGTAGTCCAGCAGCCCCAGGCCGGAGACCATTGTTTCCGGCTGGTTCTTGTTGGGGGTCGGACAGCTATCGGTGACGAACCGCAAACCGGCGCGGACGGCAACGTCCTCGAACCGGATTGTGCTCTCGGCCGCCGCCATCAGCAGCGACGCCAGTGCGGCCGCTAAAGCCCGGACGCGCATTCCACAGGATCAGATCCAATTGTAACCTGTCGCCGATGCGGCTGCGTCCCCGGCATCCGGCCCGGCTCCGGCGCGCGGACCAAGCCCCCGGCGACGGACCAGAACGCTCGTGCGAAAACGCAACGGC
>CAYZJD010000059.1:0-3527 GCA_964478455.1 uncultured Solibacteraceae bacterium | reverse complement strand
TCTTCCGGAAGGCGAGGACCACGAACAGCCAGTTCCTGCGCGCCTTCCGCAAGGCCAACGGTTTGGAGACCGTGGCGGTGGCCAGCGAGCAGTTTCGTGATTCGCCGCTGGTGGCCGTGTTCGATTTCGGCTACGAGGAGATCGACCGGCAGGTGAAGGCGCGCGGCACGCTGAACAACAAGCTGGCCCTCGAGCGGACACTTCAGCTCGCCATCAGCGAGGAGCTGGCGAAACTGGAGCGCCACATGAGCTTGCTGGCGACGGTCGCCTCCGTTTCTCCGTTCATCGGCCTCTTCGGCACGGTACTCGGCATCATCGACGCTTTCCATGCGCTCGGCCAGATGGGCAGCGCCAGCCTGCGGGCGGTGGCCCCGGGCATCTCCGAGGCGCTGGTCGCCACGGCGATGGGCCTTGCCGCCGCCATCCCCGCCGCGGTCTTCTACAACCACTACGGCCATGTCATCCGCGAATTCGCGGCTCGCATGGACGATTTCTCGCTCGAGTTCATGAACCTCGCCGAGCGCACCTTCGAGGACTGAGGCGATGGCGTTCTCAATCAACGGGGGGCAGCTTCCGGGCCGCCGGCGGTTCCGCGGCGCCACCGCCCTCTCCGACATCAACGTCGTCCCGCTCGTGGACGTCGTGCTGGTACTGCTGATTATCTTCATGCTCACCGCGCACGTCATGGAATTCGGCCTCGAGGTGGAGGTGCCCAAGGTGCGTCAGGTGAAGGACAGCGCCGAGGAGCTGCCGGTGGTCACCATCACCAAGGACGGCCGCCTGTATCTCAACGACCAGCCTGTCAACGTCAATGCGCTTGCGGATTCGGTGGAGAAGCGTTTCGGCAAAGGGCAGGCCGTCTATCTGCGCGCCGACAAGGGGACGATTTACGACCCGATCGCGCAGGTTGTGAGCGCGCTTGGGGAGCGCAAGATCGAAGTGCGACTCGTTACGCAACCGCTGGATGAGGCCCAGGAATCCCGGCGCTAGTCCCGTGACCGCCTCGATTGTTTCTCCATGCCTGTCTGTCAAAACCCGGCTGTGCCGGTCGCGCGGCGCGGCCAAGAAGAACCAGACCTGGCGGGCACGGGGCTAGGATGGAATTGCGGGCCAATCCCATGGCGGAGCACATCGACATCCTCGGCGAACGCGAGTCGCTTCGCCGGCCACTGGTGTGGTCGGTGGCCCTCCACGGCTTCGTCTTCGCGCTGCTGGCCGCCCAGGGCCTCGTCGGCAGGCGCAACCCCGAGCTATGGGGCAACCCGAATTCGATCGGCGGATCCAGTGTCGGCATCACCCCGGTCAGCGCCATTCCCCTGCCTTCGCGCGGCGGCGTCGTGAACCCGCTCGCCCGCGACACGGAATCGAGCGTGCCGGAGCCTCCCGAAGCCAGATCGCAGGCTCGCCGGTCTGCGGAAGAAGATCCCACCGCTATCGCTATCAAAGGCCGCGAAATCGGGCAGCGCCGGCAGCGTCCGGGCACGCGGCAGCTCGCGCGGTTGCAGCCGCCCTCCAACGCCGGCCAGCTTTACAGCACCGAAGGCCGCGCGCTCTCCTCGCCCATGATTGGGCAGACGGGCTCGGGCGGCGTGGGCATCGGCCCTGGCGGCGCCTTCGGCACGCGTTTCGGCTATTACCGTGACTTGCTCGAGCGGATGGTGGCCCGCAAGTGGCGCACCATCGACGTCGATGCGCGCCTGCAAACCGCGCCTCCGGTGATCGTCACGTTCTTGATCCGCCGCAACGGCGTGGCGGGGGACGTCCGTCTCGAACAGTCCAGCGGCAACCGGGCCCTGGACTATTCGGCTCTCCGCGCCATCTATGAGGCGCAGCCGTTTCCGCCGTTGCCCGCCGGATACGAACGGGACGAGGCGAAGATCGAGTTCTGGTTTCAGTTAAGGAGATGACAAAGAGAACACTTCTCGGCTTGGGCTGCGCGGCGGCGGCGCTGCTGGTGGCCGCGCAGCAGAGCGACATTCTGATCAAGATCACCAAGGGCGAGCGGGCGGCTATCGCGGTGCCGGATTTCCGCGGCGCGGGCGAAGCCCAGGCGCACATGAACGCTTTCAACCAGACCCTGTGGACCGACCTGGAAACCTCCGGCCTGTTCCGCATGGCGCCGAAGACGATGTACCCGCTGGAGGTCCCGCAGCGCCCCGAGGATTTCCGGGCACCGCTTCCGCCGTCCAAGCCGCCCCGGCGCGGGGAAGCGCCGCAACCCGTGCGCCAGGGTCCGTGGTTGACGGACTGGTCGAATCCTCCCGTTGAGGCAAACTACCTGACCCTTGGCTACGCCGCTGCCCAGAACAACAACCTGGTGCTGTTCGGATGGTTCTACAACGTCAACCAGCCCGATCTAAGAAACGCGCAGGTGTTCGGCAAGATCTACTTCGGCACGCTCGATGAGAACGGCGCCCGCAAGGTGGCGCACGAGTTTGCCTCCGACATCATGGCGCAGTTCGGCTACAAGAGCCTGGCCGGCACGAAGATCTACTTCGATTCCGACCGCACCGGCCACAAAGAGATCTGGATGATGGACGCCGACGGCTCCAACCAGCAGCGATTAACCTCCTACAACTCGCTCTCTCTCATGCCCGCGGTATCGCCGGACGGAACGAGGATCGCTTTCACCAGCTACGCGCGGGGTAACCCCTCCATCCTGATGCACTCCCTGGTGACCGGCGGGAAACTGACGTTCTACAACCAAAGCGCCTCGATGAATGCGACGCCGGATTTCACCCCTGACGGCAGGCAGATCGTCTTCTCCTCGACCGCCGCCGGCGGCTACGCCCAGCTCTACATCGCCAATGTCGACGGCAGCAATCTCCGCCGGCTGTCGCGGTCGCAATCCATCGACATCGAGCCCAAGGTAAATCCGAAAACGGGCGCCGAGATCGTTTTCGTCTCGGGCCGCTCCGGCCCGCCCCAGATCTACAAGATGAATCTGGATGGCGCCGATGTGCAGCGGCTGACGCCCGGCGAGGGCGACGCCGTCAATCCTTGCTGGCATCCGGACGGGCAGCACATCCTGTTCGCCTGGACGCGCGGCTATGCCCCAGGCAACTTCAACATCTTTGTGATGGACGTCGCAACCCGCGAGTTCGTCCAGCTCACATTTGGGGCGGGTCGCAACGAGAACCCGAACTGGGCTCCCGATGGACGCCATGTGGCCTTCTCGTCCAACCGCAACGGGGGCGCTCAGATCTTCACCATGCTCGCCGACGGCACGCAGGTGAAGCAGTTGACCACACAGGGCCGTAACATGCGCCCTGTCTGGAGATGATGCCGCCAGCCAGGGCCCGCCAAGGCGTGGGCGTGTGGCGCAAATCCATTTGACGATGTATAGTTGTCAGTTTCAGGAGGCTTGTTCAGGATGAACAAACGAAAGATCAGCGTTTTTCTATTGGGGTTCTCCTTGTTCTTGCTGGCAGCGGGCTGCAAGAAGAAAGTGGTGCCACCACCGCCACCCCCGCCGCCGAAAGAGGAGCCGCCGCCGCCACCACCGCCCAAGCCGTCCATCTCCGAGT
>CAYZJD010000058.1:0-16614 GCA_964478455.1 uncultured Solibacteraceae bacterium | reverse complement strand
TGGTAATGCGCTGGTGCTGCGGCAGGCGGAGGAGGTCACTGGGCTGCGGCTGCCGGAGACGGTGAGGATCATCGATCCGGGAGTGCCGGGTCCGGAGCAGTTCAAGGTCGGCCAGGTCAGCGCCGCAGCCGGCTCCGCGGGCCTGGCTTGCGTGCGGGCGGCCGTGGAACTGTGCCTCGAAGGCCGGGCGGACGCGATGGTGACCGCGCCGCTGAGTAAGGAGGCTGTCACACTCGCGGGGGAATATTTCAGCGGGCACACGGAGTACATCGCCGCGCTTTGCGGCGCAACCGATTCCCGGATGCTGCTGGTGAACGATCAGTTGCGCGTAGTGCACGTTTCTACCCACGTGCCGTTGCGCGCGGCCTGTGAGATTTCAACGGAGCGGATCCTGCGGACCATTGAACTGGGCCTCGAAGCGATGGACCGTCTCGGCGTCGACAACCCGCGCATCGCCGTCTGCGGCCTGAACCCGCACGCGGGCGAGAGCGGCCTGTTCGGGGAGGAGGACGGGAGATTCATCGCGCCGGCGGTCGAATCCGCCAGGGCGAGGGGCATCCGCTGCTTCGGGCCGCTGCCTGCCGACACGGTCTTTCTGAAAGCGGTCAGGGGCGAGTTCGACCTGGTGGTAGCGATGTACCACGACCAGGGCCACATTCCAATGAAGCTTCTTGATTTCGAGCATACGGTGAACGTTTCTCTCGGGTTGCCCATTCTGCGCACGTCGGTCGATCACGGTACGGCCTTCGACATCGCCGGCAAGAACCTCGCCCATGCGGGGAGCATGAAGGCCGCGCTAAAGCTCGCGGCGGTCATGGCGGCCCGGCGGCGGGCGGCGCGGGAGGCGTCATGATACCCAAGCTCGACGAACTCGGAGTGCGCGTTCTCGGTGCGCTTGTTGAGAAAGACATGTCAACGCCTGAGTACTATCCGCTCTCGCTCAACGCGTTGGTGAATGCCTGCAATCAGAAGTCAAACCGCGAGCCGGTCGTGTCGTTCGACGCGGGGACGGTCGAGAGCGCGCTGGACAGCTTGCGTGAGAAGAAGCTGGCGCTGGTTCACACAGGCGGTGACAACCGGGTGCCGAAGTACAGCCACCGGCTTTCGGAGACGCTGAACCTCGGCAACCGGGAACTGGCGATCCTCTGCGAGTTGCTGCTGCGTGGCCCGCAGACTCCAGGCGAGCTGAACTCCCGCGCGAGGCGGCTGTACGCCTTCGACGACCTGGCGGCCGTGGAGTCCTGCCTGGACCGCCTCATGAAGTGGGAACCCCAGCCGCTGGTGGTCAAGCTGCCACGGCAGCCGGGCGCGCGCGAATCGCGTTACGCCCATCTCCTGTCTGGCGAACTGGTTGCGCCAGTGACGACCGCGGAGCCGAGACCATTCGAGCGTCAGGAATCCGTCGCGGACCGTCTGGCGCGGCTCGAAGCCGAGGTCGAAGCGCTGCGCGACACGGTGCTGCGACTGGAGCTGGAGTTCCGCGGATTCCGAAAACAGTTCGAGTAGGCGCGCCGGGGCGGCGCAAGCTGGCTATTGTCCCCGATTGGAGGGAATGACGCCATCGGCACACAGCCAGGAGTGCGGTTCGAGCGTGAGGCGGCCGGCCTTGACCGCGGGATCCGCTTCGGCGAGCGCTTTGGCCTCCTCAAGGGAGCCGGTCTGAAAAATGACAATGCCCCTGGGATCTCCTCCGTGGAGGAACGGTCCGGCGACTGCCAGTTTGCCGGCCTTGACCATAGAGCGAATGTGTTCGAGGTGGGCTGCCTGGATCTGTTTGACCTCGGCCGTTTCCTCTGCCGACCACAGAGGGCCTTTCCGGAGCAGCACGAACTGGTACGTCAACATCTTGTCTTTGAGTTCGGGATCAGCTTTCCTCGCTGCGGCGTAGGCTTCGCCGATCCCCGCTGGTCCCATCCACGGGAGGATCTCAACCACGAGCCGCCGGCCCTTCACCGCGGGATCTGCCTCCGCCAAATCGCGCGCCTGGTCTACGGAATCCAGCCGGAAGATGAGCACGCCCCGCAGGTCGCCGCCGCTGACAACCGGACCGGCGGCCACCAGCGCTCCGGAAGCAGCCATGGACTTCAAGTGATCGAGATGCGCAGCCTGAATCTT
This sequence comes from uncultured Solibacteraceae bacterium, assembly GCA_964478455.1. Taxonomy (GTDB): domain Bacteria; phylum Acidobacteriota; class Terriglobia; order Bryobacterales; family Bryobacteraceae; genus CAYZJD01. The sequence continues at coordinate 14,499 of CAYZJD010000058.1, read as the reverse complement.
CGCGGCCTCCTCCTGGGAGATCTCCGGCCGGCCTGGCGCAGCCCTGAGCAAGCCGACACAATAGCGAGCCGTTCCGAGCGGCAGTTCCTGCGCACCGAGCCCGAGAGCAAGCAGCAGCCAGAGCAAGCCGGTGGAGCGAGAGATAACCGCAGTGTACAACTGGGCGGAGAGCGTCCAGCCTTCGCTGGTAGGCTAGACTGAAGAAAGACCAGCAAGGCAGGTTCGGTTGATTCGTCATTTCCTCGTGGCAGCTCTCTTCTCCGGCATGGCCGGGGCAGCCGAGCAAGGGCAGCTCGACGCCAGTCCGAGTCTGTTCAGCGTGCTTGCGGCCATCAACGCCACGGGCTATGACGCCGAACTCGACTCCGCCGCGAACCACCGGGTGCGGGAGATGGTGCGCCGGGAACTCGCGTCGAAGAACATCCCGGCCGTGGAGGAGTTGAAGAAGTTCTTCGTCGAACACCGGCAGAAGGACTGGACGGCGGAGCTCAGCCAATATGTTTCCTTTGCACTGTCGGTGGAAGGACCGCCGGACTTCGGTTCCCGCTTCGACCAGGAGGAACTTCCTCCGGACGTGCTGCCGCTGGAGGGCCTGGCGCCGCTGATGGCGCGCTTTCACCGCGAGGCGGGCATCGACGATCTGTGGCGGCGGGCGCAGCCGGAGATCGACAAGGCGATTGGCCGTTATCACGAGCCGGTCACGCGCGCCGTCACCGAAGTCAATGCGTACCTCCGCTATACGGCGAGCGGGTACCTCGGGCGGCGGTTCCAGATCTACATCGATCTTCTCGGAGCGCCGAACCAGATCCAGATCCGGAACTACAAGGACGATTACTTCGTGGTGTTGACGCCTTCACCGGAGCCGCAGGTGGAGGACGTTCGGCACGCCTACCTGCACTATCTGCTCGATCCGATGGTGATGAGGCACGCCGACAAGCTCGAGGAAAAGAAACCGTTGATCGATTTTGCGCTGGGAGCGCCGGCGCTGGAGGAATACTACAAATCAGATTTCGTGCTGCTGGCCACCGAATCGCTGATCAAGGCCGTCGAGAGTCGGCTGCTGCAAGGCTCTGCCGGCAAGGGACAGGCGCTGGTGGATCAGGCGCTGAAGGAGGGCTTCATCCTGACTCCGTTCTTCGCCGAGCAGCTTCTGGTTTACGAGAAGCAGGAAGCGGCGATGCGGCTGTATTTCCCCGAGATGGCGAAAGCGATCGACCTGAAGAAGGAGACCCGGCGTCTCAACGGAGTCGAGTTCGCCAGCGAGAAGCCCGTCCGGAAAGCGAAAGTGGTTCCGGCGGAACGCAAGGTGGAATTGCCTCCGGCGTACAGGTTGGCCGAGGAGGCCGAGCAGCTTTACTCAGCGCGGGAATTGGACAAAGCTAACAACTTGTTCCTGCGCTTGTTAAAGGAAACAGAAGAGAGATCGCTGCACGCTCGCGCCTATTACGGGCTGGCGCGGATCGCTGCGCTCCGGAAGGACCCGGAAACGGCTGAGAAGCTGTTCCAGAAGACGCTGGAATCGGCGCCCGACGCGCAGACGAAGGCCTGGTCCTTGGTTTATCTGGGCCGGCTGGCGGACCTGGCAGGCGAGCGCGAGCAGGCCGCCCGGCACTACCGTGCCGCGCTGGAAGTAGACGGCGGGAGCCGCCGCGCACGGCAAGCGGCCGAGCAGGGGCTTGAGGAAGCCTTCAAGGGACAGAAGTAAGATGGTCCGGACCGACGGATTCGCAACAAGCCTGGCCGGCGCGCCCTTCGGCAAGCCGGAAGGTTTGCGCCGGAGGGAGACGGACAGGAACGCAATCTAAGACGAGGAATACCGAATGAAGAAATCAAGAATCATCAGAGTGGGCCTGGCGGCGCTTGCGGCCACGGCTCTTTTCGCGGCGCAAGGCCAGCCCAAGGCGCCCAAGTCAAAAGGCGAACAGGAAGCGCTGAGAGCGGTGATGCAGGCGCCCGATTTGGACTCCCAAATCAAGGCCGCCGAAGAGGTGCTGGCCAAATACGCTGACACGGATTTCAAGGCGGACCTGCTGTTCACGATCGCCGACGCCTATCAGCGCAAGGGCGACAACGAGAAGATGCAGGTGCACCTGGAGCGGACCCTGGAGGCCGATCCGAATCATTTCCAGGCCATGCTGCTTCTGGCCAACGCGATCGCGCAAAAGACGCGCGAGTTCGACCTGGACAAGGAGGAGAAGCTGTCGGCAGCCGAGAAGCACGCCAAAAAGGCGATGGAGCTGATCCCGAACGCTCCGAAGCCCGCGCCCAACGTTCCCGACGAGCAATGGGAGTTGGAGAAGAAGGCCTCGCTGGCGCAGGCCTACCAGGCCCTTGGGCTGGTAGCGATGGTGCGCAAGGATTTCTCCGGAGCCATCTCGCAGTTCGAGAAAGGCGTGGAGGCGAGCCCGTCCGACCCTCGTACCATGGTGTTCCTGGGCGTGGCCAGCAGCAAGGCCGCGAAGTATGACGAGGCGATCGCCGCTTTCGACAAGGTGATGAACATGGCCGATGCGCCCACTCAGTTCAAGCAATACGCCCAGGCGGAACGCGCGCGAGCGATGCAGCTCAAGGCTGCGGCCTCCAAGGGGACTTCCGCCACACCGGCGCAGCCGGCGGTGCCGCAGCCTGCCGAAACCAAGCAACCTTAGTACCACCCGTCACTTCATGCCTGCGGAACCAGAGGTCCTGGAAGGAACGGTCCATTATTCATTTCGGAACCGGGAGACTCTGTTCCGTGCGCTGACGCACAAGTCCCACGCCCACGAGAAAGCGGCGCTTGGCGGAGAGGCACAAGGGTCGGACAACGAACTGCTGGAGTTCCTCGGCGACGCAGTTCTCGGCTTTTTGGTCAGCGAGGCACTCTGCGAGCGCTACCCGACCTTGCCAGAGGGCCGGTTGTCCAAGTTGAAGGCCCACCTGGTGAGCGCGACCCACCTCCACGAGGTAGCTCAGAGGCTCGATCTTGGCCGGCACCTGCTGCTTGGGAAGGGCGAGGAGCTGAGCGGCGGCCGCGACAAGAAGGCGCTTCTCGGCGATGCTGTGGAAGCGCTCATTGCCGCGATTCTGTTGGACGGCGGCATAGACACTGCGCGGCGGTTCGTCGTCGAGCATATCGTCTGCGACCTCGATCAACTGCCGGGAGGCGACCACCCACCGCTCACCGACTTCAAGAGCGCCTTGCAGGAACTGGCGCAGGCGCGAAGACTGCCGCAACCGCGCTATACCATCGTGAGAGAGCGCGGTCCCGAGCATGCCAAGTTGTTTACCGTGGAAGTCCGCATCGGGACGGACCGGACCGGACAGGCGGAAGATTTTTCCAAGAAAGCCGCGGGGCAGAAGGCCGCGCAGATCCTGCTGGAAAAGCTGCGGGCCGAGGAGGAATAGCGGCAGAGGCCGACCGCTACTTCAGAATCCCCAGGATTGCGCGGAGCTCGTCGCGGATCTGTTCGAGCACCGGAGATGAGGAAGGGAAGAGCACGCCCTGGGTGAGCCCGGCGGACGATTTTCGCCCGGCCGCCCTCGCCCGCTGCTTGAGGTAGTTGCGCGCGCCTTCGATCGTGAAACGTTTCTCGTAAAGCAGCCGCTTCACCTCCAGCAGGAGCTCAACGTCCTTCCGCCGATACAGGCGGTGCCCCCGGCCTGATTTCTTCGGGGCGATGCCGGTGAATTCCGTCTCCCAGAACCGGAGCACGTACTGGGGCACGCCGACGATCTGGCTCACCTCGCTGATGCGGAAGTAGAGCTTGTTCGGTATCGCCTGCGCGTTATTGTCCGGGGCCGGTTCCGCCATTCTCACCCAGGGGACACCCGCCATCGTACGGAGAACGGCGCCGCGCCGTCAACCCGTAGTTCTGGGATGGACTGCTTCTTCTCGGGGGTGTGTTTGAGGCAACGGGGGAACGTGATGGGGGCTTTGGCCGGCCAGGGATCTCGGGTTGTCGTGCTACTCCCACTCGATGGTCCCGGGAGGCTTGTGCGTCAGGTCATAGAAGACCCCGCAGATCCCCTCAACTGAGAGAAGTGCGGCGGCCATGCCACGGAGGAGATCAGCCTCCATATTGACGGATTGGGCCGTCATCCCGTCCACGGAGTGGATCGGACGAAGGACCACCGAGTCGCGCTCGGCGCCGTTGCCGAGCGGAATCAAGATGACGGGGAACTGCCAGACATGGCGGTCGAAACCGCTCTCGTGTGACAGGCGGCGGACGAGGGCGTCCACGCGGCGCAGGCGGGAGAAACGTTGGGCGCTGAGGCTGCTTTCGAAAACGCGCATTGCCGAAATGGGCGCGACCGAATCCACGCGCGCGACGATACGGTTGATGCCGGTCGCGCGGTTGATCACCTCGGTCGCCGGAACCTGGAGATTCTCCCGCGTCGAGGGGAAACGGTCAAACGCAAGCACGTGGGCGTAAGTTCGCGAATCTCCCTGGACACCAACCGACCGCACTGGTAGGAGCCAGCCGTCCGGGGTTTCCCGCACGGGCGCCTCCACGCTCGAACACAGGCAGCGGATGGCCAGCCCCGGACCGGGGAACGGATGCCGCTCCAGCAGTGCTTCCGGCAGATGAAGCTCGCGGCCGATCTCGCGGACCTCGTCCTTGTAGAAGAAACTCAACGGCTCGACGATGCGGTTGGCTTCCATCAGGCGCTGAATGCCCGGGACGCGGTTGTGGTGGGTCTTGATCACCGCGGACTTGGCGGTGCCGCCGGACTCGATCGTGTCCGGATAGATGGTGCCCTGGCCGAGGATCCAGCTCTCGTCCATGAAATGATGCGACTCAATGATCTGCTGCTGAACGCGGACGAACTCTTCGCCGATGACGCGCCGCTTCAGCTCAGGATCACGAACACCCGACAGAGCGCCAAGGAACTGGTTCCGGGCGTCAGCCACTTCGAAGTCGCCTTCCCAGCCGGCGAAAACGCCGCGGACAAACTCCGTTTCACCCTCGCGCATCAGGCCGGTGTCCACGTAGATGCCACGGGCGCGGTGGGGCCCCAGCGCGCGCAGACATAGTGTGAAGGCAACGGTGGAATCGACGCCGCCGCTGACGAAGAAGAACACGTTGCGATTCCCGGCGGTTTGGCAGATTCTCTCCTCGATCATCGGGACGCGGTGTTTCGGGTTCCAATCCTTCTCACAGCCGCAGATAGAGAACAAAAAGTTGGCGAGGATCTCGTTGCCATGATGCGTGTGAACGACCTCCGGATGGAACTGGACGCCGTAAAGGCGCCGGTCGATGTCACCCATGGCGGCGATGGGGCAGGCGCCGGTGGCGCCCAGGAGCTGGAAGCCTGGCGGCAACTGGCGGACCAGGTCGCGGTGGCTCATCCAGATCTGCTGCGGCCGCTCAACGCCCGCGAACAGCGGGGACCGCGCACGAAGGTCCAGTTGGGCCAGGCCGAATTCGCCTTTCTCTCCTTTCCGGACCAGTCCGCCGAGCAGGTGCGCCATTAATTGCAGCCCGTAACAAATGCCGAGCACGGGCAAGTCCTGCGCGAAGATGGCCGGATCGACAGTTGGGCTGTCCTTCTCGTAGACGCTGCTGGGACCACCGGAGATGATAATGCCCCTGCGCCCGAGCAGTTCAGCAGCGGGGGTTTCACTAAGGCGCACGTCAGCGTACACGCCCAATTCACGGATTTTGCGCGCGATCAGATGGCAATACTGTCCCCCTGCATCAAGGACAGTCACCTGAGCTTCGGGAACGTATCCTATCATCGGGTGGTTATAGAAGAAACGCGCCGCGCAACCCGTAAAACGGATGAATCAGCGCTCCGCGCCACCTCGCCGGGGCGGACCGGGATTCCATCGGCGATCAGCGGCTACTTGCTCACCCGCTGGACAATGAGCTTGCGGGCCGATTCCAGCAGGGCTTTGGCCTTGGGCAGCGAATCGATGGCCTTGCCGACCGCCGGATCCACTTCCACAGCGATGCGCGCGGCCTCGTCGGGGCTAAAGGCCGTCGCGTATATCTCCCGCTTGAGCCGGCTGCGGAGCCAATCGTGCGACTCGGCGAATTCGGCCTCGGTGAACTCGATGCCTTCATTGAGCAGGAACTGGTGAAACTCCGCCATGGTGGCTTGATCGGGTTCCCAGCCTTTCGGGAGGCTGACATCCTTCTTACCTCCAAAATACTTCGAGGTAAAGGTGAAGAAAGCGTACTTTCGTTCGAGTTCGATCTGGAAACGGCTCAACTTAGGCGGCGGGATCTTCTCGTCGGGTGCAATGCCGCCGCCCCCGTAGACGGCACGGCCGGCGTCCGTCATCTTGACGTCCTGATGATTCTGGGTGTCAGTGTTCTTGCGGGAATAATAGTCGAAGAACGACATGCTGGAATAATCCCGCTGAATCAGGCGGCCGCTGGGAGTGTAATATTTCGCAGTCGTCAAAGCCAGGCCGGTATTCTCCGCCAGCGGGTAAACGGTCTGGACCAGGCCCTTGCCGAAGGTGTTCTCACCGATGATCCAGGCGCGGTCATGGTCCTGGAGGGCGCCGGCGACGATCTCGGCGGCAGAAGCCGAGCTGCGGTCCACTAATACGACGATAGGATAGTCGTAGCCGTTGGCGCCGTGCTTGACGGTGTAAGGCTTCTCGGTGGAGGCGCGGCCGCGATGCGTTACAACCGTCTGCCCCTTCTGCAAGAAGCGGCTGGCGACTTCGACTCCCTCATTGAGCAGACCGCCCGGATTCTGGCGAAGATCGATGAGGAGCCCTTTGATACTATCCTCGCCGAGCCGGCGAAGGTTCTCATCCACCTCGCGGCTGGTGTTCTCATTGAATTGTTGGATGTTGAGGTAGGCGATGCCCGGCCGGATAAAGTAAGCGTCCGGAACGCTCTTGCGGCTGATCTCGTCGCGTACAATGTCGAAGACCAGCGGCTCGCTGTGTCCTTCCCGCATGACGGACACCCGGACGTGCGTGCCGCGGCGCCCCTTCAGCAGGTCGGCTACTTCGGGAGTGGCCAGACCTTCAGTAGACTTGCCGTTGACGGACACAATGACGTCTCCCGGCCGCAGGCCGCTCTTGTAAGCAGGCGCGCCGGTGAAGATCTCGATTACGATGGTCTTGTTGTTCCGGCCGCCGACCCTCATGCCGACGCCGTAGTAGTGCCCCCGCTGATCCTCGCGCAACAACTGATAATCACGCGGATCGAAGAACGCCGAGTGCGGGTCGAGCGTGCGGAGCATCCCAGGGATGGCGCCGCGATAGATCGCCCTATCGGGGTCGAGGGGGTCGGCAAAATGCTGCTCCACGACGTCATAAAGGGAGGTAAAGGAGCGCACACTGTTCCGGATTTCGTCCTCGGAAGCAGCCACCGCCACTCCCGGTCCGCCCGGACCGTAGAAACCGCCCAAGAACGAGCAAACGAGGATAATAATCGGCGCCATGATCAGCAGGCGTCGGCTGGAAGTCATGCGGAGCCCCCTAACCTTCAGATTATAGCGGAAGGCGGTCGGTCGTTATGAAGCAGCGCGGGCCCTGCGGGCACCGGCGGCCACCTCGGCCCGCACGGCCTTCTTCGAAGGAAGCCCTAGCCGCTTGGCATGATCGCTGACGCACACCAGAAACATGGGCTGGCGAGCGTTCTTCAACAGGTCGATCACCCGCTCCTGGTGGTCCTCCAGGTAGATGGATTTGCCGTCCGTAAGGAGATGCAGGTCGGAGTCTCCTTGCAGGACCTCGCTCAGGCGGCGTCCCATATCGCGGGAGAGGTAGCGTAGCACACGCCGGAGCTTCTGAAGCGAAAAACCCTTGCGACGCAGTTCCGCGATGACCGTGATTTCGAGGACCTCCTCCGCGGTGTACATCCTCTTGTGCCCCTGATGGCGTGGAGAGACCACGTGTTTCTCGTCCCACCACTGCAATTGGCGAAGACTCACGTGGGCAATGCGGGCCACCTGGCTGCTGGAATATGCGATTTCCGGCATGCTGCTGGGGAAGGGACGATTCTTCTTGTTCATCACGGTCTCTGCGTCCGGGGGCTGCCGCCGCCAAAAGACGGCCTTACCGATTGTACTCAAATGGCGGGGGGTGTCAATAGGCCGAAAGGCCTCCAAGGCCCAGTCCTTGCGACGGTAGCTCAAGGAGTGGATGGAACAGCCGGCCGGCCACAGCCGCAGCAGTCTGCCTGAGCCGCTTTGGGGTCAGAACTGCATGGAGTTGTGGGAGATCAACGAGAGGAACTCGTCTCGGGTTTCCTTTCGATCGCGGAAGGCGCCAAGCATGGCGCTGGTCATCGCACCGGAGTGCTGCTTTTCGACGCCCCGCATCATCATGCAGAAGTGCCGGGCCTCGCAGACAACGCCGACCCCGAGCGGATTGATCGCCTCTTGGATCGTCTGGGCGACCTGCTGAGTGAGGCGCTCCTGAAGCTGAAGGCGGCGAGCGAACATGTCGATGATCCGCGGAATCTTGCTGAGGCCGATGACCTTGTCCTTTGGCAGGTAGGCAACGTGAATCTTGCCGAAGAAAGGCAACAGATGGTGTTCGCAAAGGCTGAAGAACTCGACGTCCTTGACAATAACCATCTCGTCGTACTTCACCGCGTAGAGCGCGCCATTCAGGATCTTCTGGAGGCTCATGTGGTAGCCGCTGGTGAGGAAGCGCAGGGCCTGCTCGGCGCGCTCGGGGGTGCGCAGCAAACCCTCGCGCTCAGTATTTTCGCCAAGCTGGCGCAGGACGGCCTCAATGTGGGAGGCGAAAGTCCCTTCGCTCCGCTTGGGGGTCATGACTCTTACCGCGCCGGACTGCTTCTTCATCATACGGTTCCCGTCAGTTCGAAAGTGTTCCGTCTGGTTTCATGGAGCCGCACGCGCTCGAGGATTGCGCCGCCCTCAGGAAACGCCCTCTTCCAGTTCGCCCCAAGGCGGTCGCGGATCTCGATGGTGAGATTCTCCGAAGTGGGGACCAAGGCGCCGAACGCGGGCACTTCGACGTTCAAATTGCCGTGATCGAAGGCACGGAGTACGTGTTCGTCGACCAAGCGATCCAGTGCACTCAGGCTAACCACACGGCCGGTCCTCCGGTCGATGGGGCCGCGAACGCTGACTTCGAGCGTGTAGTCGTGGCCGTGTCCGAACGGGTTGTTGCACTTGCCGTACAGCTCACGGTTCGCATCCTCGGAGAGCTGCGGCGAATGCAACCGGTGGGAAGCCGCAAAGTGATATCGGCGCGTCAGGCAGATCATTCCGCGCCTCCGAAGTAGTCCACGTGGAGGTCTTCAGTCTCATACACGCGAACTGAATGGAGCCGTGCCGGTTCTCCGGCCAGGCGCGGGGCGACGCGGCGCCAGATTTCCACGGCGAGATTCTCCGGGGTGGGCACGATTCTATCGAATGGCGGCACTTCAAGGTTCAGGAACCGGTGGTCGAACGGCTGAACGACCTCGGCATTCAGGACCTCCTTGAGCCGTCTCAGGTCGAATACCATCCCGGTCACTGGGTCCGGCTCGCCCTCCAGCGTCACCTCGACCACGAAGTTGTGGCCGTGGCCATGAACGCGGGCCGCGGGGCCATACAGCGCCTCGTTTTCCTCGTCGCTCAAGTCCGGGTGGCGGCAGACGTGGGAGGCGGAGAATTCGACTCTGCGAGTAATGAGCATTCGGTCTATTGGATGCCGCCTGGGCGGCCTCAGATGCGAAAATGCCGGCCGACAGACGGCACGCCGAGTGAAAACCCCCCGCCGACCGTCTTCGGGCGGCTGTTAGAATTATAGGGACAGCGAATGGACAACGTCAAAACGGAGCGCGTGCTCCAGGTTCTGATCGGCCTTCTGCTGGCCGCCGTCTCCTACGTCATCGCCGATTCCTTCCGCGAGAAGGTCGTACATGTCGGGGACACGGCTCCCGACTTCAGGATTGTTGCCGACAGCGGCCACGAGGTTTCCAGATCCAACTTCGGCGGCAACCTGCTGGTGTTGAACTTCTGGGCGACGTGGTGTCCGCCGTGCATTCAAGAAATGCCCTCGCTCGACGAGTTCCAGAAGCGCATGGCCCCCTCGGGCGTCGTAGTGCTTGGAGTCAGCGTGGACAAGAGCGAGAAGGCGTACCGCGCGTTCCTCGACCGGGCGAGAGTTTCCTTTCACACCGCGCGTGATCCCGAGGCCAATATCAGCGCCGAATACGGCACTTTCAAGTACCCTGAAACGTATGTGATCGACGGCCGGGGAAAAGTGCTCCAGAAGCACATCGGCCCGAGGGATTGGACCGACGAGCGCCTTCTTGGCGAGATCCGGTCGCTCCTCTAAAACGCCATGCTCACGCCGCAGGCCCGACGAGAATTCGCTGACCTGCTGGGCCCTCGCGGATACCTTGACCGCCCCGAGGATCTGATGCTCTACGAGTATGACGGCGGCGTGGAGAAGGGGCGTCCGGACCTGGTGGTGTTTCCCAGATCGACGGAGGAGGTAGTCGGGGTCGTCAAGATCGCCGCGCGGCACGGGATTCCGGTGACAGGCCGGGGCGCCGGAACCGGGCTGAGCGGGGGCGCCATACCTGTCGCCGGCGGCGTGGTGGTGTCGTTCGCACGGATGGACCGGATCCTGGCCATCGACCTTGACAACGAACGCGCTCTGGTCGAAGCTGGCGTCGTCAACCTGGACATCACGCTGGCCGTGCAGGGGGACAGGTACTTCTTCGCCCCAGACCCGTCCAGCCAGAAAGCGTGCACGATCGGCGGCAACGTCGCGGAGAACGCCGGCGGGCCGCACACGCTGGCCTACGGCGTGACCACCAACCACGTCCTGGGCCTGGAGGCCGTGCTGCCGGATGGCAGCGTTATCACCACTGGAGGTAAGGAGCAGGACCTGCCCGGCTACGATCTCACGGGACTGCTGACGGGATCCGAAGGAACGATGGCGCTGATCACCAAAGCGGTGGTGCGGCTCATGCGGCAACCGGAGGCGGTAAAGACGCTGCTGGCGGTTTACGACTCGACCGAGGACGCGGGCGGAACGGTCACCGAGATTACGGCCCGCGCCATCACGCCGGTGGCGCTCGAGATGCTGGACGGCGTGATGCTGCGCATGGTTGAAGAAGCCACGCACGCGGGCTTTCCAATGGACGCAGCGGCGGTGCTGCTGATCGAACTGGAGGGACTGCGGGAGGCGGTCGAGGAACAGGCGGAGCAGATCCGCGAGGCCTGTCTGAGCTGCCGCGCGAGGGAGTTCCGGGTGGCGCGCTCGGCTGAGGAACGGGAGCTGCTGTGGAAAGGCCGTAAGAACGCCTTCGGGGCCGTGGGCCGGGTCAGCCCGTTCTACTACGTGCAGGACGGAGTTGTTCCGCGCACACAGATTGCGCCGACGCTGCGGTTCATCAGCGAGGTCTCAAAGAAGCACGGCCTGACCATCAGCAATATCTTCCACGCCGGCGACGGCAACATGCACCCGATCATCCTCTTTGACGCGCGCAAGCCGGGCGACATGGACAAGGCCAGGGCGGCAGGCGAGGAGATACTGGAACACTGCATCGAGGTCGGCGGGTCGATCACCGGCGAACATGGCGTCGGCATGGAGAAGAATGACCTGATGCCGAAGCTTTTCGGCGACCAGACGCTTGAGATGATCCGGCGGCTGAAGAACCTCTTCGACCCCGAAGGACTGTTCAACCCGGGCAAGATCCTGCCGACGGGCAAGGGCTGCCTGGAGATCCGGCAGCCGGCGCTGGCGCCCGGAAGCCCCGTCTACTGATCTGGAGGAACCACCATGCTATCCCGCCGCGAACTTCTGTTTGCAGCCGCCGCGGCATCAGTTCAGGCGGCGCGAAAGCTCAGGCACACCGAGCGCGTGGACCGTGCGCTGCGCGGGGAGGACGTCGACCGGCCGCCCTTCACCTTCTGGTATCACTTCGGGCTGGAGAAGCTGCCGGGTGAGCATCAGGCGAAGGCGACACTCGACTTTCACCGCAAGTTCCGCACCGACCTCGTCAAGGTCATGTCCGACTTTCCCTACCCGAAACCGAGAGGCGCCTGGCACGAGTTAGGAACTCTGGACAATCCGTTCCCGGAGCAGATCCGGGCGCTGGAGATCATTCGTGACGGGCTCGCCGGCAGCGCGCACTTCGTCGAGACGGTTTTCAACCCGTGGAACGTGGCCGAGAAGCTTTCCTCGAAAGAGGAAGTGTTGCGGCTCAAGGAGGAGCGGTCGCAGAAGCTCCTCGATGCGCTGGAGACAATCGCCAGGTCGGAGGCGAATCATGCGCGGAAGGCGATCTCCGCGGGCGCCCGTGGGATCTTTCTCGCCGTCGCCAACGCGCAGGATGGCATCTTGAGCGAGACCGATTACGAGAAGTTCAGCGAGCCGTTCGACCGCATGGTGCTGGACGCGGTCCGCGATGCCCCGCTCAACACGCTGCACCTGCACGGGGACAAGGTCTATCTCGAGCGGTTCTACCGCGGCTGGTCAGCGGTGGTGCTGAACTACTCCACCCACGGCACCGGAGTCGCGATAGCGGAGGTCCGTGGCCGCTATTCGGGCGTCATCATGGGCGGCCTCGACGAGCGAAACTACCGCACGTTGACCGCAGCTCAGTTGCGGGAGCAATGGCGGTCCGCGCAGGAAGCGGCCGGTAAGCGGTTCTTGCTGGCGCCGGGGTGTTCGGTACCCAACGAGACCACGGACGCGGAACTGGGGAAGCTGGTGAAGCTCCTCGGAGCCTAACAGGGGATTGAATTTCCAGGGGTACCGGCCCGGTTCCGTTCGGATCGCCGGATGGGAGGGGGGGTGAGTGATCAGGGTGCGTAAAGCAAGCGAACGAGGGGCCAGCCGCTACGACTGGCTCGACAGCCGCCACACGTTTTCCTTCAACGAGTACTACGACCCGCGGCACATGGGATTCCGCAGCCTCCGGGTGATCAATGATGACCGCGTCGCGCCGGGCGCTGGTTTTCCCACACACGGCCACCGCGACATGGAGATCCTCAGCTACGTGCTCGAAGGGGCGCTGGAACACAAGGACAGCCTGGGGACAGGTTCGGTGATCGCCGCCGGCGACGTACAGCGAATGAGCGCAGGCACCGGCGTGCTCCACAGTGAGTACAATCACTCCCGGACCGAGCCGGTGCGTTTTCTCCAGATCTGGATTCTGCCGGAGCGCCGAGGTATCGCGCCCGGCTACGAGCAGAAGACGTTTTCTCACGAGTTGAAGCAGGGCAGGCTGCTTCTGATCGCCGCTCCTGGCGGGCGGGAAGGCGCTTTGACAATTCATCAGGACGCAAGCATGTATGCGGCGGTGCTCGAACCGGGCCAGGGAGTAACGCACGAGATCGTGCCGGAGCGGCACGCCTGGGTGCAGGTTGCCCGCGGCGCGGTGACTCTTAACGGTCACGCACTCGGCGAGGGTGACGGAGCGGCCGTTAGCGAAGAATCACGGCTTGAGCTGGTGGGCACGGAGCCGGCCGAAGTGCTTCTGTTCGATCTCGCGTAGATCCGGAGCCCGTCTGAGTCGTGAGAAGAAGCCAGATCCATTTTCTGTGGCAGGACCGGCAGGCGCCGGGACGATTCCGGACCGGCGTTTCACTGCATGGACACACCATGCATTCGCACGAGAGCCTCGCGTTCCTCCCGCGTGTTGCTCGCCGCATCCCGCTGCTGCGCGAAGCTGTGGCCATTCAGGAGCGCAACTACCGGGAGCGGCACGGCCGGACTTTGGACTATTCGCGAGGCTGGTGGACGCCTCCGCTTCCCGAGAGAGAGGCCTTCCACCTGGAGCGCCGGCAGATTGAGGACGTCCTCGGTCTGCAGGCGCTGGTCTCCTTGACGGACCACGATGGTATTGATGCCGCGCTCCACCTTCACTTGCTCGAGGAAACGCGCGGGATCCCGGTCTCACTGGAATGGACCGTGCCGTATGGTCTTTCTTTCCTGCACCTGGGCGTTCACAACCTGCCGCGGGCGCAAAGTCGCTCGTGGGTCAAGGCGCTGGCGGCTTATAGCCGGCATCCGGAGGAGGCTCTCCTGTCAGACCTGCTCGCCGAACTGAGTCGTTTCCGCGAAGTGCTTGTCATTTTGAATCACCCGTTCTGGGACGAGCCAGGCCTCGGCTTGCCGGCGCACCTTGAACTGGTAGAGCGTTTCCTGGAAATCCATGGCTCAAACATCCACGCCCTCGAGTTGAACGGCAACCGCCCCTGGACCGAGAACAAGGCCGTGGTACAACTGGCGAGGGCCCGCCAGATCCCGCTGGTCTCTGGCGGCGACCGGCACGGCTCGGAGCCGAGCGTAACGGTCAACCTCACCAATGCGTCCACATTTGATGAGTTCGTTAGCGAACTGCGCGAGGACGGCGCGAGCGACATCCTGTTCCTGTTCCGCTACCGCGAGCCGTTCCGTCTCCGCCGCTGCGAAATGGTTTGGGATATCCTTCGCGACTATCCGGGACTTGCTGGAAGAGAACGCTGGACCGACCGTGTCTTCTACCGGCTGCCGGACGGGGCAGAGTGGCCTCTTTCCCGCCATTGGGAAGGGGACGGGCCCGGTGTGGTAGCTGCTTCACTGGCCGTTAT
>CAYZJD010000057.1:0-16616 GCA_964478455.1 uncultured Solibacteraceae bacterium | reverse complement strand
GGCGCCGGTATCCTGTGGTTCGGCTGGTTCGGCTTCAACGCCGGCAGCGCGCTCGGCGCTTCGTCTCTGGCCACCAGCGCATTCATTGCAACGCACTTTGGCGCCGCCGCCGCCACGGTGGGCTGGATCGTCGCGGAATGGCTCCGCACGGGCAAGCCCAGCGTCCTGGGCGGTATTTCCGGCTGCGTCGCGGGATTGGTGGCGATCACCCCGGCCTCCGGCTTCGTTCAGCCGATGCCCGCGCTGCTCATCGGATTCGCCGCGGGCGTCGTTTGCTACCTCATGGTAACGATCGTCAAGAGCAAGTTCGGCTACGACGATTCCCTCGACGCCTTTGGCGTGCACGGCGCCGGTGGAACCCTCGGCGCGGTTCTCACCGGCGTGTTCGCCACCAACGCGGTGAACAATGCTCTCAAGGACGCGTCGGGCAATCCGGCGGCTCTCGGGCTGGTGGATGGAAACGGCGTGCAGGTGGTTAACCAGATCATCGGGTGCGCCGTGGCCTGGGTGCTGGCGATCGCCGGTACGCTGGTGGTTCTCAAGATTTGCGACGCGGTTACCGGCGTGCGAGTGAGCACCGAACACGAAATCGAGGGCCTGGACCTGAGCATGCACGGCGAGGAGGCATACAACCTGGAGGCGCGAGGATGAGCCGGAGCCAGTCCGGCGGCGACAGAAAGGACGAAGCGGATGAAAAAGATTGAAGCGATCATTCAGCCCTTCAAACTCGAAGAGGTCAAGGAAGCCCTGAAAGGGATCGGCATCGACGGCATGACAGTGTCCGAGGTGCGCGGGCACGGCCGCCAGAAGGGCCACAAGGAGGTCTACCGGGGCCAGGAGTATCACGTAGACCTGCTTCCGAAGGTGAAACTGGAGATGGTGGTGCCATCGGCGCGGGCGGACGAGGTTGTCAACGCGGTCGTCCGGGCCGCCCGAACCGGGAAGATCGGGGACGGCAAGATCTTCCTTTTCGAGGTTTCCGAGGCGATACGGATTCGCAACGACGATCGTGGCGAGGCCGCACTCTAGCGAAGCAGCCAGGGATCCGCGGCGCGAGTTTCTCTCCACTGGGGACGCTTCCGCGGTCCTCGAAGCCCGCACTGCGCTCGTCGATTCCCTCGTTCACCGGGCGTGGGAGGCATATCTCGCGCCGGCGTTCCCGTCAAGCCTGGCGCTCCTGGCGGTCGGGGGATTCGGCCGGCGGGAGCTGTTTCCCCATTCAGATGTTGACCTGCTGATCCTTTCGGAAGGCGAGCCGCGCTCGCCTCAAGCCCGGGAGGCACTCTCGTCGTTCCTGCGAAGCCTGTGGGACTCCGGTCTGCGGCTCAGCCATTCAGTGCGCACGCCGGCGGAGTGCTGCGAAGTCCACAACCAAAACATCGAACTGAACATCAGCCTGCTCGACCAGCGCTTTCTCTGCGGCGACGCTGCGATCTATGAGAGGCTCGCCGCCCGGCTGCCGCGATTCTTTCACGGCGAGAGGCACACGCTCATCCGCCACCTCTCGAAGCTCTCGCGGTCCCGGCATGCGAAATACAGCGATACGATCCAGCACCTCGAGCCGAATGTGAAGGAGACGCCCGGCGGATTGCGCGATTTCCAGCTTGTGCGATGGCTCAGCCAGCTCCGCGGGGCGCAGCCCGACCGGCTCATTGCTGCCGCCCCTCTCGCCGACCTCGGGCCGGCGTTTGAGTTTCTGGCGCGCCTGCGCTGCTGGCTTCATTACGAGGCAGGACGCGACCAGAACGTCCTGCACTTCGACGCGCAGGAGGAACTGGCCGAGCAGCCCTTCGCGAAAGCGCGCGACGCCGCCTCGCTCATGCGCGCTTACTTCCGGCACGCCCGCGAGATCCACTGGACCGGATCGCGCTGGCTGGACGAGTGCGAGGCCGCCGGCAGCTCTCTGTTCGCCCACTTCAGCGACTGGCGGGGCCGGCTGTCGAACGCGGAATTCACCGTCGCCCGCGAGCGGGTGTACTTCAAGACGCCGCAGGCCCTGGACCAGGACCCGGAACTGGCGTTACGGCTGTTCACCTTTGTGGCGCGTCACGGTATCCGTCCGTCCGTCGATTGCGAGAAGCGGCTGGTGATGCACCTGCCCGCTATGGCGGCCTATTTTTCTTCGCCGCGACGGTTATGGCCCGCACTGGAAGAACTGTTTTCGTTGTCCCATGCGGTCCTTGCGCTCCGCTCGATGAGCGAGTCAGGCTTCCTCCGTACGCTCTTTCCCGAATGGGCGGAGCTGGAATGCCTCGTCGTTCGCGACTTCTATCACCGGTACACCGTCGACGAGCACACACTGGTGGCCATCCAGGAACTCACCGGTCTCCGCGGAACCAAGGACGCCCCGCGCCGCCGCTTCGCCCAGCTTCTGGAGGAGATCGAGCAGCCGGGCCTGCTTCTGTTCGCGCTTCTGTTTCACGACGCCGGCAAGGCAGCGCGGACCGGAATGCACATATCGGAATCGGTGCTGCTGGCCGAAGCCGCGATGGAGCGCATCCAGATGCCGGTTCCGCAGCGGGAGACGGTGCGTTTCCTCATCGACCGGCACCTGGATCTGTCCGGCATCATGAACAGCCGGGATCTCGACGAGCCGGCGACGGCCGAGTTCCTGGCGCACCGGGCCGGCACACTGGAGCGGCTGAAGTATCTGACTCTTCTCACTTATGCGGACATCAGCGCTGTGAATCCCACGGCGATGACTCCGTGGCGGCAGGACCAGCTCTGGCGAGCCTATCTGGTTACTTACTTCGAACTTACTCGCGAACTCAACACGGAACGCATCACCGCGCCGGCGGCCGTGCCGCCGGATATGGCGCAGTTTCTGGAAGGATTCCCCACACGTTACCTGCGCACGCGCCAGCCGCAACGGATCGAAGCGGATTTCCGACTGCATCAACAGGCTCAAGGGCACGGGGTGGCCGTGGAAATCCACAGGGACAACGGCGTGTACTCGCTCACTGTGGTTGCCGAGGACAGGCCGTTCCTGCTGGCTTCCATCACCGGGGCGCTGTCCGGCTACGGCATGAACATTTTGAAGGCCGAAGCTTTCTCCAACCGCCGGGGCGAGGTTCTGGACACATTCGTTTTCGCCGACACGCACCGTACGCTGGAGTTGAACCCGAGCGAGATGGACCGCTTCCGGCTGGCGCTCGAGCGCGCCGTGACGGGCAGGCTTGACGTAACGAGCCTGCTCAAGAGCCGCCCGGCCCCGCCTGCGCCGGGCCGCCGCGCCCGCCTCCGGCCATCGGTCTTCTTCAGCAACGAAGCCTCGGCCTCCTCGACGCTGATCGAGGTGGTTGCCGAAGACCGGCCGGGCCTTCTCCATGACCTCGCGCGCACGATCTCCTCGGCGGGCTGCAACATCGAGGTTGTTCTCATCGACACCGAAGCCCACAAGGCGCTCGACGTGTTTTATGTAACGGCGGAGGGTAAGAAGCTCACAACGCAACTGGAAGCCTCCCTGCGGCAGGGCCTCCTGGCCGTCTGCCAGGGTTGAGCCGCGGCGCGCGCTTGGCACCGGGGCCCCCGTCCGCCGTCTATCCCGGGATCGTTCGCGGGAACATGCGGGCTGTCCCCGGTTTGTCCGCAGTTCGTATAGGATGTGGAAGGTTGCTATCACATCGGAACTACGAACTGAGAGGTGATCATGTCGCAGATCAAAGGCCCCGCCATCTTCCTGGCCCAGTTCATGGGCGATGAGCCGCCGTTCAACTCGCTTCCGAACATCACTGCCTGGGCGAAATCGCTCGGCTACATCGGCGTGCAGCTTCCGTCGTGGGACGGCCGCGTGATGGACTTGAAGAAGGCGGCCGAATCCAAGACGTATTGCGATGAGCTGAAGGGCCAGGCGAACGGCCTCGCCTTCACCGAACTGGCGTCGCATTTGCAGGGCCAGCTTGTCGCCGTTCATCCGGCCTACGACGAGTTGTTCGACGTGTTTGCCGCGCCCGAGGTCCGCGGCAACGCGAAGGCCCGCACCGACTGGGCGGTCGAGCAGATGAAACTGGTCATCAAGGCGTCGTCGAACCTGGGTTTGAGCGTGTCGCCGTCCTTCACCGGCGCCCTGCTCTGGCCGATGCTCTACCCGTGGCCGCAGCGGCCGGCAGGACTGGTCGAGGAGGGCTTTAAGGAACTCGCCAGGCGCTGGAAACCGATTCTCGACTTCGCCGACCAGCACGGCGTGTACCTCGCCTACGAACTCCATCCGGGCGAGGACGTTTACGATGGCCTGACGTTCGAGCGGTTTCTGGAAGCCACCGGCAACCATCCGCGCGTGGCCATCAACTACGACCCGTCGCATTTCGTGCTCCAGTGCCTGGACTACGTCGGCTTCATTGACACCTACGGCACGTACATCAAGGCCTTTCACGTGAAGGACGCCGAATTCCGGCCCTCGGCCAAGGGCGGCGTCTACGGCGGCTACATGGACTGGAAGAACCGCCCGGGCCGGTTCCGCAGTCTCGGCGACGGCCAGGTGGATTTCAAGCAGGTGTTCACGCGGCTGACCGCGGCCGGCTACGACAGTTGGGCGGTCCTCGAGTGGGAGTGCTGCTATAAGGACGGCGCGCAGGGCGCAGCCGAAGGCGCCCCATTCATCCGGTCGATGCAGATCGACGTGCCCAAGAAGGCCTTCGACGACTTCGCCGGCGCCGCCACCGACGTGACCCGGAACCGCCGTATCCTCGGCCTGGAGTAGGGTCGGACCAAACCCGCGAGCGCAGTTTGCGAGCGGGTGAGTTCTGTTTCACCGCGTAGTGGCGACCTCGCTCCGCTGCCGAATTTACACCTTATGTAATGACCTTTTACACCCTTGAAGCGGAACCTGCGCGTACAATTGCGTAGGGATGTCAGAGGGGCATGTTACAACTCGGCGCGGATTTCATGTCAAGGCAATCTATTGTGTTTGGAGCCTGATATTCGCAGCGCTCGGGGTGCCGGCCGCCGCCTATCTCCTCTTTCCCCCGCGCGCCCGGCAATCGCCGGAGTGGTTTGAGGCAGCGGAGTTAGCACAGCTTCCTACTGGCGTGCCGGAAGAAGTCGCCTACCGCCGGAACCGGCGCGACGGCTGGAAACTGATCAGCGAGAAAGCGACCGTGTGGGTGGTCAAACGCTCAGAAACCGAAGTTATTGCGTTCTCCCCGGTCTGTACCCACCTCGGCTGCGCCTATCGCTGGGAAGAGCAGAAGCAACACTTCCTGTGCCCGTGTCACTCCTCCACCTTCGGGCTGGACGGACAGGTATTGTCCGGTCCCGCGCCTCGTCCGCTCGACCGCTACGAAGTCCGCATTGAGAACGGCAAGCTGCTGCTTGGCCCGGCGCGGCCACGGGCGGAGTCAAATGCGTGAGCCGGAACGCCATCCGCGAGTGGATTGATCACCGCACCGGGCTCGAGAGCTTTCTCAAGAAGCTGCTCTACGAAGAGGTTCCGGCATCAGCGGGCTGGCGCCAGGTCTTCGGCAGCGTCGCTCTGTTCCTGTTTCTTGTGCAGGCGTTCACTGGAATTCTGCTCGCGTTCAACTATGCGGCGGCGCCGGGCGACGCGTATTACAGCCTGCGCTACATCGTCACCGAGCTGACCGGAGGACGGCTGATTCGCGGCCTGCACCACTGGGGGGCGAGCCTGCTGGTCGTCGTTGTGGTGATCCATATGGCCCAGGTCTTCCTGTGGGGCGGTTACAAGAGGCCTCGCGAAGCCACCTGGATGGCCGGCGTCGTGCTCTTGTTGCTCACCCTCGCTTTCGGCCTCACCGGCTACCTCCTGCCTTGGGACAACCGCGCCTACTGGGGCACGGTGGTGACAACGCGGATTGCGGCCGCGGCGCCGGTAATCGGTCCATACCTGAACCGCCTGCTGGGCGGCGACGGCAGCATTGGAGTGGTCACGTTTGCCCGTTTCTTCGCCCTGCACGTTCTGCTGCTGCCTCCGCTGACCGCTGCGCTGATCGCGTTGCACCTCTATCTCGTGCGCAAGCACGGCGTGACGCCGGCGCCCGGCGACGAGGGGCCGAAACAGCCGTTTTTCCCGAGGCAGGCGTTCAAGGACACCGTTGCGGTCTTCGTTACGTTTGCCATCCTGTTCACGATGGCGGTCGCGGTGGACGCTCCGCTGGAGCGCCTCGCCGATCCGACCGATAGCTCTTACATCCCGCGTCCCGAGTGGTACTTCCTGTTCCTATTCCAGGTCCTCAGACTGCTCGAAGGGCCCTTGGAGGTGATCGGGACCGTTGTGCTGCCGACGGCGGCGATCCTGGCGCTTCTACTGGTCCCGTTCGTCGACCGCGGTGACCCCCGCCGCGTTACCCGGCGCACCACGGCCATCGCCGTGACCGTCCTCGCCGCGTTTGGCTGGACCGCGCTCACCGTGGCCGCGGTGGCGACGACACCGAAGTCGGTGGCAACTGAAGAAACCGGCGGCGTCGAAGAGTGGAAGCAACTGTCGCCTGAGGAACTGGCCGGCATCGGCTACTTCCGCCGCGAAGCCTGTGGAAGCTGCCACGCGACGGACGAGGGAACGCCAGGCGTCGGTCCGGACTTGACCCGCACGGCGATCCGCCGGAACGCCGCCTGGATGATCGAGCACTTCAAGAACCCGGCCGGTTTGGTGCCGGGAAGCCCGATGCCTGCGATTCGCCTCTCTGACGCTCAACTGAATGCGCTGGCGGCCTTCCTGCTCAAGCTGAACACGCGCAACGCTCGCGCGCTCCACTCGGCGCCGGCCTATGCCGTCGAAGGCGCGATGATCTACCAGGCGAATAACTGCGGCGCCTGCCACCAGGTGAACGGAGCCGGCATGCGGATCGGACCTCCTCTCAACGGACTGGCGAAGCGTCGCAGCCGGGACTGGGTGGAGAAACACTTCCTCGATCCCCAGGCCTTCTCGCCCGGCACCATCATGCCGGCCTACCGCTTCCCGCCGCGAGACCTGGCCCGAATCACGACCTACCTCCTCTCGCTGTAAAACCGGGGACAGCCCGCATGTTTCCACCTGCGCCGGCGACCGCAGTGGAAACATGCGGGCTGTCCCCGTTATCATGCTTCCTTCGGGACATGAACATCGCGAATCAGGTGCGCGGAGAGGCGACGATTGCGGAGATCCGGCAGCAGCCGGACACGTGGCGCGAGACCTTCCGCCGCGCCAAGGCTGCCTCCCTGGGAACGCTTCCCCCGGCGGTGATCACCGGAGCGGGCACTTCGGCCTACGCCGCGATGGCCCTGGAGGCCGCCTGGCCGGGCGCGCGCGCCGTCCCCTCGACGGAGCTGTTCCTTCATTTCGAGAGCATTCTTGACGGCATCGGGCTGGTGGTATCCTTGGCGCGCTCGGGCGACAGTCCCGAGTCCGTCGCGGTCGTGGACAAGATCCGTAAAGGTCGGCCGCTGGTGCGGCACATTGCGCTCACCCCGAACGCTCAGGGGCGTCTTGCGAACTGGCCGGGCGTCGAGGTTGTGCTCCTTGACCCGCGCTCCAACGACCGCAGCCTCGTGATGACCAGTTCCTTCACCAACCTGGTCCTTTGCGGCTGCGCCCTGGCAAGGCCGGCCGAGGTGGAGGCCGCGTTGCCGGCGCTCTGCGACGGCGCGGCCACGGTGATCGACAAGCACGCCGAGGCGGCACGGCAGCTTGCCGGGAATCCCCCGGCGCGGCTGGCGGCGCTGGCTTCCTTCCCGCTGTTCGGCGCGGCGCGCGAAACCTGCCTCAAAGTCCTCGAAATGACCGCCGGCCGCATTGCCACGCTGGCCGAGACCTACCTCGGCTTGCGGCACGGGCCGATGAGTTTCATTGATCCGGAGACGGTCGTCCTCTGCTTTCTCTCGTCCGACCCGCGCCTGCGGCGTTATGAGATGGACCTGGTGAACGAGCTGCGCTCGAAGAGGATCGGCCGTCTGTTCGCGCTCGCGCCGCCGGATGCGGAAACCGGCGCCTTTGATCTGGCCATCACGCACGCCGCCTCCTCGCTTGCGGACTACCTGCGCACTCCCGCCGAAATTGTGTTTGCGCAGCTCCTGGCCTATCATTACAGCCTCCGCTTCGGCATCGATCCGGACAGCCCAAGCCCAGGGGGCGTGATCCACCGCGTGGTGCAGGGGATTCGGATTTATGAGGACTAAGCGCACGCTGGACGTGATCGTCGCGGGCGAGGCCAACGCGGACCTCATCCTGACGGAAGTGCCCCCGCTGGAGCTCGACAAGGAAAAGATGGCCCAGGGAATGGATCTGATCCTCGGCGGCTCCAGCTCGATCACTGCATTCAATCTCTCGCGGCTGGGAGCGAAGGTCGGCTTCGTGGGAATCGTAGGCGACGATTTTCTCGGCCGCTTCTGCGCCGAGCGGCTCCGCTGGGCCGGCGTTGACGTGGAGCACCTGCGGCGGGTCCGCGGCCTGAGAACAGGCATCACAATCTGGATCACCCGCGGCGCGCGCCGGGAAGGCGCCACTTATGCGGGCACCATCGAGATGCTGAAGGCCACCGACGTGCCTTCGGACTACCTGGCGCGGGCGCGCCACCTGCACGTCGGCTGCTACTTCCTTCAGACGAAACTCCAGCCCGGCGTGCCGGCCTTGTTTCGCCGCGCGCGCAAGCTCGGGCTGACGACTTCACTGGACTGCAACTGGGATCCGGCGGAGCAGTGGGACTCCGGGATCCGCGCTGCCCTCAAAGAGACAGACATCTTCTTCCCTAACGAGGACGAGGCGCTGCGGCTCAGCGGCTACCCGGACGCGCGTTCGGCCGCCGCCGAGCTCGGCAAGCTGGCGCGGATCGTCGTGGTCAAGCGCGGCGCGGAAGGAGCGCTGGTTCACAGTCCCGAGGGAACTTTTGAGACACCGGCCGTCAAAGTGAAAGTAGTGGAGACAACAGGCGCGGGCGACAGCTTCAACGCCGGCTTTCTCACTCGGTTCGTCCAAGGCGCGCCGCTTGCCGAGTGCGCCAGGGCCGGAGCGAAGGCCGGCGCGCGCGCGGTGACTAAGATCGGGGGAACGGCGGCTTTCGAGTAGCGTATGGCAAACGAACTTCGCGGCGTCGCCGTGGTGGCGCACGGCGGCGGCCCCACCCAAGTGATTAACGCGAGCCTCGCGGGCGTCATCGACGAGTGCGGGCGCCATCCGTCGATCACCGCCCTTTACGGCGCACGCCACGGAATCGCCGGCGTGATCGAAGAGAGCTTTCTCGACCTCGGCGCGCAGCCGGCGGATCTCGTCGCGGCCATCGGGCAGACCACCGGCTCGGCTCTCGGTTCCTGCCGCCGCAAGGTCTCCCCAGCCGACTACGACCGCATCCTGGCGGTATTCAAAGCCCACGGCGTCCGCTACTTCTTCTACATCGGCGGCAACGATTCGATGGACACCGCCTGGCACGTCTCGCGCCTCGCGCGCGAAAGCGGCTACGAGATGCGGGTGACGGGCATCCCGAAAACGATCGATAACGACCTCGCGGAGACGGACCACTGCCCGGGCTACGGCTCGGCGGCGCGGTTCATCGCGCACGCCCTCCGCGACATCGGCGGCGACAACCGCGCGCTTCCGACGCCGGTGACGGTGGTCGAGGTCATGGGCCGCAACGCGGGGTGGCTGGTGGCCTCCTCCTGCCTGGCGCGGGCGGAGGAGGACGACGCCCCCCACCTCATCTACCTGCCGGAGCGGCGCATCTCGGACGAACAGTTCCTCGCCGACGTGGAGGCGGTCTACAAGCGCCTGAAACGCGTCGTGGTGGCCGTCTGCGAAGGGCAGCTCAACGACAAAGGCGAGCCTTTCGGCGCGGACATGGTCAAGAGCGACGGCTTCCAGCATAAGCTGGCGGGCAACCTCGCCCACGTGCTTTCGCAACTGATCACGAGGAAGCTGAACCTGCGCGCGCGCAGCGAGAAGCCCGGCCTGCTCGGCCGCGCCAGCATGGCCTGGGTCTCGGAGACCGACCGCGCCGAGGCCTATCTTTGCGGGGAGGCGGCCGTGCGCGCGGCCATGGAAGGCGTGACCGACAAGATGGTGACGCTGGTGCGCGAGCCGGGGCCGGGGTACCGCTGCTCAACGGGCCTCGCCGATCTCTCCGCCGTCGCCAACGCCGAGCGCTTGTTCCCGGCGGAGTGGATTCATCCTTCCGGCCGCGACGTCATGCCGGCTTTCCGTGAGTACGCCGCGCCCCTCGTTGGCGAAATCGAGCGCCGCCCGCGCCTCAACGAAGTGCTCGTCGCCAAGCGCGTTGGCTGACCGCTGATGGCTGACGGCTGACCGCTTCCCGAATCTAAAAATGCAGCCCGCCGCTGCAAATCAGCACTTCGCCCGTCACGTAATCCGATAGCGGGGAGCAGAAGAACAGCACCGGCCCGGCGGCCTCCTCGGGCGTGCCGAACCGCCCCAGCGGGCACATCGCCTTGAGCGCTTCCAGGGCCTTCGGCTGCACGCCGACCGGGATCTTGCGTCCCTGCACGTCGATGGCGACGCCTTCCTGGCCCAGCGGCTGCGTGAGCCGTGTCTCGATGATCCCGAACCCCACTGAGTTCACGTTGACGTTGTAGCGGCCCCATTCCTTGGCCAGCGTCTTGGTCAGCCCGATGATGGCCGCCTTGCCCGAGGCGTAGCCCGCCTGTCCCGGGTTGCCGTCCACGCCGGAGATGGACGTGATGTTCACCACCTTGCGCATCACCCGCCGTCCCTCGGCCGTCTCGCGCTTGGCGGTTTCCCGGATCCAGCCCGCGGCGGCCCGCAGCAGCCGGAACGGCGCGACCACGTGGATGTCCAGCATCGCCTGGAACTGCTCGTCGGTGGTCTTCTGGATCACGTTGTCCCACGTGTAGCCGGCGTTGTTGACAATGATGTCGATCGCGCCGAAGGCTTCGAGCGTCGCCTCCACGAGCCGCTGGGGAAACGCCGGCGCGGTGACGTCGCCGGCAAGCGAGGCCGCGCGGCCCGTGGTGGCGGCGATCAATGTCTCGGTTTCTTTCGCCGCCGCCTCGTCCAGGTCGTTGACCATCACGGCGGCGCCCGCCGCCGCCAGTTGCTGCGCGATCGCGCGGCCGATGCCGCGCCCCGATCCGGTCACCAACGCCGCTTTACCTTCGAGCGTGAACATGCCCTCCTCCTTGCGGCTCAGGCGCTCGCGCCGGCCGTCGCCCGCGCCACTTGCCCGATCGCTTCGATGGCCCGCTCGCAGGCCGCGCGGTCCACGTCGTAGTGAGTCACCGCGCGCATCAGGACCGGATTGACGCCGTTGATCAGTATGCCGCGAACCTTGAGCGCCGCGCTGATTTCCGCCGAGCTTTGCCCCGTCGCGCTGATATCGAAGATCACGATGTTGGTCTCCACGCGGTGCGTGATGCGGATCCCCGGAATTCGCGCCAGCTCCTCGGCCAGGAACCGGGCGTTCTCGTGGTCCTCCGCCAGCCGCGCCGGCATCTGTTCGAGCGCGATCAATCCCGCCGCCGCCAGCACACCTGCCTGGCGCATGCCGCCCCCAAGCCGCTTCCGGTAGAGACGCCCTCGCGCCATCGCCTCCGCCGTGCCGGCCACCATCGACCCGACCGGCGCGCCGAGGCCCTTCGACAGGCAGAACATCACCGTATCCACCTTGGCGCAGATCTCGCGGACACCGCACCCGAGGAACGTCGCCGCG
This sequence comes from uncultured Solibacteraceae bacterium, assembly GCA_964478455.1. Taxonomy (GTDB): domain Bacteria; phylum Acidobacteriota; class Terriglobia; order Bryobacterales; family Bryobacteraceae; genus CAYZJD01. The sequence goes on along the minus strand of CAYZJD010000057.1, from coordinate 5,010 downwards.
TTGAACACGCGGGCGCCGTCCAGGTGGACCTTGAGCCCGAGTTCGTGCGCCCGGTCGCAGATCTCGCCGGTCACTTCCACCGGCATCACCGTGCCGCCGGCCATGTTGTGCGTGTTTTCGATCTCGATCAGCCCCGTCGGCGCCCAGTGCGGCCCGAGCGGGCGGATCTCCTTGCGGATCCGGTCCCAGGTGAGGATGCCGTCCTCGGCGTACACCGGGCGGGGCACGCAGCCGGAAAACCACGCCATCATCGAAAGCTCGTAGTTGAACACGTGCGAGCGCGCCTCGCAGATTACCTCCTGCCCGTGCCGCGTGTGCACCTTGACCGCGATCGTGTTCCCCATCGTGCCCGTGGGCACAAACAGGGCCGCCTCTTTGCCCAGGATTTCGGCCGCCCGCCGCTCCAGAAGGTTCACGGTGGGATCTTCCCCATACACGTCGTCACCCACTTCGGCCTCGGCCATGGCGCGCCGCATCGCGGGCGTCGGCCGCGTGACGGTGTCGCTTCGAAGATCGATCACTGCTTCGTCGCTCATATGCTGACAAACTCCTGGAAGACCTCGTTCGAAAGCAGGATGCCGCGCTCGGTCAGCCGCAGTGTCTCGCCGTCCGCCGCCAGCAGGCCCTGTTCCACGAAGCGCCGGATCGGCGCCTCGAAGCGCCTGCGCTCTTCGGGCGCCGGCCGGATCCCCTCAGCCAGCCGCAGTCCGACAAAGAACCGCTCTCCCAACGTGTCCGCCGGCGTCTCCTCCTCGCGAGGCGACTCGCCGCGCTCGAACCGGGCAACATACTCGGCCGCCGTCTCGACGTTCTTCGAGCGCACGCCGCCGTCGAAGGAGTGCGCGTCCGCGCCGAAGCCGGTGTAAGGCTCCAGCCGCCAGTACTTCAGATTGTGCAGGGACTCGCGGCCGGGCCGCGCGAAGTTGGAGATCTCGTAGCGGTTGAGGCCCAGTTCCCGCAGCCGTGAGGCGGCGGTCTCATAGAGATCCGCGATCGCGTCTTCCGGCGGGACCTCGCTTGCTCCATACCGCGCGCCGTGTCGCAAAATCTCCCTCCCGAGCCGGCTGTCCTCGTCCACCTCCAGCATGTAGACGGAAACGTGCGGCGCTTGGAGCCGCTCGATCCAGTCCAGCGACTCCGCCCAGCTTACCGGCGTCTGCCCCGGCAAGCCGGCGATGAGGTCGATGTTGAAGTTGTCGATTCCGCTCGCGCGCAGAACATCGACTTCCCGCTCGACGGTCTCCGCCCTGTGCTTCCGCCCCGTGCGGGCGATCTCGCTGGGCACGAAGGATTGCACCCCGAGGCTCACCCGGTTGATCCCGAGCCGCCGCCACGCTTCTGCTTTCTCCGGCGTAATGGAGCCCGGGGCTGCCTCGATCGTCGCCTCCTTCCACGGTGCGCCCGGCACCAGCGCAAGCACGCGCTCCACTTCATCTGTCTCCAGATCCCCGGGCGTCCCGCCGCCCAAATACAGTGTCTCGGGCCGCGACCCCCAGGTGTACCCTTGCAGCTCCGAGCGCAGCGCGCGTAGATATCGCCGCGCCAGCTCACGGGGAAACACGCCGGAGGCAAAATTGCAGTAAGTGCACTTCTGGGCGCAGAAAGGGAACGAGATGTAAACTCCGGCCATGCCTCGGTTACAGCGTGACGTCTTCTCCGGCTTGCTGGGAGATCGCCTCCTCGATCAGCTCCTTCAGGGTCTGGCCGGTGGAGCCAAGCACGAACGTGTTCTGCACCACGTCCCAATCCAGCTTGTAGCTCTTGCGGTGCGCCGAGACCCAAAGCTGGCCGGCTGCGGCGTGGGGGCTTACGACAACCTTCGTCCGTTCTTTGCCCAATTCCAGCGTGATCGATCCTGCTTTATAGTCCGCCTCGAACTCGTAATCCTCCGAGGCCGAGACCAGCGCTCGGTACAGATGAGTCAGGGCCTCCTCACTGTGCTTTCGGAACTCCTCGGCCTCTCGCATGGGCTGCCGTCGCGGCCCGCGCCGCAAGCATATACAAGTTATCAGATCCCGCGACTTTCGGGCACTCCCGCTCATCTGCTACCTTGTACCTTGCCCATGGAAGCCCGCTGCGTCCGGCTGACCGATCTCCCCCAGACCAGTCGTTTGCTCGGCGACTTTGTCTACCATTACGATCGGCTTAGTTCTATTTTCGGCGCCGAGAGAGATTTTCTTCAGGCCGCCTCGCGGATTCACTACCCGGACGACCACCGCGCAGCCCTCGTGACGGCCCTCGGCGAGCTGAATCCGAACCACCTTGCCCTGGACCTGCTGGCCCGCCCCGGGACGGTCACCGTCACCACCGGGCAGCAGGTTGGCCTTTACTCCGGCCCGGCCTATACCGTTTACAAGGCCCTCACGGCCGCCCGGCTCGCGCGGGAGTTGAACGACAAGGGCAGTCCGGCGGTGGCGGTCTTTTGGCTGGCGACCGAAGATCACGACTTCGCCGAAGTCAACCACTGCTGGGCATTCGATGGCGCTCACCGGCCTGCCCGCCTCGAAGCTCAAGCCGCTGGTGGTACCGGCGGCCCCGTGGGCCGCATCGTCGTCGGGCAAGGCCCGATCGAGGAGTTGCGGGCTGTTCTCGGCCCGCATGCCTTCGGAGAGGGAGTGCTGGGAGCCGTCGAAGGTGCGTACAGGCCGGGCCAAACGCTCGGCCGCGGATTTGCGGAACTGTTGAAGCGGCTGCTGGCGCCCTACGGCCTGCTGTTCCTCGATCCGCTGGCGCCGGCTGTGCGGGAACTGGCCGCTCCAATTCTGCGGCGCGCTCTGGAGCAGGCGCCTGAACTCAACCATCGCCTGCTCGAAAGGAACGCTGCCCTGGAGGCCGCAGGGTACCACGCGCAAGTGCGAGTCGAACCGCAAAGCTCGCTCCTGTTCCTCTTCGAGAACGGCCGCCGGTTGCCGCTCGCGCGCCTCGACGGCGATTACATGGCTGGAGGGAAGCGTTATTCCCCGGAGGAACTCGCCGCCCGGGCGCCGGACCTTTCGCCAAACGCTTTGCTTCGCCCGGTGATGCAGGATTCGATCCTGCCGACGGCGGCCTACGTCGGCGGTCCGGCGGAGATCGCCTATCTGGCGCAGGCCCAGGTTCTTTACGAGGCGCTGCTCGGCCGCATGCCTGTTGTTGTGGCCCGCGCCGGGTTCACCCTGCTCGACGCTCGCAGCGACAAGCTGTTGCGCCGCTACGGGCTCACCCTCGGCGACTTCTTCCACGGCGAGGAGGCGCTGCGCGAGCGGATCGCCGCGCGGCTGGTTCCGGAGTCGCTCGGCCGCGTGCTCGAAGAATCGACTGCTAAGGCGAGCCGCGAGCTGGATGCGCTGTCAGCCGAGATGGCGCGCTTCGACCGGACCCTTGTCGAGGCGCTCGAGCGCAGCCGCCGCAAAGTCCTCTACCAGTTCTCCAAACTTGAGCGGAAAGCCGCCCGCGAAGCGCTGCGCCGCAACGAGCGGGCCGCCCAGGAAGCCGCGTCGCTCTACGGCCTGATCTGTCCCGGCAAGCACCTCCAGGAGCGCCTCTACTCGATCCTTCCTTTCCTCGCCAAGCACGGACCGGACCTGCTCGAGAAGATCTACGCGAGCATCCGGCTGGACTGTCCCGACCACCAGTTGCTGGTCGTGTGACCCGGCACCCAATCACCTTTTCCGGCCTCGTGCCGCGGCAGCCGGTTGCTATACTCGAATTGTCTTCTCACCGACTACGCACGCTGGAGTGGCGGAACTGGCAGACGCACGGGACTCAAAATCCCGCGCCCTTCACTGGGCATGAGGGTTCGACCCCCTCCTCCAGCACAATGCTTTATTAGGGCTTAGCGGCTTTCAGGGCTCACTGCACTAGGCCCTTTTCGGGCTCAAGTTTAACGGGAAGTTTAACCAGAGCCGCTCCGGTGGCCTGCCGCGTGTACTCGCCCAAGCGTCGAGCCGAGTCCCGCAGGTCCGCTTCGCTGACGATGTTGTAGCGGTGATAGATGGTCTCGGTCTTGTGCCCGGAGACCTGCATGGCGACCTTCCGGGGCACACCGGCCCGCTCCATGTTGCGCACCGCCGTGCGACGCAGATCGTGGAACAGCTTGGTAGGCTTCTTCCGCGCTGCGTCCCAAAGGCCAGCGCGCTGGCAGGCCGAATCCCAGGAACCGCGAAAACTCCGGATCTGGCTGCCGGAGGCGTGCCAGAAGAACACCCATGGGCAGCCCGACCAGTAGCGGTCCCGGATCTCCCGCTGGAGGCGCAGTACCTCCAGGAGTTGAGGCACCAGCGGGATGGTGCGGGGCTCGTCGTTCTTCGTGGTCCCGGCGGCCAGCCGAACCATGCCAGTCTCCAGGTCCACCTGGGTCCACTGGAGCGACAATACCTCCGTCTTGCGGCAGCCGCTGAAGTAGCCGAAGCACAGAACCGGACGCAGGTCGTCGGGAAGGGCCTGGGACAGAGCCCGGTACTCCTCGGGTTCGAAGAAGCCTTGGCGGGCATTGCTCACCCGCAGCAGCCGGAAGTAGGGTACCCGCGCGACCTTGGGAGGTGTAGCGCGGTAGCCGAGGTTGAACGCGTGCCGGAGTCCGGCCAGGTGGTTGTTGATGGTAGCGGGCGCAAGTCCGCGTGCTTGGCACTGGAGTACGTACTCCGCAATGGTGTCGCTCGTCACTCGTTCCACCCGCAGGTTGCCGAAGTAGGAGCGGAGGTGTAGCTCGACCACGCGGCGCGCTCCCTCCAGGTTCTTTCGCCCCAGGATCTTCTGCTCCCGGAGCATATCATCCAGCAGTTCACCGACTCGCCCTCGGGTGGGCAGCAGGACTGCCTGTCGTCTCTTCAGGGCGCCCCAGGAGATGGTCGTGAGTGAATCGGCTGTTAACCTCGACTTGTTGAGGGGTGGCACGGGCCTTCGCCGCACACCCGACCCCTGCGCGATGGTCATCTTCGGCGCTTCGGGTGATCTCACGGAGCGGAAGCTGGTCCCGGCGCTTTACTATCTCGCCCGCGAGCGCATGCTCCCGGCGGGTTTCTCCATGGT
>CAYZJD010000056.1:0-16662 GCA_964478455.1 uncultured Solibacteraceae bacterium | reverse complement strand
CGCGGACCGCTGGACGGCCGGGCCCTACTTCTTCACTCTTGTGGAAGCGTCAGCCGAGACCGATTCTCTGGAGCAGCGCCTGAAAGCGCGGGTCGCCGCGGAGGCCGTCGTAGATGGGCATGAAAGGCATGTGAGTGACGGCGGGATCGCGGTCGTCGATGGCCTTCTCCAGCCAGTCGTAGACGCGGTCATCGCGCAGCCCGAGGTAAGCCCAGACGAAAGCGAGCGGTGGGACCCAGGCGGTGCGGGCGATCTGCTCCAGCTCGGAGAACATCCGCCGAGCCGCGTCCATACAGCCGACCCATCCGTAAACCAGGCACATGCCGCCCGGACTCAGGGGTTCGCGCGGGTAGTGGTCGTAAGGGTAGCGGCAGTGGAGGACTCCTTCCTCGGTCTTACCCTGGAAGATCAGCGCCCAGCCCAGGAACCAGTGTGGCATCCACAGGCCCGGCGCCAGTTCCACGGCGATCTGGCATTCTTCTGCGGCAGGCCCGTAGTCGCGCGCGGCCGTCAGCACCAGGCCGAAGTAGGAATGCACCACGGGCGAGAGCGGGTCCCGGACCGCTGCCTCCCGCATCTCTTCAAGGGCCTCGGCGATCCGCAGTTTCGGCACGAGGAAATTCCAGGCGTGCCTCACGAGGACGGTGGCGGCGCCCGCGCTCAGCTCGAGCGCCCGCTCAAAAGCGCGGCCGGCGCCCACCCAGTCGTATTCCAGGACGCCCCGTAACACACCCAGGAGCGCATGCGCCTCGCCCAACCTGTCGTCCAGCGCGAGGGCCTTCAACACGGCCTCCTTGACCTGCCGCGCGGCCTCCGCGGGTCGTATGAACCCGAAGGTTGCTGCCTGGAAAAGCAGATCGGCGAGCGACACATAGGGCAGCGGGAACCGCGGATCGCGCGCCAGCGCGGCGGTGAAGCATTCACGCGCTCTGGCGACGCCTTCCGGCGTGTACTGAAGGCCCGCGCAGCGCCCCTTGAGCCACAGGTGATAGGCTTCCAGGTCTTCTGTTGGACGCTCGACCAGGGGCCCCGGCGCCAGCCTGACCTTCAGCGCCAGCGCGATGGCGCGCGCAATCTCGTCCTGAATCGCGAAGATTCCCGCGAGTTCGCGATCGTAGCATTCGCTCCAGAGGTGGTGGCGATCTTCGGCGCTGACAAGCTGGGCCGAAACGCGCACGCGGTTGGCCTCTCTCCGGACGCTCCCTTCGAGCAAGGCCGCCGCACCGAGCCGGGCACCGATCTCGCGCACGTCCTGCTCTTTGCCGCGGAAGGCGAACGCGGAGGTGCGGGCGGTCACGCGCAAGCCGGGCACGCGGACGAGCGCGTTAATGACCTCATCGGCCAGGCCGTCGCTGAAGTACTCATTCTCTTTGTCGCCGGTGAGATTCGCGAAGGGCAGCACGGCCACCGACGGTGGCTCGGCCGGCTCCGCCGGGCTGGTCCGAAGCCACGCCTCGAGCTCGGACTTCAGCGCGAAGACGCGCGGCTTCTCACCCCCGGGCACCCGGTGGACGGGCAGGCCGCGCTCGGCGGCCCAGCGCTGCACGGTCCGGACGTCGCGGCGCAGATAGCCGGCGATCTCCTTCCAGGAGTCGAGCCGCTCGCTCACATCGCCAGCAGCCTACCAAATGCGGCGGAACGCGGCAATACGCGGCAACCGCCCGCGCCGCATTGCGCCGTCTTGTCCACACGCGGGCCTGCACGTATTGTCTTCTCGGAGGTCGCTATGAGGCGAATCATGTTGCTTACTTTGGCGCTGTCCGCCGTGGCGGCGGCGCAACCGAGCTGCGGCCCGTATTCGGTCCGCGGCACTTATCTGGTCACCAGTTCGGGCTGGATCGTGTCGGCGCAAGCCGAGGGGCAGGCGGCCCCGATCCCGGCCATGCTCATGGGCGTGGCTTCGGTCACATTCAGCGGCGAGATCACCATGTCCGGCACGGTGAACTTCGCCGGGCAGCAGGCAGAGTTCGAGGCGGAGGGCAGCTTCGATGTGAAGCCCGACTGCACGGGGAGCGCGCGTGCCCGTGTCAGGCTGGCGGGAAGCACCGAGTGGGGTTCGCCAATGACCTACCGCATCGTTGTCCTACCTGAGGAGAAGGAGATCCACCAGTTCCACACGACGCCGGGCGATATGGGCCTGGGGATCTGGAAGCGGATGTCGCCGGTAGTGAATGCAGCCAAGTGGTAGGTAAGCCCCGGTCTCAGGACAGGCGGAGCTCGAGCAGCAAGGGCGCTCGCCCTCGCCTGCTGAGCCCGATTGGGCGGGCGCATCCCAAGGCCATTATCTCTGGGACACCGTGCGCCCGCCCGGGAGGACCGCTGGACGGCCGGGCCCTACTTCTTCACGTCCCCGGAATTCATGTCGATGGTGATCATGAAGCCGTTAGTGCCTTTGAACTCGAACGCCTTGTCGCCAGCGCGGTAGGCTTCCACTTCATTCGGCATCATGACGAAACCGTCGTTGCGCGGGACGCCCCAGTATTTCAGGTTCCTGATCACCACCGGCTCGGAGGTCATGCCCTGGAAGCGGCGGAGAACCACTTCGGCGAGCTTACCTCCGCCGAGGCGCGCCTCGGCACGGTCCTTGTCATATCGCCATTCCATCGGGGAGTCCTCGGCCACGGCAAAGGACTTCCATTTCACCGGATACACATGGCCGAGAATCGCAGCGATGGCATCGCGTTGCTCCTTCGACGTCGAAGGGTCGAAAGTCAGCACGGCCCAGTCCATTTCGCCGTCTGAGAACTCGTCACCGAGATCGCCTGCCACCCAGAACTTCAGCCCGGCGAGATTCACCGTTCCGTGCTTGCCCTTGTTGACCTTGAACGCGTTGTTAAAGCGACAGAAATGGCCGCCGCTGCCATGGCCGTCATGAGAGGCCGGCTTCGTGTTGAAGTAACACTGGCAGAACATCGGGCAACTGCACGCCTCGATGATCGTTGCATTGATCGACCACGCCTGCTGCTGCGTGTCGGCGGCTATCGCGCCAAGGCAGCCAGACAGCAAAGCGAAAACCAACCGCTTGGCGGTTGTGACGTTCATGTTCATCACCTCCCAGACTGTGATGTAGCCGGGCCGGCGGAGCCGTTCGGACTCCGGCTGCGCGGGCCCGGGGAAAGCGGCCCTACGGCCGCGCTTCATAAATGAGGTTGAACGGGGTTTGGGTAGCCCGGCGAAAACGCGTGAATCCACCCTTGGTGACCACGTCCCGCATTCGCGCTTCGCCGGCTTGCGCGCCGAGCGCCAGGCCCACCTCCTGGGCCAGCGAACCCGGCGTACAGATCATCGTGGACGCCCCGTAGAAGAGCCGGCCGACCGGGTTGAGGTTGTCCTCGAGCCGGTCGTTGGCGAACGGCTCGACGATCATGAACACTCCCTCCGGGTTCATTGCCTGCCGGATGTGGCGGGCAGCGCCCAGCGGGTCGCCCATGTCATGCAGGCAGTCAAACACGGCAATGAAGTCGTAGCTGTTTCCGGGAAAGGCCTTGGCGCTGGCCACGTCGAAGGTGACCCGGTCGGAAACGCCCTCCTTTTCGGCCTGACGCCGCGCGTGCTCAATGGAGGCGTCGTGATAGTCAAAGCCAAAGAACTGCGAATTCGGATACGCCTTGGCCATCAGGATGGTCGAAGACCCATAGCCGCAGCCGACGTCGGCCACTTTCGCGCCGGTCTTCAACTTAGCGTCCGTCCCGTTCAGTGACGGAATCCAGTTGCTGACGAGGTTGGTCGCATACCCCGGGCGGAAGAAGCGATCCGTGCCCGAGAACAGCATCGGGTGATGCTCGTGCCAGCCGACGCCTTCGCCCGTCTTGAAGGCGCGCGCGATGGTCTCCCAATCCTTAAAGCACGATGTGATGACAGCAAACGCGCCCGGCACGTAGCAGGGGCTGTCCTCCACCGCCAGAGCCATGGCGTGTTCATTGGGCAGTTCGAACCGCCCCGTTGCCGGATCGTAGGCGACAATGCCGCCCGCTGCCTGCGCGGACAGCCACTCGCGAACGTAGCGTTCCGTGGTGCAGGTCTTGGCCGCGAGTTCCGCCGGGGTCAACGGCCCGGCGCCGGCCATGGCCTTGTACAGACCAAGCCTGTCTCCTATCATCACCAGGGCCGCATTCATCCCAGCGCCCATCTCATCGAGAAGTCGTCCCATGAATTGGCCGAGTTTGGCCTCGTCGATTTGCATCCCTTGCCTCCTCTATCGGGCTTCCCAGTGCCCGTGAATATAGGATGAGCATACCTCGGGGACACACTGATGGACAAGTCCATTCCTTCGGGAGGGACGCTTAGGACGCCCCGCCGGGGAGGAAGTACGCGTACAGGACCGTTATCAGACCGATGGCCGAGGCAAGGATGATGCTGTGGCGCAGGGTGAAGCGGAAGAGGCCCGCTTCATCGGAGGCTTTCATGCCCGTGGCGGCGGCGGCGACGGCGATGCTCTGGAGGCTGATCATTTTGCCCATCACCCCGCCGCTCGAATTCGAGGCGGCCATCAACACAGGGCTTAGCCCCAGGTGATTGGCGGTGACCACCTGGAGGTTGCCGAAGAGGGCGTTGGCCGAGGTGTCCGAGCCGGTGAGGAACACGCCCAGCCAGCCGAGCAGCGCGCTGAAAAAGGGAAAGAGCACGCCGGTGGCGGCGAACGCCAGCCCGAGGGTCGCCGTAGCGCCGGAGAGGTTCATCAGGAACGCCAGGGCGAGAACGGAAACGATCGTCAGCATGGACAACGCGAGTTGCCTGCATGTTGTGCGGAAAACGGAGGCGAACCGGGCGGGCGACATTCGCAGAAGCAACGCGGAGAGGAGGCTGGCGAACAGGCAGGCAGTTCCAGGGGCGGCGAGCCAGGCGAATTCGTACACCGCCCGGTACGGCTTCAAGGCGGCGACCACGGGCGGTGCCTGGAGGATCTGCTCGTGGAGTCCGGGCCAAGGGATCGGGAAAGTGGTCTTGTTCAAAGCGGGCTTCAGCAGACCCCAGGCGAGAACGAACACCACCAGGAGCGCGTACGGGCCCCAGGCCGTCACAAGTTCGGCGGCGGAGTGCCGTTTGGCGGTCACTTCCACAGAATGGTTGCCCGGCAGGTTGAAGCTGTCCCGCGGCTTCCAGAAGAGCGCCAGCGCGACCAGCGAGCCGATGGCGGCAAGGGAGCTCAGGATGTCCGTGAGTTCGGGACCCACGTAGTTTGAGACGAGAAACTGCGTCGCCGCGAAGGAGGCGCCGCAGACGGCGGCGCCCGGCAGAACTCCACGAAGGCCTCTCCGCCCGCCCATGACCAGAATCAGGTAAGCCGGCACGGTCAGTGAAATGGGCGCGCAGATCCTGCCGACGGAAGCCGACAGTTCTCCCAGAGGGAGCGACGTGACCTTGCTCAGGGTCCAGATCGGGGTACCGATGGAACCAAAGGCCACCGGGGCGGTGTTCGCGAGAAGGCAGATCCCGGCAGCGTAGAAAGGCGAGAATCCGAGGCCGGAGAGCATGGCCGCAGCCACGGCAACCGGCGCGCCGAATCCGGCGGCGCCCTCGATGAAGGCTCCGAAAGCGAAGGCAATCAACAGCGCCTGCATTCGCCGGTCATCGGAGAGGTGGCCGACGGAATCCTTGATGATCTCGAACTTGCCGGTTTCCACCGTGATCCGGTAGAGGAGGATGCCGGTGAACACCACCCATCCGATCGGCAGAAGCCCGTGGGCCGCGCCGAAGGCGGCGGCCGAAGCGACCTTGTCGAGGGGCATGCGATAGACCAGCAGCGCCACGGCGGCCGCCGTTCCTAGACCCGCGAGCGCCGCCTGCCACGCCGGCCTGCGGCGAACGCCGAGCAGAAACAGCAACGTGAAGATCGGAATGGCGGCCACAAGGGCCGACAGGGCCAGGCTGCCGCCGACCGGGGTGTAGTCCTGTGTCCACATGACGAGTGACCATGATAGTGCATGCACCCCAAAAGGGGTCAGCCTGATCTGCGCCATTTTCGAGAGAAGGTGGCTCGCTGTCGGAAAATGTACCAGATCAGGCTGACCCCTTTTTGGTAGACTGACCGCGAGGTGGCGTTTGACACTGACAATTGCTGACTACGTCATCATTGCCCTTTATTTCGCGTTCGTCATCGGGATCGGCTGGCTGCTGCGGAAGCGGGTGACGACGAGCGCGGACTTCCTCACCTCCGCACATTCGGTCCCGTTGTGGATCACGAGCCTTGCGTTCGTGTCGACGAACCTTGGCGCGCAGGAACTCATCGGCATGTGCGCCTCCGGGGCCAAGTACGGGATCATGACCTCCCACTTTTACTGGGTCGGGGCGATTCCGGCGATGATTTTCGTCGGCGTGTTCATGATGCCGTTTTATTACGGAAGCCGCGCCCGCTCGGTGCCCGAATACCTGAAGCTGCGGTTTGACGAGAAGACGCGCGGCTTCAACGCCATCACGTTCGCGTTGATGACCCTGTTCTCCTCCGGCATCTCGATGTACGCGCTCGGGCTGCTGTTCCAGCTTCTGCTCGGCTGGAGCTTCACCGCCTCCGTGCTACTTTCGGCGGTCATCGTGCTGATTTACACCTTCCTCGGCGGGCTGACCAGCGCGATTTACAACGAGGTGCTCCAGTTCTTCCTGATCGTTCTGGGGTTCGCGCCGCTGGCGATCCTGGCGGTGGTCAAAGCGGGAGGCTGGGAGGGAATGGCGGCCCGCCTGCCGGAGGTGATGACGTCCTCGTGGAGGCACATGGGCAATCCGGCCGACAACCCGATGGGAGTCGAGGTGTTTGGGATGGTTGCCGGGCTGGGCTTTGTGCTCTCCTTCGGTTACTGGTGCACCAACTACCTGGTCGTGCAGAGGGCAATGGCGGCGGATTCGATGTCCAGCGCGCGCCTGACGCCGCTGGTAGGCGCCTTCCCAAAGATGTTCATCCCGTTCATTGTGATCCTGCCCGGGATCGCCGCCATGGCGCTGGCGAAGATGGCCATCGGTTTCGAGATCCCGCAGAAGAACGGCGGCTACAACTACGACATGGTGCTCACGGTGCTGATGTCGAAGTTCTACCCGTCGGGGATGCTCGGCGTCGGCATCACAGCACTGATGGCCTCGTTCATGTCCGGCATGGCCGGCAACGTCACCGCCTTCAACACGGTCTGGACCTACGATATCTATCAAGGCCACATTCGCCGACATGCACCCGACTCCCACTACCTCTGGGTCGGGCGAATGTCGACGATCTTCGGGGTGGCGCTCTCGATCGGGGCCGCCTATCTGGCCACCCTGTACAACAACCTGATGGACCTGCTCCAGCTCGTTTTCGGATTCGTCAACGCCCCCCTGTTCGCAACGTTCCTTCTTGGCATGTTCTGGAAACGCGCGACAGGCCACGGCGCTTTCAGCGGCCTGCTGGCGGGCACGGCCGCCGCTTCGCTCACGCACGGCCTGACGGTGGCGGAGGGCAAAGGCGGCTGGCTGGGCAGCGTGCATGTGTTCCCCTCCACGATGGCGCAGAATTTCTGGATTGCGATCTTCGCCTGGACGGCCTGCTTCGTGGTGACCATCTTCATTAGCATGGCGACGCGGCCGAGGCAGGAAGGAGAACTGAAGGGCCTCGTCTACGGGCTGACCGAGCTGCCGCGCGAAGAGGGCGTCCGATGGTACCGCCGGCCCGGCCCCCTGGCCTGGGTCGTAGGCGTGGCTTGCGTTGTGCTGAACCTCATTTTCTGGTAGACGGCTATGTGGGACCTGCGAACACCTTCGGGTATCTTCTTCGTCATCCTGGGCCTGATCCTCGGCTCTCAGGGAGTCTTCGCCTCCGGGGCGCGGGCAGCGTTGACAACGGTGAACATCAACCTCTACGTCGGCGTCACGATGATTGCCTTCGGGGGAATCCTGCTTTGGCTGGCGAAGCGAGCGTCCTGATCGGAACGTTCCGCGAGCGATACGGCGGGGCGGCGTCCCCTCGCGTGTTTCGCGCACCCGGGCGGGTGAATCTCATCGGCGAGCACACGGATTATAACCTCGGTTTCGTGATGCCGGTCGCGCTCGATCTGGCCTGTTTCACGGCCACGGCTCCGAACAGGGACGGCAAATTGCGCGTGTTCTCGGCCAACATGGAGCAGGAGCGCGAATGGCCAGTGGAGGAACTGGCGGGCTCGCAACCCGCCAGAGACTGGAGCGACTACGTTCGCGGCGTGGCCCGGGAGCTGATCCGGGCCGGGTTCGGGGTCCAGCCGTGTAACCTGGGGATCCTCAGCACCGTTCCGGTGGGCTCAGGGCTGAGTTCGTCCGCCGCAATCGAGGTCTCCGTCGCCCTGGCGCTGCTGGGAGACCGGAAGATGGCTCCGCTCGAACTGGTCAAGCTCTGCCGGCGGGCGGAGAACGAGTTTGTCGGCATGCCGTGCGGCATCATGGACCAGTACATTTCGGTGTTCGGCCGCGAGAAGGCCGCCATCAAGATCGACTGCCGGAGCCTGGAGAACGAAGTCGTGCCCCTGCCGGCGGACGTGGAGTTCCTGGCGGTGAATTCGATGGTGAAGCACGAGCTGGGGTCCTCGGCTTACCGCCAGCGAGTGGAGGAAGGCAAGATTGCGGTGGCCGCTATCCAGAGACGCCGGCCGGAGGTGGGCAGCCTGCGCGACGTGATCAGCGCCGAGCTGATCGCGTATGAAGACGCGATACCACCGGTGGTGATGCGCCGCGCGCGGCACGTAGCCTCCGAGAACGAGCGGGTCGAAGCGTTCATCCAGGCCAGCCACCGGGGCGACAAGGACGCGATGGGCGCCCTGCTGATCGCTTCCCATCGCAGCCTCCAGAAGGATTACGAGGTGAGCTGCGAGGAACTGGATTTTCTTGTGGATACCGCGCTTTCCATCCCCGGCGTCTATGGCGCCCGCATGACGGGAGGCGGGTTCGGCGGCTGCACCGTGAGCATGATGCGTTCCGAGGCCGTGCCCGAGTTCCGGTGCGCCATCAGGGAGCACTATCGCTCGCGCTTCAACATCGATCCGCAGATCATCCCGTGCCGCCCGTCCTCAGGCGCCGGCGAAGTGGCGCTGTAGGCGAGCCGCTGCTCCTTCAAGCTTGATTGCGCCAGGTGCGTCTCGTTTCTTCGAAGATGTCGATCAGCTTCCGGGCCGAGGCGTCCCAGGAGAATTCGGCCGCGCGGCGGAGACAGCGAGCGGAGAGATCGGCGGCCAGCCCCGCATCGCGCAGTACGCTCTCCATGGCTGCCCGCAGGTCCTCCTCGTCAAGTGGGTCAATCACCAGGGCGGCGCCGCCCGCCACTTCCTCAAGCGCATTTCCCGAGCTGACAATCGCCGGACAGCCGCAGGCCATTGCCTCGACAACCGGCAGCCCGAAACCCTCATCCAGCGACGGGAACACCAACACGGCGGCCCGGTTGTAAAGCTCGCACAGCGCCGGATCAGGCACGTATCCGGTAAAGCTGACGGCTTCGTTCAGCCCCAGGGAGGACACAAGCTCGTGCAGATCTGTGTACCAGGCGGAATCCGGATTGTACGCGCCGGCTAAAACCAGCCGGAGGCCGGTGTGCCCAGGGTGAAGCTTTCCGAAGGCGCGGACCAGAGTGGCAAGGTTCTTGTGCGGGTTCAGCCCGCCTACGGTCAGGACAAACGGCGGCTGGTCCCGGGCAATATCCAGCCGGCGGAACTGGCGTGACGCCGCTAAGTAGACGACATGTATCCGCCGCTCCGGAATCCGCAGCAGTTTCGACAAGCCACGCCGCGAGTACTCGGAGATCGTCACAATCCGGTCCGCCTGGGCGACCGCCAGGCGTCTTTTCACGTGCCAGAGCCCCTCGTTCCAACGGGTAGCGAACGCAGGCCCGGGGTGGCTCTCCGGGATGATGTCATGGATAGCAACCACGATCGGGTGTCTCTTCCACACGGGGAAGTAGGAGTAGACCGTGGGAAAGAAGAGCAGGTCGAGCTTCTCCCGCGCGACGGCACGAGCCATTCTGACGAGATCGGGCACGGTCCGGCGGCTCTTGCGCCGTGCGGCTTTGGTCGCCGGCTGCGACGTTTTCACAAGTACGACACGCATCCTGCCCGGGAGCTGGAGCAGGTCGTGTTCCATCGAGTCGAGGAAGACAACGAACTGGTGCCCGGACCCCTGGCGGCCCAAAGCCTCCACGATCTCCCTGACAAAACGGCCGTAGCCCCGGCGGCTGGGCCAGCAGGTTCCATCGATGCCGATTCGCATTTCAAGGCCTCCCACGAAGGATACGCAGAAGCCGCCGCAGGGCCAAGTAGGCTCCGCCTTGCCCGGTTGTCACGTGTTCGAAGAGGTTCGCGCGCCGGAGGTAGTAAGCGTCGATCCGCCGGAGGTCCCAAGGATCCGAGTGTTCGGAGACGTAGCCGAGCTTTGTGCCGCAGGCGAGTTGGTAGTGCCTCGCCGCGACCCGGCGAACCGCCGGGTTCGAGATGCCGTAAGGATAGGACACGGCCCGGACCGGCTTTCCGAGGCGGTGCTGAAGCTCGTCACGGCACTCGCGCAGTTCCCGCTCCGCCGCTTCTTCGGACAACGACGGGAGCACGGGATGGCTCACCGTGTGCGCACCCAGCTCGACCCCCGCGGCGGCGACGCGCCGGAGAGCTTCCCAGTCCATCAGCGCGAGCGGCGGCATGATGCCCTGGCGCGGGGCCCAATCCTTGGACTGGCCGCAGCGCCCGGTCACCACGAAGACGGTCGCGGGAAAGCGGTATTTCTCCAGGACTGGAAGGGCCTCGGTTTCGAAATTCCGGTAGCCGTCGTCGAATGTCAAGGCAAGGGCGCCAGGCGTCTGCCGCACCTGGGCGAGGGCGACGACCGGGACCACCCGCTCGGCGAGCAGCGACATCTGGCGGCGGAACAATTCTGGGTACGTGGAGATGACCGATCCGCTCGGGTCGATCGAGTGATACGTCAGAACAGCGGACTTATTGCCGCCCATTGCCTCGGGGCACCGGCTCGAGCGCCGATTTCCTGTGAAAGAAGCTGCGCCATCCGTAATGAAGCAGGCCGACAAAGAACGAGAGGCCGTTGTAGAGGTGGTAGAGGAGGTGGAAGGGAATCGCCGCCAGCGCGAACACCCTCCCCTGTTTGGCGGCGAGAAAGAAGTAGAACTGCGTGTTCAGGACGACAATGGCCGCCGCGATCACGAAGAACGTGAAGATCAGG
This sequence comes from uncultured Solibacteraceae bacterium, assembly GCA_964478455.1. Lineage (GTDB taxonomy): Bacteria > Acidobacteriota > Terriglobia > Bryobacterales > Bryobacteraceae > CAYZJD01. The sequence continues at coordinate 5,520 of CAYZJD010000056.1, read as the reverse complement.
ATATGCGCCGGGAAATAGGAGAACATCAGGCCGAGCGCGCCAACGATGTAGGCGGCAAGAAGGAAACCGCTCCAGCGGCGCCTTCTTGGATCGCTGTAAGCGTAGCGATGGCGCAGGAAGAGCAAGAGGTAGCCGAGCAGCAGCGGCGGCACAATGCCCTTCATGTCGTGGGTCATGGCGCGCCAGACGATGACCCCGGTGGCGATGGTCATGGCCGCCACCACGGCCGGAGAGCGCCGCTCGGAAGCGCCCTCCACCCAGTAGCGCGCCAGCAGGAACATCAGCACCGCCACCAGCGGGGTGAGGAAGTACCAGCCCCAGACGAGCGTCGCGGCCAGCGCCACGCCCATCAACAGGAAAGCCAGCGCAACGCTGACCCGCTGGCTTAACTCCAGGTTCAGGTCGTTGGGCATGTGGCGGTCGCGCAGGATCAGCTCCGTCCAGGGAATCCCGCGATCGAAGATATCGGTCTTGATCAGGCCCCAGAAGGTCCAGCGCTTGAGGTGCTTGACCTGGAGCCCCTTGTCCAGGATCATCTTCCGGCTGGCGGTGAACATCCGGTAGCCGAGCTCAATGTCCTCGACGGCCGGCCGGCGGAATTCCGTTTCGTTGAACCCGGCGTGCTCCAGGAAAACGTCCCGCCGCACTGCGCCACACCCGCTCCAAAAAGTACATGCCTGTCGCCGGCCGCGCTGATGCACGAAGCAGTGCATCAGGTTCTTGTACTGCGAGAGGAAATCCTTCGACTGGGGCGAGTCGTCGTAGGAGCCGATCAGTGCGTCAAGCTCCGCATCCTCGGCGAACGCAGCCTGGAGGCGAGCCAGCGTATCGTGATGGACGCACACGTCGGAATCGAGGAAGAACAGGATCTCGCCCGTGGCCTTCCGCGCCCCGAGGTTCCGGGCATGAGCGGGGCCGGTGCGGCCGCCGGTGGACAGAAGCTGGGCGCCCAACCGCCGAGCTAGCTCGGCCGAGCCGTCGGTGGATCCGTCATCGACTACGATGCACTCGTGATACGGAGATGAAGAACGGGCCAAGTGCTCCAGGCAGGCGCGCAGGTGTTCCGCGTCGTTGTAAACGGGAATGATGACCGAGATGAGCTTGGACATGCGGTTTCAATGAACCGGGCGCAGAAGCCGTATTATCGCCCAGGAGCAGGCCCCTGTGGGATCAGACTGGTTTCTATGTGCCGGTCAGATGGGGCGGCAGGTGATGCCCGCTAGCGGCGCTCGTAGCGTCCCATGTACTGCGCTTCGGCCAGCACGTGGCCCCTGATGGCGCGATCGACGGCGGCGCGCTTCGCGCCGGCGGCGAGGTTCAACGAAGCCGCATCCAGGGCATACAGCCGGAAATAGTAGCGGTGAGGCCCGTGCCCTTTGGGCGGGCAAGGGCCGCCGTAGCCCTGGCGGCCGAAATCGTTCGTGCCGCTGAGCCCGACCTGCCCCGGTTTGAAGCCTTGCGGCAAAGCGCGGACCGAAGCCGGGATGTCCCACAGCAACCAGTGGTTCCAGGTACCCACCGGCGCGTCCGGATCGTCCACGATCAGCGTGAAAGCCTTCGTTCCTGGCGGCTCGCCCTCCCACTCGAGAGCCGGGGAGAGGTCGGCGCCTTCACAGGTATGCACTCTTGGAATCGTATCGCCTTCGCGAAACGCGCGGATAGTCAGCTTGAGATCGGACATGGCGTTTTCCTCAAGAAGCTCGACTCCCCGACCCGATTCTGGCGCTGTGTCAGGGAATCATCAGGCGCAAAGCTTCATCGAGGGCCTCCACGAAGAAGTATTCTCCCCACATCACGGACTCGTCAACTCCCAGCCCCTTGTGGAGGTGATAGACGCCGCCCTTGAGGATGCCTTCCCATTCGGGATCGTCTTTCGCGAGATGTCTCTGGCAGAGGGTTCGAAGGATTCGCAAGGCGGTCGAGCGGTACAGGAGGGCCCGGGCCCGGTCACGCGTGGTCCTGCTGAGCTGAAGGAGCCCGGAGGCCGCGATGGCGGCGGCGGACGTATCGAGGAGTTTACCGCTTTCCTCCGGCGCGTCGTAATCCCAGGGGGGAATCCCATCGGCCGGGGTGTGCTCGATGTAGTAACCAGCGCAAGCTTCGGCGGTGTCGAGGAAGCGCCTGTCGCCGCTGTAGCGGTAGCTCGTATTGAATCCGTACAGCGCCCAGGCCTGCCCGCGCGACCAACAGGAGTCTCCGCGGAAACCCTGGTGCGTGCCCTCGCGGAGGAACTCGCCCGTGTTGAGGTCGAAGATCCCTTCGTGGGCGGTGGACCCGTCGCCTCGCACGAGAACGCGCCGCGTGGTGAGGCAGTGCCGCGTGGCGATGTCAAGGAGCTTCTTGTCGCGGGTCTCGCGAGCCGCATAGAAGATGAGGCCGACGTTCATCATGATGTCGATGAACAGCGAATCCTCCGAGACGAACGACCGCAGATACTGCCCCTTCTCCTGAAACCGCATGGCCATGGTACGCCCGGCCTGGACGAGCACATCGCGGAGCGCCGGATCAGAGGCCAGGCGCAGCCAGCGAAAGTAGGTTGACATGAAGATGAAGCCGAGGTCGTGGACCTCGCGGTCGAACTGTCTCGGTTCGAGCGGACGCGAATAGCGCACGGCCCGCTCGCGCCACCACTCGGCCTCGGCGCCGTTCACTCCCTGCCTGGAATGGAGGATCCACATGATTCCGGGGAGAAATCCGTCGCACCAGTGCGTCCAGGCAGGCAGGTCATGTTTCCAGCGGCCACGGTGGGTGTACATGGGATAGAAATCCGGGTAACGCTCCACAAGGCGCTTGACCTGGGCGGCGGCGAATTGAAGAGTCTCCTCGAACAACTGGCGGTCGTTTTCGGCGTCGAAGTGAATCACGGTTTCTCCGGAACGGATGGACCAGCGGTCTTCCACATCATTAGAAAGCCGCGCGGGAGGTAGACGCTGTCTCCATCCACGCGGAACTGAAAGAGCCCGGGGCGGCGCTCGCTCAGCGAATCTCCCACAAAGACGGCTTCGCCAGGACTTCTCTGGCTCTGATAACGAACGCCCACGGGCCGCGTGGGCTGGAGAAAGGAAGCGACATATTCCACCTGAGCGTCGAAGGAGCCGCGCTTACCGTCGAATTCGAGCGTTTGGAAGTGCAAACCGAGGATGAAGGTCGGCTGCTTCCCGTGGATTCTCTCCATCCGGACGATCCTCCCTTTCACGCGCGCGCCTCTGGGGACCCACACTACGCCGCCTTTCTTGACGTCCTTGGAGACCCGGGCGGTCACCGGATCGCCAACGAGCGACTTGGAGGAATGGATCTCGCCCTCGAGTTCGAGCGCCAGCGACAGTCCGGCGGGCAAGCGGATCTCCCGTACCGGTTCCCGCGCAGCCGGGGCTGTTACCGGCGGGTCTCCGAAAGAGAGATACGACTCTCCGGTGAACTGACGGCAGTCGCTGAAGCGGACGCGATTGCGGCTCTCGTTGCCGGCGAGGTCGGTCATCAACAGCTCGGAGGATTGGGGGAGGAGGAACGCCGTGTCCCCTATCATCACGCGCCCGTACTCGATCGTGTTGGCCGCCGCCGACAAGCCGAGATCCGGCGGGATATCGTCGGCTTGGACTTCCAGCCGGACCAAGTCGAGAGTCGCGGCATCCACCCAGATCGAGCCGTGGTAGCTGACGGTCGCCTCCTTCGGCGGGACACGGATCCTGTACCCGCTGCTGGGGAGCGGCACGCGGTAATCGTAGCGGACGGTCTTGCGTCCCTCGCGGTCGCGCTCGCCGGCATAACTAAAGACAGGCCCGTGGCCGAGGAAGATGCTGTAGGCGTGAAGGCCGAAGTTGCCGTTGCCGATGGCGCCGCCCTGGACGAAGTCAAAGATGTCGGCCTCCTGGAACTTCTCTTCGCCCGGCCAGGAGAACAGCTCCTTGCGTCCGATCAGCGCCACCTCGAGCCGGAGAATGTCCACCAGTTCGAACCGTCTTGCGGGGGCGAGGCGGCGCGAGCGCTCAACGGTCTGGAGGCAGGTGTAGTTCGGCAGGCGCTTCAAGTTTTCCTCCATGTGGACCTTGATGCGAGCGAGCAAGAGCGTCTCCGGAGAGAGCTCCTGCGAGGCAGGCCAGGAGGCCGCGCACAGCGCCAAGCCGCAGCATGCGCGAGCGAGCGACATCGCAATTCTCACTATGTCCCGTACTCTGCTACCATCGCAACATGGCTGGGACAAGAATCACACCGCTCAACAATGGCCCTCTGCGAATCGAGGGCGACTTTGTGATCTCGGACGCCGAGGGCAGGGAGTTCGGCCTTTCCGGACGGACAGTGATCTCTTTGTGCCGCTGCGGCCACTCGGAGAACAAGCCGTTCTGCGACGGCAGCCACCGCCGCCAGAACTTCCAGTCGCAGGTCGTCGCGCGGGACCTGCCGCCGCCCCAGCCGAAGGGGTAGGCCCGGCCCCGAACGCGTCACCCGGGATTTCAAACAGGCCAGGTCCGGAATCCAGCCCACAGGCGGTGACGTGGGAAACAGCTTCCGGCCCGGACCCTGTACCCATTGCCTGGGACTGCCGGGCGCGAACAGGATTGACGATTGCCAGCAGGCGAATTGGGCTTGACAAAGAGTATAGAGTATGCATACACTAGACATTGAAGCGCCATGTACCTGGCGGTGGACGTCAACGACAAGCGGCCGCTCTACCAGCAGGTCGCGGATGGGATCAAGGCGCTGATTGCCCGCGGCGTCCTCCGGGAGGGTATGACTCTCCCCTCGGTACGGCAGGTGGCGGGGGACCTCGGCGTCAATCTCAACACGATCGCCGTCGCTTACCGCGAGTTACAGCAAGAGGGTTTTCTCGCGGTTCGCCACGGCGCCGGCGCGGTCGTCGCCTCGCGCCGTTCTCGCGAAGTCGACGAAGATGAACTCCGCAAACCGCTGCGCACGGCGCTGACGCAGCTGGTTCTGGCCGGACTCAATGACCGCGAGATCGCGGGCTTCGTGCAGCGGGAACTCGAATGGTTGCACGAAAAAGGAGGCTCTCGATGAGCGCTGAAGGCAATGCGTTCCTGCCGCTAGCGAGCGCGAGTCTGGTTCTTGCCGTCCGACTCTTCTTCCTGGTTCGGAGACTCTGGGATTACCCGCTGAACCACGGGCCCGGTTTCTTCCTGGGCGTGGCAGTCGAACCGGGATTCTATGATGGGCCGGGAATCCGTTGGTTGAAGCGGTATCGCACCCTGCTGCTGGCTCAGCACGCCATCCTCGTTTCCGCGTTCGTGGTTCCGGTCGCGTTGCACCGCTGGAACGACCTGCCGGTGATGGCGCCGATTGATGTCATCACGTTTTTCTCCATGATCGGGGGCTTCATCCTTTGGACTCGAGGCAGGCTCGGCGCCAATCCACCCCGGCTGTCGATTGTGGCTGTCACGCTTGATGCCCGGCGGCTCAGCGACTACATCTCTTGGCCCATGGAAGCCATGGTGGTCACTTTCCTCGCCTTCAGTTGGGCGGTGCTGTTCACCCATGGAGACGGTCATTTCCGCTGGCAATGGC
>CAYZJD010000055.1:0-16675 GCA_964478455.1 uncultured Solibacteraceae bacterium | reverse complement strand
CGACGCCCAAGGAGAAGGAGAGATCCTGGGTGCCGATGAAGAGGGCGTCGATACCGGGCGTGGCGGCGATTTCCTCCACGTTGTCCACTCCCTGAGCGCTCTCGATAATCGCAATCACCATTACGTTGCGGTTGGCAAAGCCGAAGTAGCCTTCGGGAGCGGGCCAGCGGAAGGTAGCGAGACCGGGGCCGGCGCCGCGGAGGCCATCGGGGGGATAGCGGCAAGCGGCCACGGCCTGGCGAGCGAGCTCGGCCGTAGAGGTGAACGGGAACATGACGCCGAGGCTGCCGATGTCGAGCACGCGCTTGGCGGTCCACAGCTCGTTCACGGGGACGCGGGTGAAGGGCACAGCCTTGAGGCCGCGCGTCGAGAGAATCATCGCGCGCGCCGTCTCGAGCGTAATCGGGCTGTGCTCCATCTCGATCCAGAGGAAGTCGAAGCCCATGTTGGCGGCCTGGGCGGCGACCTCCACGCTGGCGGCAGTGATGGTGATGCCGATCGCGGGCTTTCCCTCGCGCAGCAGCTTCTTGACCGGGTTCTCCCACGCGGCGCCGGCCTCGGTTGCCATACGCAACAAGGTATCAGGTTTTCAAGACCAGCTTGACCTTGCGGGACCACGACAGATCTGGGGCCTGCCCCACGTTCAGCCCAGTAGGGCAGAGCCCCGACCTGCCCTCTACGCTAGCGTGCGATGACGATGGTGCACGTGAAGGTGACGCCCTTATCTCCGGTGGAAACCGAGCAGGTGACGTCGGTGCGCTCAGCCGGCGATCCGCCGCCACCGGCGGGCCGGACCATCATCGGCCTGCCGGCCTTGACGGCGTTGTTGAACGCCTGTTGGACCTCGGCGGCCTGCTCCCGCGAGGCCGTGGCCAGCATCGCGGATTGCCGCTCGCTCAACTGGAACGCTTCGCGGAGCGCGCCCTGCCAGTCGCGCATGGCTTTCTCCTTGAGTTCCGGATGCTGCCCTTCCGAGATCTCGGCGAGCAGTTTGTTAAGAGAGCCCGGATTCAACGGGGGCTTTCGTCCTGCCCGCTCCCCCTGGGCCGCCGAAGCGGCAGACGCCATTCCCGCCAGTGACGAACCGGCCAGCATGGACAGCAATGAGCCCTTGAGAAAGTCCTTGCGCCGGATTCGTGCCGGTTGGTGTTCCTTGTCATCCCCGGCCGGCGCGTGAATGTCCCTCTGATCTTTGTTTTCCACTTGAATTCTCCTTGTGCCTGAAAAGTCTTGTCTGTGCGGGTCCCAGCGATTCTCTAGAGTATACGGGGAGCGAGGCGGATCCTGCAATAGTGCTGTTGCGTTGATTTTGCGTTGATCTTGCGTTGATGGCGTCCTGGGGTGGGGGATCGCTGAGCGCGGTCTGCACTATACTGCTCGGTGTTGTTCCAGGAGGATCCTCATGCAACTGACACGGAGAGAGCTGCTGAGGTCTTTGGCCGCGGTGGATCTGGTGCGGCCGTCCCTGCTGGTGGCAGGCGGACAGGCCGGGCAGGACGCGCCGGGGCCCACGCGGGTCAAAATCGACGCCGAACACGTCATCGCCCGGGTGAACCCGATGATCTTCGGGCAATTCATCGAGCACCTGGGACGGTGCATTTACGGCGGGATCTACGAGGAAGGCTCGCCGCTTTCCGACGCGAAGGGGTACCGGAGGGACGTGCTCGAAGCGGTACGGCGGCTGAAGCCCCCGGTGCTGCGCTGGCCGGGCGGCAACTTCGTTTCCTCCTATCACTGGGAGGACGGCGTGGGGCCGAAGGAGCGGCGTCCGCGGCGTTTCGACACCGCGTGGTTCGCCGAAGAGTCGAACCGGTTTGGAACGAACGAGTTCATCGAGTACTGCCGCATGATCGGCGCTGCGCCGTACCTGTGCATCAACCTGGGTACGGGGACGATCGAAGAGGCGGCCAACTGGGTGGAGTACTGCAACGGGACGACCGATACGCACTACGCGAACCTGCGGCGCAAGCACGGTTACGAGCAGCCGCACGGGGTGAAGATCTGGGGTCTCGGCAACGAGATTTACGGTCCGTGGCAAGCGGGCCACAAGAGCCCGGAGGAGTACGCCAAGATCGCGCTCGAGGCGGCGAAGATGATGAAGTGGGTCGATCCCTCCATCCAGTTGATTGCCTGCGGCGCCAGCGATCCCAAGTGGAACGAGGCGATTCTGGAGGTGCTCGGGCCGGTGGCGGACTGGGTTTCGGTGCACCTGTACGTTGGCGGCGACGATTACTACGAGCTGCTGGCGACTATCCGGCAGGCGGAATCGCTGCTGCGGGTGACGGACGGCGTCATCGAAGGGGTGATGAGCCGGATGCGCCGGCCGGCAGCCTATGAGATACCTCTGCCGAACAAGCGCATCGAAATCGCCTTCGATGAGTGGAACGTGTGGTACCGGAAGCGCGATGGCCGGAACCGGGCGGTGAAGAATAAGCTCGAGGAACCCTACAACGTGAGGGACGCGCTATGGGTAGCCTCGATGATCCACCTGTTCCAACGGTGGGGCGACAAGGTGACGATGGCGAACATGGCGCAAATGGTGAACGTGATCGCGCCGATCATGACGAGCGAGAAGGGGCTCTACCTCCAGCCGATCTTCTTCCCGTTGGAACTGTACCGGGCCGAGAGCGGCGACCGGGTATTGCACACCTTGGCGGACGGGCCCGGGTTCGAGTCGAAGCAGCATGGGAAGGTTCCCTATCTGGATGTTTGCGCGACTCGGGACGAGCGTGGGCGGCTGAGCATCGGAGTGGTGAACCGGCATAAAGACCAGGCGCTTGCGGCGGAGTTCGAGATAGCGGGGACGAGGCCGGCCAGTCAAGGGACGGTGTTTAGCATCAATGGTCCGTCTCCGGAGTCGACGAACTCGCTGGCTGAGCCGGGGGTGGTGAAGTTAGACAAGCGGGAGCAGGGCGGGTTCGGCGACCGATTCAAGCTTGCATTTCCGGCCCATTCGGTGACGTTGTTGCGAGTGATGTCGTAGAAGAATTGGTTTTATTTTCAATCTGTTGCCTAGCATTTTGGTTCATGATCTTGACATACGTACGTTTCCATCGTATGATTAAAACGAACGTATGACTCACGAAACAGCCCTGCTCCCCGAGGCCTCAAACACCGGGTCAGATCCAGAACGCAAAGGCCGCCCATCGACCGATGCCAAGGAGCGCATCCTCGACGCCGCGGAACGCCTGTTCGCCGACCACGGTTTCGATGCCACGTCCCTCCGCATGATCACCGCCCAGGCGGGTGTGAACCTCGCGGCGGTCAACTACCACTTCCAGTCCAAGGACGCACTGATCAAAGCAGTGTTCGCCCGGCGGATCGGACAGGTGAACCAGGAGCGGCTGCGGATGCTGGATGAATGCGAGACGGCCGCGGGAACCGGACCACTTCACCTGGAATGTATCCTGCGAGCATTTGCAGAACCCGTGCTTCGCGCCGGGCGGAAGCGTGGAGGAGCGCAAGCGCCGTTTGCACGGCTTCTTGGGAGGATGTACACCGAACCCGCGGAGACAGTGCGGGAGGTGCTGTTCGAGCAGATGCGGGAGATTGCGACGCGATTCGCGGCCGCCTTCCACCGCGCCCTTCCGGGCGTGCCACAAGTGGAGCTTCTGTGGCGTATCAACTTCTGTGTCGGGGTGCTGGCGCACTCGCTCGCCGGGACCGGCCTCCTGCAATTCCTCTCGGACGGCCAGTGTGACCCCACGGACGTGGAAGGCATGATCGCCCGGATCGTGACCTTCCTTGGGGCAGGGTTGAGGGCGCCGGTTGTTTCGCCGGCTTCGAGAGGTTGAAAATACCATGGACAAGCAAAGACGCGATCTTTGGGCAGCGGTCTTGTTGGCAGCGGCAGCGGCCCCGGCCTCGGCTGTGGACGGGCCACTGGAGCTCGATCTGAGGAAGGCGATCGAACTGGCGCTGGCGCCGGCGGGGAGCGCCCGAGTGCAACTGGCGGAAGAGAGCCGCGCGCAGGCGCGCGAGCGATCGCGCCAGGCGCGGGCCGCGCTGGTGCCGAATCTGGACGCGAGCCTCAGCCAGCAGAGCCAGACGCGGAACTTGCAGGCGTTCGGGATCCGGTTTGAGACGACAATCCCCGGCTTCGGCATCCCGGCATTCGTGGGGCCGTTCAATGTCTTCGATGCCCGGGCAACGATGACGCAGACGATTTTCGACTTCAGTGCGATCCGGCGGCACCAGGCCTCCAAGACCGGTGTTGGCGCGGCGGACGCGGAGGCGGAGGCCGTTCGCGACCAGGTGGCGCAGCAGGCGGCGAACCTGTACCTGGCGGCATTGCGCGCGGAGGCGGGCGTGGAGGCGGCCAGGGCGAACGTCGCGCTGGCAGAGGAACTAGTCAAGCTCGCCACGAACCAGAAGGCGGCCGGGACGGGCACCGGGGTCGAGGTGACGCGGGCGCGGGTACAGCTCTCGAACGAACGCCAGCGGCTGCTCGTGGCGGAAAACGAGCGGCGGCAGGCGCACCTTCATTTGCTGAAGTGGATTGGGCTGCCCCTGGAGACGGAACTCCGGCTGACCGAGCAGCTTGGCTACGCCAAACCGGAAGCGCCTTCGCCCGAGGAGGCGCTCGGGAAGGCGATCAAGGCGCGCGCGGACGTCCGGGCGCAGCGCAAGCGGGAAGCGGCTGCGCGGCTCAACCACAGCGCGGTGAAGATGGAGCGGCTGCCGTCTCTCGTGGGCTTCGCGGACTACGGTTCGATCGGGTCGAGCATCAACCATGCGATCCCGACGCGCACCTGCGGTGCTTCGCTGCGGATACCGCTTTTCGATGGCGGGCGGCGGGACGCGCGGCGGGCGGAAAGCCGCTCCCAACTTGAGCAGGAGCGAATCCGGACGGCCGACCTGCTGCGGCAGGTGGAACTGGAGATCCGGCTGGCGCTGGACAACGTGCGCTCGTCCGAGGAGCAGGTGCTGGTGTCGCGCGACGGTTTGAAACAGGCCGAGGAAGAACTGGCTCAGGCGCGGCGGCGCTACGAGGCGGGGGTGGCCTCGAGCATCGAAGTGACCGATGCGCAGACCCGGCTGGCGCGGGCGCGGGACAACCACATCGCTGCGATGTTCCTCTTTAACAAGGCGGGAATCGACTTGAGGCAGGCGATGGGAACCGTGAGGGGATTGATCCATTGATTCATTGATTCATTTGGGTGATTGAGAGATGAGGAACAAGATCATTCTGGTGGTGGTGGCGGGAGCGGCGCTGGTGATTGGCGGTCGCTATGCGCTGCGGTGGTGGAACAACGACGATGGGCGGTCGATTCGGATCTCGGGCAACATCGAGCTGACCGAGGTAAAGATCGCGTTCAAGAGCCCGGGCAGGCTGGTGGAGCGGCTGGTGGACGAAGGACAGCCGGTGAAGAAGGGGATGGTGGTCGCCCGGCTGGACCGCGAGCAGCTTGAGCGGACGCGCGAGCGCGAGCAGGCGGCGCTCGACGTGGCCGAGTCGCAACTGGCGCAACTGCGGACGGCGATCGAGTGGCAGCGCGAAACGGTGGAGGGCGAGACGGCGGCGCGGCGCGCCGATCTCGAACAGGCCCAGGCGAGGCTGGCGGAGCTCGAGGCCGGCTCGCGGCCGCAGGAAATCGAAGAGGCGAAGGCGGCGGTGGAGGCGGTCCGCACCGAGCACTCGAGGGCGACCAAGGATTGGGAGCGGGCGCAGCAGTTGCACCGCAACGACGATATCTCGACGGCTCAGTTCGACCAGTTCCGCACGATCCACGAGCGCACGGCGGCGGCGCTGCGGCAGGCCGAGCAGCGGCTGGCGCTGGTGGTGGAGGGGCCGCGGAAGGAGACGATCGAGGCGGCCCGTGCGCAGGTCGGGCGGGCGAAGGCGGCGGTGCAGCTCGCGGAAGCGACGCGGCTGGAACTGAAGCGGCGCCAGCAGGAAGTGGAGACGCGCAAGGCGGAGATCGAGCGGGCGCGGGCGCAGATCGCCGTTATCGACACGCAGCTCGCCGACACTGAGGCGGTGTCGCCGATCGACGGGGTGGTGCTGGTGAAATCGGCCGAGCCGGGCGAGACGCTGGCAGCGGGCACGACGGTGCTCACAGTAGGCGACCTGGAGCACCCGTGGCTGCGCGGCTACGTTAATGAGACCGATCTGGGGCGCGTGAAGCTCGGCGCGCGGGTTAAGGTGACAACCGACTCGTTCCCGGGCAAGGTTTACTCGGGACGCGTGTCGTTCATCTCCCCGGAAGCGGAATTCACTCCGAAGCAGATCCAGACCGAGGAGGAACGCGTGAAGCTGGTCTACCGGGTGAAGATCGACATTCCGAACCCGGAAGGCGAGCTAAAGTTGAACATGCCGGCGGACGCGGAGATCATCGTCGAATGACCGCGGTGGAGCGCTATTCGGTGGACCCGATCATCCGCGCCGTCCATCTCACGCGCCGGTTTGGCGAACTGACGGCGGTGGATGATCTCAATCTGGAGATCGCGCGCGGCGAGGTGTTCGGACTGGTGGGGCCGGACGGCGCCGGGAAGACCACCACGCTGCGGCTGCTGTGCGGGCTGTTCGAACCCAGTTCGGGCGAGGCGCTGGTGGCGGGCTTCGACACCGCGCGCCACACCGGCCAGATCAAGGATCGCATCGGGTACATGGCGCAGCGCTTCGGCCTGTACGGCGACCTGACGGTGGAAGAGAACATGGCCTTCTATGCGGACCTGTTCGGCATCGGGCGCCCGGACCGGGATGAGCTGATGCCGCGGCTGCTGCGGATGACGCGGATGGAACCATTCGGCAAACGGCAGGCGGGCCGGCTCTCTGGCGGGATGAAGCAAAAGCTGGCGTTGATGTGCACGCTGCTGCACCGGCCGCAGATCCTGTTCCTCGACGAGCCGACCTGCGGCGTGGACCCGGTGTCGCGCCGCGACTTCTGGGAGATCCTCTACCGGCTCGTGAAGGAAGGGATGACGGTGTTCGTGGCCACCGCGTATCTCGATGAAGCGGAGCGTTGCGACCGCGTGGGGCTGATGCATCACGGCCGGCTGATCCGCTGCGCAATGCCTGCGACGCTGAAACGCGAGCTCGAGGAAGACTGCTACGCGGTGCGATGCCGGGACCAGCGGGCGGCGCGGGAACTGCTCGGGCGCAAGGAGGGCGTTCTCAGCGCGGAGCCCTTCGGGGCGGCGCTGCACGTGTTCCTCGATCCGGCGAGAACATCACCGGAGGCGCTGGCGGCGGAACTGGAACACGCCCGACTCGGGCCGGCGGAATTCGAGCGGATCGCGCCGTCGCTCGAAGACGCGTTCATCGCTTTGATCCATAAGGCCGGGGGCGAGGCTTGATGAACACGAGCGCTCAAGCAACCGGAAACAACGGGCACTGGGCGGTAGAAGTCGATGGGCTGGTGAAGCGTTTCGGCGACTTCACCGCGGTTGATCGCATCTCGTTCCAGGTGCGGCGGGGAGAGATCTTCGGGTTCCTCGGGCCGAACGGCGCGGGCAAGTCGACGGCGATCCGCATCTTGTGCGGGCTGCTCCAGCCGACGGCCGGGTGGGCGCGGGTCGGCGGCTTTGACGTGGCCGAGGATCCGGAGACGGTGCGCCACAACATCGGCTACATGTCGCAGAAGTTCTCGCTTTACGACGATCTCACCGTCGAGGAAAACATCGACTTCTTCAGCGGCATCTACGGGGTGCCCGAGGAGAGAAAACCGGAGAGGAGGTCGTACGCGCTCAAGATGGCGGGGCTTGAGGAGCAGCGGGCGATGATGACGCGCCTGCTCGCCGGCGGTTGGAAACAGCGGCTGGCGCTCGGATGCGCGATCCTGCATGAGCCTCCGATCTTGTTCCTGGACGAGCCGACCTCGGGCGTGGACCCGATCGCGCGGCGCGGCTTCTGGGACCTCATTTACCAGCTTTCCGAAGCGGGGCACACGGTGTTCGTCACCACGCACTACATGGAGGAGGCTGAGTACTGCCACCGGCTGGCGCTGATGTACCGCGGCAAGATCATCGCGCTGGGGACGCCGCCGGAGCTGAAGGAATCCGCCGGCAAGCCGACGATGGAGGAGGTATTCGTGGCCATGATCGAGGAAGAGGAACGGCGGTCATGAGCGGAATGCGGCGGAGCCTGGAGCGGACTGCGGCGGTGGCGCGCAAGGAGGCGCTGCACATTCTGCGCGACCCCAGGAGCCTGATCATGGCGCTGGCGGTGCCGCTGCTGATGCTGCTGCTGTTCGGCTACGCGTTGACGCTGGACGTGGACCGCATCCCGACGCTGATCCTGGACCGTGACCGGACGCCGCAGAGCCGGGAACTGATCGAGCGGTTCGCCGGGTCGCGGTATTTCACCATCCTCGGCGAGGTCCAGAACTACGGCGAAATCGAGCAGAGGATTGACCGGGACCAGTGCCTGCTGGCGGTGGTGATCCCGGCGGACTACTCGCGCAACCTGCTCATGAACAAGGAGGCAGAGGTCCAACTGATCTTCGACGGCAGCGACTCGAACACGGCATCGATCGCGCTGGGCTACGCTGACGCGCTCACTCAAAGCTACGCGATGGAATTGCGGCAGCAGGCCTTCAACCGGAGAGCGGGCGGGCGGCTCGATCCGCCGGTCGAGACGCGGCTGCGGGTCTGGTACAACAGCGAACTCAAGTCGCGGAACTACATTGTGCCCGGGCTGATCGCGGTGATCCTGATGATCATTGCGGCGCTCCTGACCTCGCTGACGATCGCGCGCGAGTGGGAAATGGGCACGATGGAGCAGCTTTTGTCGACACCGCTGCGCGCGCACGAGCTGGTGCTCGGCAAAATGGCCGCGTACTTTGCGCTGGGACTGGCGGACATGCTGATCGCGATGGGCGTGGGCGTGCTGGTGTTCGGCGTGCCGCTGCGCGGGAGTCCCCTGCTGGTCCTGGTGACAAGCTGTGTGTTCCTGGTCGGGGCGCTGTTCTGGGGCATCTTTCTGTCCGCGATCGCACGGGGGCAGCTTCTGGCCTTTCAGCTCGGGATGATCACTTCGTTCCTGCCGGCGTTCCTGCTGTCAGGTTTCGTTTTCGCCATTGAGAACATGCCGGTGGTCGTCCAGGCGGTGACGTACATCTTTCCGTCGCGCTACTTCATCACCGCGCTGAAGGGCGTTTTCTTGAAGGGCGTGGGGATGGACGTGCTATGGCTTGAGTTCGGGCTGCTGGCCGTTTACGCGGCAGTGATCTTCCTGCTGGCCACGAGGAAACTGGCGGGGAAACTGGCGTAAGGAGTAGCGTATGTGGCGGCGGATTCGGGAGATTGTACGGAAGGAGTTCCGGCAGGCGCTGCGGGAGCCGCGGATGCGCGCGGTGCTGTTCGGGCCGCCGCTGATCCAGCTCATCATCTTTGGCTTCGCGGTAAACCTGGACGTGGAGGATTCCAAGATCGCCTGGATGGACCGGGACCGGACACCGGCGAGCAGGGAACTTTACGAAGCGTTCGAGGGTTCGCCGAACTTCCGGGTGGCGGCGGTCCCGGCCAGCGCCGCGGAAGCTCGTGAGCTCATGGACCAAGGCACGGTGCAGGCGGTGGTCGAGGTGCTGCCGGGATTCGGCCGGGACATCCGGCGCGGCACGACAACGGCGGTACAGATCGTGGTGGACGGCACGAACTCGAACACGGCCTCGGTGGTGGCGAGCTACGCGAGCCGGATCGTTTCCTCCTACGCGAACCGCGTGCTGGCCGACCAGCGGCAGGCGCGGCTGGTGGGACGCACCGGCGCCGCCGGCGGACCGGTGAACCTGGACGCGCCGCGCCTGGTCGTGAAGAGCCGCGTCTGGTTCAACGAGGACCTGCTCAGCCGGAACTATTTCGTGCCGGGCGTGGTGGTGAACATCATCGCGCTGATCACGCTGATGCTGACCGCGATGGCAATCGTGCGGGAAAAGGAGATCGGCACCATGGAACAGTTGATGGTGACGCCGATCCGGCCGCTGGAGCTGATCGCCGGCAAGACGCTGCCCTTCGCGGTCGTCGGAATGATCGATGTGGTGTTGATCACGAGCGTGGCGCTCCTGGTCTTCAGCGTGCCTTTCCGCGGGAGCTTCCTGCTTCTATTGGGTTGCGCTGGTCTGTTTCTGATGACCACTCTGGGCGTCGGCCTCTTCATCTCGACCATTTCCCGCACGCAGCAGCAGGCGATGATGTCCTCCTTCTTCTTCTTTATGCCGGCGCTCATGCTGAGCGGGTTCGCCTTTCCGATTCGGAACATGCCGGAGCCGGTGCAGTACCTCACTTACCTGAACCCGGTGCGGTACTTCATGGAGATCGTGCGGGGGGTGTTTCTCAAGGGTGTAGGCGCCGAGGCGCTTTGGCCGCAAATGGCGGCGCTGTTCCTTATCGGCGCGACGGTCCTGGGGCTGAGCGTCCTGAGGTTCCACAAGCGGCTGGACTAACGACGCTCCGGTTCAATCGGCAGGGCTTCACTGGCTGGTTGCCCCCAAGGGTCTTCGAAACACGAGGCAGTAGTCGATGGGAGACCAGCCGTCGAGGCGCCGCTCGAGCGTGAAGCCGGCGGAGCGCAACTGGCGAGCCACTTCATCCGCCGGGATGCCGTGGCGCAGAAAGAACAGCCACCGGGGCGAGAGGAAGTCGATGATGACAAGGCGTCCGCTGGGGCGGAGCGACGAATAGGTGCTCTTGTTCATCGCTTCGGCATCGGTGAAGTGATGGTAGACGCGGCGCATGTAGACGGCGTCGCAACAGGCTTCCGGCAGGCCGGACGAATCCGCGCCGGCGTGGATGACGGTAACATTCGTCAAGCCGGCGGCCGCGCTGCGGATGGCCTCGAGCTTGCCGTCTTCAATCTCGGTTGCGTAGAGGCGGCCGGAAGAGCCGATGCGGCGTGCCACAAGGACGGCCATGCGGCCTTTTCCGGCTCCTATCTCCGCCAGCGTCATTCCGGGACGGACTTCAAGGAGGGCGGCGAGCCGGTCTACTTCCTGTTCGAACCCGGGTCCGAACTGGAACCAGTAGACGAAACAGCCGGCAGCGGCCAGGAGCAGGGCGGTGAGCCCTGCGCCGGAGAGGAGGACGAAACGCAGACGGCGCCGCATCGCAGGGTCCTCTCATCATCCTCCTCCAAAGCGGGCTTGACCTTCTCCGGTTCCCGCTTGCGGTGGACGCGCTCCGGTCTGCTACTCTGGCTCGGGAGATGGCGCATGGATCTTGGCAACTACCTCTTGTCGATTCTGACTTCTCTGGTGATCGGGCTGGCGGGCTTCGTTCTCGCCTACAAGATCTTTGACTGGCTGACGCCGGGGATCGACTTCTCGGACCAGTTGAATTCCGACAACCGTTCGGTGGCGATCTTCCTGGCCGGACTGTTTATCGGGCTGGGTCTGCTGCTGGGGAACGCGGTGAAATGAGCCGCAGGCTGGTTTCACTGAGCCTGTTGTGCTGGATGCCCGTAGCGGGTCTGGCCGGGGACGCGCCGAGCTACTGGAGGCCGGACCGAGCTATGATCGAGCGGCACATGGGGCGGCCCTACGTGTGGGGAGCGTGCGGGCTGAAGAGCTTCGACTGTTCGGGTTTCGTATGGCGGGTGATGCTGGACAACGGTATCTTCATCAAACGGACGACTGCCCGCAAGCTCTACATGAGCTTGCCCCGCGTTGGGGAAGGCGGGCGGTGGGACTATGGCAACCTCGTCTTTTTCGACAACCTGAAGCACGTCGGGATCGTGAACGAGCGCAGCTCTTTCTATCACGCTCAGTCGAGCAAGGGCACGAACCTGTCGTCCTTCGATCCGTACTGGAGAGGGAAGATTGCGGGCTTCCGCGGGGTGAAGGCGGCGGGCCGGTGAGCGGCGCGCAGCCAAGCGGGGAACGTTCGGGGAAGAACTTGCGTCTCGTGTAGAATGTGGGTCTATTGCATCCGCAGGGGAGGAATACTCGCATGAGAAGAACGCTGTATTGGATTCTGCCGGTGGTGGTTCTTGCGATTGGTGTTGTGGCGTCCGCCCAGCAAACGGCGGCGCCGGCCGCGCCGGCCAAACTCGACATCACGGCCGAACAGGTGATGGAGAAAGCGATTGATGCCATCGGCGGCCAGAAGGCCTTCGAGGGGCTGAAGAGCCAGTACATGAAGGGCAAGTTCGAGTTCCCGTCGATGGGCGTGACGGGGGAGTCAGAGATCTTTCAGAAGGCGCCCAACAAGCAGATGTCGGTTACGACGGTGGAGGGATTCGGCGAGATCAGGTTGGGCTTTGACGGGGAGGTGGCTTGGGCGGACAATCCCATGGCCGGTCTCACGACCATGGAAGGGGAGGCACTGGCGGCCATACGCCTTCAGTCGACCTTCAACGCCGAGTTGAAGTGGAAAGAGTTGTACCCGAAGGCGGAACTCAAAGGCAAGGAACCGGTCGGCGAGCGCGAGGCCTACGTGGTCGAGTTGACGCCGGCCGAGGGGAAGCCGGCCACGCATTACTACGACGCGGAGAATTTCCTTTTGCTCCGCAGCGATGTGGTCGTTCCGACCATGAGCGGCATGAACCTCGTGCAGTGGATGTTCTCCGACTACAAGGACGTCGAAGGCCGGAAGATTCCCCACACGGTCAAGCAGAACATTCCGGAAGGCGAGATCGTGATCACTCTCGCCGAGGTGAAGTCGAACATCGATATCGACGACGCCAGGTTCGCCAAGCCCGGCCCGCCTCCGGCGCCGGAAGCAAAGCCGGAGCAGAAGTAGGGACGTCGCCGGCTACAAGCCCGGCAGGGCACGGCAACGTGTTCATCGGCAAGAGCTCACTGGCTGTCGTGTTGTTCACCGCAGCGCTGGCATTGGCGCAGCCAGGCCGCGCGCGATTCCGCCACATCATTGTGGATTCCTCGAACTCACGGCCCATCGATCCCTGGGGCAAGGCGGTGGGGGATCTGAACGGGGACAAGAGGCCGGATCTCACTGCCGGAGGACGCAAGACCGGCGGCCTGGCCTGGTACGAGAACAGCGGCGACATGTCGTCGTGGCAGCGCCGGTCGATCGCCGCAGGCGCAGGATTCAGCACCGACCACGAGGTCGCGGACGTGGACGGTGACGGAGACAACGACATCGTCAGCATCCGCGATGGCCTGCTGTGGTACGAGAACGCTCGCGGCGACGGCAGCGAATGGACGGCGCACCCTGTTTCTCCCGAGACCTTGCACGACGTTGAGGTCGCGGACCTCAACGGTGACGGTATGCCGGATCTGGCCGCGCGGAACCAGGGGGAATGGGGCGATGGAACTGTCGTGTTCATTCACCGGCAGGAACCGCGCGGGAAGTTCACTGCGGCGGCGAAGCTGCCGGTGCTGGACGGCGAGGGCCTGCTGGTGACGGACCTGAGCGGCGACGGCAGGCCGGACATCGTCGTGAACGGCCGTTGGTATGAGAACCGCAACCGCGCGGGGGAAGCGGGCCAATGGCACGAACACGTTTACGGCAACGATGTCTGGCCGAACACGTTCCTGGCCGCGGGAGACATCAACGGCGACGGCCGGACGGACCTCGTGGTCGCGCCGTCGGAACGGGACCACGACTTTCACAAGCGTATCTCGTGGTTCGAGGCGCCGGCGGAGGGTTCCGCGCCCTGGCGCGAACACACGATCCTTAGCGATACACAGGCCGTGCATCACTTCGTGGGCGTCGCGGACTTCGATGGCGACGGCGAACTGGATGTCGCCACCGCGGAGATGAGGCAAGGCGACGATCCTGACTTGGTGGCGGTGTTCCGCAATCATGGCAAAGGCGGATCGTGGGAGCGTGTGGATATCGCCGACACGGGCTCGCACAGCATGCGGATCGCCGACCTCAACGGCGACGGCGCGCCGGACCTGTTCGGTGCGAACTGGAACACGGAAGCTGACCCCCGCGGCGCGCCGGTCGAGATCTGGCTCAACGAGTGGCACAAGGCGGTGCGATAGTGATCATGGAGGCAACACAATGCGTCTGCGGATCGCCGTCGTCCTCCTGGGATTCGTAGCGGTCATGAGCGCCCAGTCATTCTCCGAGTTGATGCAAACGATGCGGTCGTACCAGGAGAGCCGCCTGTTGATGACCGCCATCGAGCTGGATGTCTTCACCGCTGTCGGCGACGGGGCAACCGCCGCCCAGGTGGCCGAGCGAATCCAGGCTCATCCGCGCTCGACGGAGACGTTCCTCAACGCCCTGGTTGCGATCGGCGCACTTACGAAGAAGGACGTCTACCGCAACACGCCCGACACGGCCCGCTACCTGACGGCGGGTTCCCCGGACAATCAGCGGCCTGTGCTGATGCTCACGGTGAATTCGTGGAAGGCGTGGACAACGCTCGCTGGCGCGGTGCGGGCTGGCACGGCGGTGTCGAGGCCGGGCGTGGAGGCGGAGGACCCTCAATGGACCGAGAGCTTCATCGCGGCGATGCACAGCAATGCGCGAAGCACGGCTGGAGAACTGGTCCGCGCCGTAGGCGTGGCAGGCGTGCGGCGGCTGCTCGACGTGGGCGGCGGGTCGGGCGCTTACTCCATCGCCTTCGCCGAGGCGAACCCTGAGTTGCGGGCGGAAGTCCTCGATCTTGCCCTGGTCGTGAGGATCGCCCAGAAACACATCGCCGAGGCTGGCCTGGCGGGCCGGGTGACGACGCGCGTCGGCGACTTGACGAAGGACGATTTCGGCCGGGACTACGACCTGATCCTGCTCTCGGCCATCTGCCACATGCTGGGTCCCGAGGAGAACCAGGATCTGCTCCGGCGGTGTTACAGGGCGCTCGCCCGCGGCGGGCGGCTTGTGATCCGTGATTTCATCCTCGAGCCCGGCAAGACCGCGCCCAAGCATGCTGCCCTCTTCGCCGTCCACATGCTGGTGAATACGCGGAGCGGCTCGACGTACACGGAACTGGAGTACCGGGAGTGGCTAAAGGGGGCGGGGTTCTCCCGTACAACGCGTCCGGACCCGTCAGGGGATCTGCTGATCGCCTTCAAGTAACGCCCCGCGGCTCACGGGAGTCCGCTTTGATAAGCTGGCGGCTTCAACCGGATACCGACATGAAGACACGCAATCCTCTCGATTTCGTTTGGCCGGTGACGCCGGCCTTGCTGCTGGCGATGGCTGCGGCTGCGGCCCTGATGGTCGCAGTCGCCTGTTCGGGGCAGGAGGAGGAGCGCACGGCGCCGCTCGGCTACACGGACACTCCGAGACTGCCCGGGCAGAAGTGGAAGGTGCATGACATCGACCGGCCGCGTCCGCGAGTGGTTACCTCGGCCGCCTGCGGACAGGCGCCTTCGGACGCTATCGTACTCTTCGACGGCAAGGACCTCTCCCGATGGGTACAGTTGAAGAACGGCAAGCCGGCTGAGCCGCGCTGGAAAGTCGAAAACGGCTACGTCGAGGTGGTCGGAGGGACCGGCGATCTGGTGACTAAAGAGAAGTTCGGTGACATGCAGCTTCACGTCGAGTGGGCGTCGCCCGCCAAGCCGCTCGGGACGAGCCAGTGGCGAGGAAACAGCGGCATCGTGGTGATGTCGCGCTATGAGGTCCAAGTGTTGGATTCGTACGAGAACCCGACCTACGCCGACGGGCAGGCGGCATCAATCTACGGGCAGTGGCCTCCGCTGGTGAATGCGTCGAGGAAGCCGGGCGAGTGGCAGAGTTACGACATCGTCTTCGAAGCGCCGAAGTTCGAGGGCAAGCGGCTGGTGAAGCCGGCGCACTTCACCGTATTCCACAACGGCGTGCTGGTGCACCACCGCCAGGCGGCCATCGGCCAGATGGCGCACCGCGAGATCAGAGCCTACGAAGCGCACGGGCCGGACGAGCCGCTGAGCTTGCAGGACCACGACGTGCCGGTGCGGTATCGCAACATCTGGATCCGCCGGCTTAAGGGATACGACGAGCAGTAGGCACCGCAACGCGTCAGCCGGGAACGTTCTCAACCCGAGTGGAGCGTAACCGGTTCGGTACTAGTCCACAAGCGCGACGGTACTGTATCCAAAGACCGCTTCGATTCATTTCGCTCCCAACACTGTCGCCGCATAGTATGGGCGGCGAGGCTCCGTGGCATGCACTGGACATCGTGCAGGACAAGTCCGCCCAGTCAGCGGCTGCAAGGCCGCAGCCTGGTTCACCACGGGCTGAGCTGCTTCCTGCTCTTGGAAGAGCAGGAGAAAGGAGCGTCCATGAAGAGGCTGATCCTGATAGCCACGGCAGCTTTGGCTTGGCTGATCCTACAACCTCAGCCGGCCACCTGTGGCGGTCCGGGCTTCATCTGTCGTAGCAACACCAATCCGTACGATGGAAGCTGCATCTACCCTGGCGTGCCATGCGGCTCAAACAACGGCAAAATGGGCCAATGCCAAACCCAGCCCTCGAAGAACCACAAGTTGCCGTTTGAGTGCCGGTGCATGTGTGGCGAGCAGTAATCTACCGTTACATAGACAGGCGAGGCCGTCAGGAGGATACCTGCGCTGAGTTGGACGAGGCCCCTCGCGCTTCGGTCCTCTCGCGGGTAGCTGAGACAGTCTCTCCGCAAGAGCGGGTTGAACAGCGGCGTCCGTTTCGTCCGATCAGGCGCGTGGCGGTCACTGGGGAGCAGTACTGTCTCGGTTCGATGGGCTACATGCCGAGGCCGACCGGCTGTTGGTCCCCGCCGACGTTGATGAACGCAATGATCCCGAAAACGGATATTTGGTGCGGAGAGGGGGACTTGAACCCCCACGGGATTGCTCCCGCTAGCACC
>CAYZJD010000054.1:0-16846 GCA_964478455.1 uncultured Solibacteraceae bacterium | reverse complement strand
GTGTAAGAATTTATAGTAGCATGTTGACGGCGCGGCAGAAAGCCATCCTTGACTTTATCGTCGATTTCCGGCGCGGGCAGGGGTGCTCGCCTTCGATCCCGGAGATCCAGAAGGAGTTCGGCATCCGCAGTCCGAACGGGGTAGCTGGCCACCTGCTGGCGCTCGAGTCCAAGGGCTTTATCCGCCGCGCCCGGCGCGGCTCTCGCCAGATCGACCTGGCGGGGCCGCTCGAGTCGCTTCGCGGGATCACCTTTGACCTGCCCCTGTTCGGCCGCGTGCCTGCCGGGCCGCCGGAGGCATTCGCCGCGGCCCAGCCCGAAGGCTGCGTGTCGGTGGACGAGAGCAGCCTCGGGTTTCGCCCCAAGGAGGGTTGCTTCGGGTTGAGAGTCCGCGGCGATTCGATGAAGGACGCCGGCATTCTCGACGGCGACACCGTAGTCGTGCAGCCGACGCCCTCCCCGCGCGCCGGCCAGATTGTCGTGGCCCTCATCGACGGTGAGAGCACGCTGAAGCGGCTGGTGCGCGTCAAGGGCAAGTGGTTCCTCAAAGCAGAGAATGCCGCGTACCCCGAGTTGTATCCGCGCTCCGACCTTGTGATTCAGGGAGTGGTGAGGACGGTCATCCGGAAGTTGGATTAGCTTGTGGCCTGTGGTGTTACACTTGCCACATTCATCGAGCCACCCGCTCTCCCGGTGACCTTGAACGCCTGCGACCGTCTCTTATAATGGGTTGATATCCCGCAAGCGGGGCCGTCCATCCCATGAGCGAGATCGCTGAACTGCTGGAACGTTTGCGCCGCGGTCCGGAGTTGGTGGCGGTGGCCATGACCGGGGCAGCGGGCAGCGAACTGGATTACGCGCCGGTGCCCGGAAAGTGGAGCATCCGCCAGATCGTCTGCCACCTGGCGGACTCGGAGATCGTGGCTGTAGACCGTTTCCGCCGGACGATCGCCGAGGATAACCCAACGCTTCAGTGCTACGACGAGAAAGCGTGGGCGGAGAAACTGGACTACCGCCGCCGCAAGATCTCCCAGGCGCTCGAGACGTTTCGCCGTATCCGCGGCGAGAACTACGAGCTGCTCAGGGAACTGCCCGAATCCGCTTTCGAGCGCACGGCAACGCACACGGAACACGGCAAGCAGACGCTGCTCGACATTCTTCGGATCTACGCCGAGCACGCCGAGAACCACGCCCGCCAGCTTCGCGCGGTGCGGGAGCAGTACAAGGAGTCGAAGGCGAAATCTTGACCCGCCGAAACGCGCTTCGCTTGCTCGCCGTTCTCTTTGCTCTCTTCCTCTCGACGTGGTCCTTCGGCAGGCTGTGCGCGGCCGACAGCGGCGGCGGGTCGCGGCACGCAGGAAAGCGGTCCGTCGGAGAGCGGCGAGCGGCTGAAGCCAATGGCTGGTGGCGCCACGTGGAGGCGCTTTCCAGTGATGAAATGCAAGGCCGCGACACCGGCTCGGAAGGCCACCGCAGGGCGGCGGAATACGTTGCCGCCGAGTTCCAGCGCGCCGGTTTGATCCCGGCTGGAACCTCGGGCTACTTTCAAGCGATCCGGTTTCAGGCGCGGAGAATCCGGGAGAAACAGTCGAGCCTTTCCCTCGTTCGGGAGGGCAGAGCTGAAGACGTTCAGCTCGGCGAAGAAGCCTTCCTGCACCCCCGGCCGGACGCGCCGCAGCGGCTGGAGGCGGAGGCGGTCTTTGTTGGATACGGTCTCCGCATTCCGGAGCAGAAGCACGATGACCTCGCGGGCCTCGATCTGAAGGGGAAGATTGCCGTCTACCTGCAAGGAGGGCCGGCGTCGATTCGGGCGCCGATCCTGGCCCACTACCAGTCTCAACAGGAGCGGTGGAGATCGTTACAGCGGGCAGGAGCGATCGGCATGGCCGCGATCCCACATCCGCGCGCGATGGACATACCGTGGGAGCGCTGGAAACTGCTGCGAAACTTGCCTTCACTGAGCCTGCGCGAACCGGCATCCGCCGAAATGCAAGGGCAACAGATCGGGCTGACGATCCATCCGGGGAGCGCGGACAAGTTCTTCCAGGGCACGGGCCATACGCTGGCGCAAATCCTTGATGTCGCCGCCGCCGGAAGGGCGCTGCCGAAGTTTCCGCTGGCGTGCGCCATCCGGGCGGTCACCAGCGTCGAGGAGTGGGAGGTGGAGTCGGAAAACGTTGTGGGGTTGTTGCCCGGCGCGCATTCTCGACGGAGAAACGAATATGTAGTGCTCACGGCGCACCTGGATCATCTCGGCGCCGGCAGCCCGATCGACGGGGACTCGATTTACAACGGCGCGATGGACAACGCGGCCGGTGTGGCGTCGCTGCTCGAGATCGCCCGGACGCTCAAGGACGCCAGTCTGGAGCGGTCCGTGTTGTTCGCGGCCGTGACGGGCGAGGAGAAGGGCCTGCTCGGGTCGCAGCACTTGCTGGCTTCCAGATCGGCCCCGCTCGATCAGATCGTGGCCAACATCAATCTCGACATGTTCCTGCCCATTCACGAGCTGCGCGTGCTGCACGTCTACGGCCTCAGCGAGTCCAGTCTCGGGACGGACATCCGTGAGCTGGCCTGGAACGCCAACCTGCGGCTGATCGGCGATCCGGAGCCGGAGCGGAACATTCTCATCCGAAGCGACCAGTACAGCTTCATCCGGCGCGGGATTCCCGCCATCTTCTGCAAGTTCGGCTATCTTCAAGGAACGCCGGAGGAGCGGGCGCAGAAGGAATGGTTGCGCCGGAGGTATCATGCGCCGTCGGACGACACGAGCCAACCGGTGAACATCGGAGCCGCCGGCAAGTTCAACCAACTGATGGCGACCCTCACCAAGAAGGTGGCCGACGCGCGGCGCCGGCCGCGGTGGAACTCCCGCAGCTTCTTCCGTCGTTACACCGGCCGCGAAACGTAGGACAATCGGTGATTGCGTAGCCTGTCACCGGTTTTGCGGGGAGGGGATGTGGTTGTTCCGCTGACGCCGATCCGATTCCTGTATCGCGCCGCCGAATTGTATGGGCGCAAGAAGGCCATCATTTGCGGCGCGCGGCAGTTCACCTACGCGGAGTTCCGGGAGCGGTGCGAGCGGCTGGCGTCCGCTTTGCGGGCCCAGGGCGTGCAGCCGGGCGACCGCGTCGCTTACCTCAGCTTCAACAACCATCAGCTCCTGGAGGGTTACTACGGCGTGGCGATGGCGGGCGCGATGGTGATGCCGCTCAACGTGCGCCTGAGCGCGGCCGAACTGACGGGCATCCTTTGCCACGCCGAGCCGCGCGTGCTGCTGTTCGAGAGCGAGTTTGCGCCGCTCTTGGCGCAACTGCGCCCGTCGTGTTCCTCCATCGAGCGTTTGGTGAGCCTGGATGAGCCGGTCGCGGAGGCGGACGGCGTCTACGAGGAACTGCTTGCAGCGGGGCGGCCGGAGCCGATCGATTTCATGGCGGTCGATGAGAATGCCGCGGCCGAACTGTTCTATACGAGCGGAAGCACGGGCACGCCGAAAGGCGTCATGCTGACGCACCGCACCTTGTATCTGCACGCGCTTTCGGTCGCCACGATCTACGATGACCGGGACAGCACCGTGAACCTTCAGACCATACCGTTGTTTCACGCCAACGGCTGGGGCTGCCCGCAAACATCCACGCTGCTCGGCGCGCGGCAGGTGATGGTGCGGCGGTTCGAACCCGCCACGGTGTTCCGTCTCATCGAAGAGCACCGCGCCACGGACATGGCGCTGGTGCCCACGATGGCCAATGCGCTAGTCAACGCGCCGGAGCGGGCCGCGCACGATCTGACGAGCATGAAACGGATCATGATCGGCGGCGCTGCCTCCTCGGCCGAGCTGATCGAGCGAATGGAGCAAGCCTTCGGCTGCCGTTGCTATGCCGGGTACGGGCTCACCGAGACGGGTCCGGTGCTAACGACGGGGCGTGTCAAGGACGGGCTGCGGTTCGACTCCGAGGCGAGCCGTTATCGCCGGCAGGCGATGGCCGGGTTTCCCGTGCCGAATGTCGAGCTACGGGTTGTGAACGCGCAAGGAATCGACCTGCCGCGAGACGGCACGAGCATCGGCGAAGTGCTGACCCGCAGCGACCACGTGATGGAGGGCTACTACAAGGATCCGGAGGGCACGGCGTCGGCGCTGAGCGATGGGTGGCTACGCACGGGCGACATGGCCGTGTGGGACGAAGAAGGTTACATCCACATCGTGGACCGCAAGAAGGAGATCATCATCAGCGGCGGCGAGAACATTTCCTCGCTCGAAGTGGAGAAGGCGATCGCCGCGCACGACGGCGTCTACGAATGCGCGGTGGTGTCCGCGCCGGACGAGACGTGGGGCGAGGTCCCGGTGGCGGTGGTCCATGCTAAGCCCGGCTCGAATCTCACCGCCGAGGAGCTGCTCGCGTTCGCCGGCGAGCGGCTGGCGCGGTTCAAGCTGCCCAAGCGGATCGACTTCACCGACGCTCCCTTGCCGAAGACAGGTACCGGGAAGATCCGCAAACTGGAGCTGCGGGAGCGATACTGGGCGGGTAAGGAGAGGAGAGTGCAAGGATGAGATTCGCGCTCGTGCTGGCCGCGACGGCCGGTCTGGCGGCGGCCGATCCGCAGCTCGGCCCGGAGATCCGGTTGTTCAACGGGGAAAGCCTGGACGGTCTCTACACTTACGTTGAAGGTTGCGGGGTAAACCTGGATCCGAAGGGCGTGTTCCGCGTCGAGGACGGCGAGATTCACGTCTCCGGGGCCGAGTTCGGCTATTTCTCGACGGAGAAGGAGTACGAGAACTACTATTTGCTGGCCGAGTTCCGCTGGGGCGAGAAGACCTACCCGCCGCGGGAGGGCCTGGCGCGAGACAGCGGCATCCTGTTTCACGCCTCGGGAGTGGACAAGATCTGGCCGCGCTCCATCGAGTTCCAGATGATCGAGGGGGGCACGGGCGACATCATCCTGGTGGACGATACCGCGGTGACCAGAGACGGGGAAACGAAACGCGGGGGGCGGTTCGACCGGTACGGCAAGGGCAAGTGGGTGGACATCGCCGGCTACCGCGATCCCGGCCGCGAACTGGAGAAGTCAAGAGGCGAGTGGAACCGGCTGGAGTTGTACGCCGAGGGAGACCGCATCCGGTTCCTTGTCAACGGGGTGCTGGCGAATGAGGCCACCGGCGCTTCGGTGAGCAAGGGGAAGATCCTGTTTCAGTCGGAAGGGGCGGAGCTTTTCTTCCGGCGAATCGAGCTGAGGCCCATTCTCGGCCACTGAAGCGATGATCTCGGTTCTGCTTCTGGCGGTCCTCGGCGCGGCGCAGGCAATCGCGGGCGATCGCGTCGGGGACATCGAATTCTTCGGGTACAAGGGCCTCGATGTTGCGAAGATACGTGAAATCCTGCCTGTGCGTGAAGGCGACGAATACTCCGATCGAACGAAAGAACTGGTTCGCCAGGCTGTGGCCGGCGCGATCGGCAAAGAACCGACCGACGTAGCCGCGATCTGTTGCGATGAGAAAGGCGACCGGCTACTCTTCATTGGTCTCCCCGGCGCATCGTACAAGAGCTTCGCGTACAATCCCGCGCCAAAGGGTGATGACCGCCTTTCGGCGGACATCATGAACCTGTACGGCCGTCTTGATCACGCGCTTGAGACGGCTGTACGCAGAGGCGGCGATGCGGCACAGGAGGACGACTCCAAAGGTTACGCGCTCATCAAAGACCCGAATGCCAGGTCCCTTCAACTGGCCGTTCGGCAGTGGGCAATCCAGCATGAACGGGAATTACTGCGGGTGTTGGAGTCTTCGTCCGCGGTCCAACATCGCCGGGTCGCCAGCGATGCGCTGGGCTATGCGCGCCAATCCCGCGATCAGATACTCGCCTTGGTGCGCGCCGCCCGTGACCCCGACGATGAGGTACGTAACAACGCGACCCGTGCTCTCGGCGTTCTAGTGCGATCCAATGGCGGACTAGCCTCTCAAATCCGGGCGGACACGTTCGTCGAGATGCTGAATTCCGGCGTGTGGACTGATCGGAACAAGGGAGCCGCGCTACTAGAGCAACTAACGGCGCGGAGGAATTCCGATCTGCTCACGAAGATACGATTGGCGGCGCTCGATTCCTTGCTTGAGATGGCCTCGTGGCGCCGGGCCGGCCATGCCTATTTTGCGCGGATGGTGCTGGGGCGAGTCGCCGGCTTGCCGGAAGACCGGCTGAAGGAGCTGGCATGGAACGGGCCGGTTGATGCCATCATCGAGGCAACAGGCGGACGCTGATGTCGGGATGTCGGAAGGGGCGGAACTCTTCTTTCGCCGAATCGAGCTAAGGCCCATTCTCGGCCATTGAGGCGATTCCGGCCGAGATCATCACAGGTGCTCAGGCATAGTCAGTTTCCGGTTTCGATGTACCGGAAAGCGCGTTCCAGGACTTCATCGTGGCCGGCTCGAATGCCGGCAATGGTCGGCGCGACGCGAATGTCGGGAATGACGCCGATGCGCTGCATTTGCGTGCCGTCAGGGTTCTTGGCTCCCATACCGGTCAAACCGATACTGATTCCGCCGGGAACCGTGAAGTTCGCGCCGTCTCCGTTTGCGCCAGCCGAAGGGCTGCCGACGATGACGGTTCCGGCATTCGAGCGGAAGAGACTGGCCGTGTACTCAGACTGACTTTGGGCACGGGAATCCAGCAGCAGGACGGTCCTGCCGGAATAGACGCCTTGTGCCGGCGCCAAGCCGTCCGTGAACGCCTGGCGGGAATCGGACGACGGGTCGATCACCAAACGGCGGAACAGTTGCGCTCCTTGTGGAACGGACCGCTGCTCCAGTTTGCCGAAAACCGCCCAACCGGTTCCTTGCGGGTAGCCGCGAAGGTCCAGAATGATGCCCCGCGTTTCCTTCAGCTTCTCGAATGCCTCATCCACCTCGTATGGAGTCAGGAGACGCAGGTCGATGTAGCCGATAGCAGGCGAAAGGAGCCGGTAACTCGCAGGGCGGGAAGCACTATCGAAGTCGCCGCCCTCGGGATACAGATAGGCCGTCTTTCGAGCGAGCCGAACCTTTTTCGTCAGGCCCTCTGCCGAGGACAGCAGTGTCACCGCCTCACTGCTATCCGGGCCGCGCAGCAGCAGACTGATCGCATCGCGTTCCAGCGCCTGCGGAGTAGACGCTGCGACATACCGTGAGAAGCGAGCGATCCTGGCACGGGTGTCCTCGCCGTCGACCGCGATCACGGCGTCCCCGGGCCGGACTCCCAGTTCGGCCACCGCCGGATCGAGAATCTCTGTTATCACAGCCTTGCCCTCCACCGGCATGAGGCGCACACCAGGGTGCGCCGGCCCCCAGAAACGTTCCAGAGCCTGGCTGGACACTCCTGCGTGAGTGTCGTGAACGCGGGCGATCGTCTCAGCGAGAGCAAGGTTGTACTCGATATCGTCGCGCGCTTCGATGACTTTAGGAATGCTCTGCGCCAAGATGCCATCCCAGTCTTCCTGCATCAGATCGCGATATGGGAAGAAGTATTCGAAGACAGCCCAGACGCGGAATAGCGCCATCAGGCGGTATTCCACGGCGGGGTACGGCTCGGTCGGATACCGATCATCGATCTTCTGCACCAATGCAAGCGGAAGGGCCGCTCGCTTGTGAGTGCTACGCGTCTGCTCACGCGCGGCTTCCATCGCAGTGGCGAACGCATTGCGGGAATCCAGCGCGTCGGCCTCCACGCCTGTGGTTCCGTCTGGGTAGACGAGTTCCGAAAGACGAATGACGGCCTTCGAACCTGTCGCTGTATCCATCCGGTGACGCTGAACGAGCCTCGCATCGGACAGTTTCGTCTCGAACACTATGAATCCGGAACCGTGGTACTGCAATGCAGCCGCAAGCTCGGGAAGCTGTTCGTCGCCGTGCACCAGGAAGACGGCCGGTATTGACAGCGCCCCCGGCCGGGGGCGCGTGACCGCGCTCTGCCTGACCATCGATCCCGCAAAGTGGGGCGCAACCGCCGAGCCGCGGACGGCCGGCAATCCACTGTAGAAGCGAGTGCGCTGGCCTGGCCAAGCGAGATGGCGGACAAAGATCGATGACGGTACGGCCAGCCAGGCAAAGCGGTGAACGGCTCCTCCGCGAAGGTCGAACAAAACAGATCTGGCCTGCGGCAGCAGCGCCAGCGCCGCCGGCCACGCATCGTCTTGCGCTCGCTTTGGGTTTCCGGAGCGAACTACCAGGACACCGCCAGCCGTGATCTCCGCGGATACGAAGCCGGCGGGCGTCGATTGCGCGGGCGCCGCTGTTCTGCGCTCCAGCGTTGTTGCCGGATCACCGAGTTGGGACAGCATCCCGGCGATGGCAGCTTCACACTGCGCGTCTGCTTCACATGAGAGTAACTGGGGGACGGCCTCGACCAAAGCCCGGTTCCAATCGAGGTCCTTGTATGCGAGCCAGGGATGGAAGTAGTGGATCGTGCTCCAGATCCGGCCCGCCGCCGCCAAGCGACGTGCGGTCTGCTCGTTTACAGCAGCTCGTAAGGTTACGGCCGATGAAGTCAGCACAACAGCCAAAAAGAGGAGTGATCTCGACGACCGCGGCAGAGTGTGCATTCGCTTGAATCCTCGGATTGAGTTTATGGCAATCGCCCCGACGCCACAATTTAGCGCGCTGCCGCGCAGGCCGGCGGCTTATGTGTATTTGTGAAACGGAGGCCTTGGCGGGATGATGGAGGAGTCGCGAGATCCAACCACTCGCAGGCTCTGGTGGGGGAAGCACGGAAGGCGGGGATGTCTTCTGTGTCGAATGAAGCGATGATTTCCGTTTCCTTCAGGTGCCCGGTTGCGCGGAAGGATCTGCTATTGGCCGAGTTATATGAAGCGGGAACCGCCGGCGTTGTGGAGGACGACATGCCGGACGGCGCGTGCCGGCTGCGGGCATTCTTCGCCGACCGTGCCGGGGCTCTGGCAGCAGCGGCGCGACTAGCCGGGTACGCCCCCGTGGCCGCTGAGGAGGATGAACGGGACTGGGTGCGGATCTCCCGCGAATCATGGGCGCCGCAGCTTGTGGGTGAGCGGTTCTATCTTGTTCCCGAGTGGCGCGACGATCCCGCGCCCGCGGGGCGAATCCGGCTGGTGATGCCGCCCGGCACGGCTGCCGGAACGGGCCTGCATCCGGCCACGCAGCTTGCGCTTCGAGGGTTGGAGGAGGCTGTCCGGCCGGGCGACCGGGTGCTGGACGTGGGCACCGGCTCGGGCATTCTGGCCGCCGCGGCCGAGCGGCTCGGCGCGGGCCGGGTGATCGGGTG
The DNA here is from genome assembly GCA_964478455.1 of uncultured Solibacteraceae bacterium. Classification (GTDB taxonomy): domain Bacteria; phylum Acidobacteriota; class Terriglobia; order Bryobacterales; family Bryobacteraceae; genus CAYZJD01. Next base: position 7,590 of record CAYZJD010000054.1, on the reverse strand, counting down.
CGACATCGATGCGGGGGCGGTGGCGGCCGCGCGGGAGTATCTTCGCGGAACGAGCGACGCTCTGCTGTATGTGGGCTCGACGCGCTCGCTCGTCTCCGGCGGGATGGACGTGGTTGTCGCGAATCTAAATGCGGCCACGATTCTGGAGCTTCGCCTGGAGATCGCGCGTGTGCTGAAGCGCGGGGGCAGCACGATACTGAGTGGTTTTCCGATGGGGGAGGTTCCGCGGATGAGCGCCGCGCTGGGCCAGAGCGTGGCCGTGAGCCGGATCCTGGAGGACGGCAGCTGGGCCTGCCTGGTCGCCCGAAAGGAAGCGTAGGGTGCCGCGAAAGAAGCGTTTCGACCGCAGGAAGGAAGTGCGCCGGCTGGCGCGGGAGCAGGTCGGCACGGTGCCCTCCGCCCGGGTGATGGAGCCGAAAACGAAGCGGAAGAAGCCGAAGCACAAGAAGACGGAAAGCGGCGAGTGGTGAGCGGTTATTGCAGGAAGAACTTCACGTCGATCTGCATCACGATTTCCACGGGCTCGCTGTTGAGCAGAATGGGGGTGTAGCGCCACTGCCTGACGGCATTCACGGCGGCGTTGACGAGCAACGGGTGGCCACTGACGAGGCGAAGGCTGCGAACGCGGCCATCGACGCCGATGACGGCCTCGAGGTTCACGACCCCGGACACCCGCACCTGGCGGGCCAGCAGCGGGTATTCCGGCCGTGGAGTGTAGACCGGCGTGGGAGGTTGCACCAGCCCGCCGACGCGGATTCGTGGCGTCTTGGTGGTTTTCTGCACGGGCTCGGCGCGGACCTCGGGGGGCCGAACCGGCGGGGGCGCCAGCCCCTTGAGTACGGGATGCATGGGTCCAAACAGATCGCCGGTTCCGCCAATGAAGCCCTCCTCCGAACCTGTGCTACCGGAGCCGATCTCGGGAACCTCGTCGATGATCTGCGCCACCTGGTTCGGAATCGTTGAAGGCTCCTGAAGCCGGCCTTGCACATACGGCCGTGGCGGCGACTTCGTACGCCGCACCGGCTTGATCCCCTCCTGACGCCGGGCTGGAGGCTGTCCGGGACCGAAGAATATCCAGGTGAGGCGGACGCCGGGGATGACCTCAGTGTGAACCAGCGGGAGAAGAACCCCGAGACCGACGAGCGCGAGCTGGCCGAGCGACGAGACGACCACCGTCCACGGGCGGTGTGTTTTTCCGGTTCCTTCGACAAAGGCTTGCTCGAACACGACGGCCCTCCCATCCGGCCCGGCCTTGGGGCACGCCAGCCTCCCCCCAAGGCCGGGCCGGTCACTTCACTTACTGCCATTTGGGTAGACACCACCGGCTGTTACTAAGTTCCTTCAGGGAAACGCGACCGGCGCCGGGGTCAGCGATAGAAGGTTACGTGAGGAATGACCCGGTTGCCCAAGAGCCCACAGGGTCCGCAAACCATTTCGTAGTCAGAGTGGGCCGACCGGATGATCGCCGGGAGCACGCGCATGTCGTCGGGGAGGTGATAGCTGTCGATCATCAGACGCGGGCGGAACTTGCGCAGCGTTTCCAATGCGCCGCGCAACGCGTGGCGTTCCGCGCCTTCGATGTCCATCTTGATGAAGTCCACCCGGGGAAGCTGGAGGGTTTGCACGAGCCGGTCGATGGTCGTGACGGAGACCTGGGTGGCTCCTCCCTGCTGCTGCTCGACCATGCTGTTGCCACCGGAGTTCTCGACGCCCGCGAACAGGGTGATTCTGCCTTCCTGACTCCAGACGCCTTCGGGAAGCAGCGTGACCCTGCCCTGGGCGATTTCTTTATGGAGGTTACGGCGAAGGCACTCGACGTGAACGGGATCAGGCTCGATGGCAACGACCCTGGCGGCTCCGCGGGCGAGCGCCTTGGCGGTAAACACGCCGACATGGGCGCCACAATCGAGGACGATATCGCCGGGGCGAACGTGGCTCTCGCTGCTCATCTCCTCCATCCAGTCGTGTTCAGCCAGGAGATAGGAAAGAAGCTTCCGGCCGTCCATGGTCTGGCCAGCGTGCTTGATCCAGAAGACGCGGCCGGGAGAGGCCAGCAAGTCGATGCCGAGCGCCTCATCATGACCGAGAATGGCCACCGACTGAGTCGCCTGCCGCTGAAGTGCCAAGAACCGCCGGGAATCCCGGTCAATCGACAGAGTCCTGCTCCAGGAGCAGTCCTGAGCGGCGCCGCCGAGCTTCATTCGCACGGCGGGCAGCGTTCTCAGAAGCACACTCAGCCCCCAGCCCAGGATGACGCCGAAAAACAGAAGCGTGACCGCAGCGATCCAGAACCGCAGTCTCAAGTGCTTCGAGGTTGAGACTTGCATCACCCCATTATGGGGCATGCGTGCCTTCACTTCACCGTGAAGTCGAGTGGCCGGTTGAGCTTTTCGTAGAGGCGCCGGCGGCCTTCCTTGTCGTCGTCCTGGATCTTGCGAGCGGCGGCGGCCACTGCCTCGGCTTTGGCGCGCGGGACCACCACGACGCCCTCGGTGTCGGCGACGATCACGTCGCCCGGCATGACGAGAGCGCCGCCGACATTGACCGGCGCGTTGTAGGACTCGATGATGACGCGGCCGGGATCGATGCCGCGGGTGGAAGCTCGATGATAGACGGGGATGCGCTGGAGGATCAACTCGTCGGAATCACGGCAGCCTCCGTCGATCACGATGCCGCGCATGCCGCGGGTGAACCAGCTCAGCGAGTTGTTGGAACCGCAGAAACCGACGTCCTTGGTGCGCGAGCCATCGATGACGAGGATCGTGCCGGGCTTGAGGTGGTGCTCGAAGTCGCCTGGGATGCGGGAGCCGTACCAAGCGGATTCCCACTTGCTGAATTCGGCGTGTGATGGGAAGATGGAGGCCCGTTCCTGCGGCGGCACGATGCGCAGCGTCACTGCGACGCCGTAGATGCGGTGGGTAAACTCCTTCTCGTCGCGCCAGAGCTGCTGCATACCCTGGTCCATGACGGTGACGTCCTGCAAGCCGACGACATCGAGCCCGTCAACGACGTCGGTGACGCGCAGGCCATCGAACTTCTTGACGATGGCTTCGTTTTCCTGCTGGGAGTACTGCTTTACCGGCAGGTAGTGTTTGGAGAACGGGACAGCGGCCTGCTGCGCCAGGGCGGGTACGGCGGCCAGGGCCAGAAGAGCGAGTCGTTTCATGCGGAGCCTCCCCTGACAATGTACCCCGACCGGGTAGAGAATAGAGGCCATGCCAGACAAACCGGGACTGACGAAACGCGGTTTCCTTCAAACCGTGGCCGCAGGCGCGCCGACGCTGCGCCTCCTACTGGCCCAGGGGCCAGCGGCAGCGGAGTACGACAAACAGAAGTTCACCCCTATTGACTGCTCGAAGTTCTTCAACGCCTCGGGGGAAGTTCTTGGCCCGCGGCCGCAGGCCAGGGGCCTAGCGAAGGAGTCCGAGCAGGATAGTTTGATTCGGACGCCCGGTGGGTTGCAGTCGCTGCGCGGGATTCCATTCCTACTAGGGCCTGGCTTGGCAGACGAGAAGAGCTGGATCGCGCTGAGTGCGAACCAGAAGCCGTGGTTGGCGAAGCGAGCTGAGATACCCGTCGGGGCGAAGGCCCGCTTCCTGTGCATCGCCTCGTTCTGTGAGTGGGACCCGGACGAGGATCCGCCGCCGGGCAAGGACGTCACCGAGCGCATCGGACAGGTTCTAGCGGAGGCGGTTCTACTGTATGAAGGCGGTGGCCGGCACGGCCAACCGCTGCGGCGGCGCTTCGAGACAGGTTCGCTGACGGTGGATTGGGGACACTTGTGCTACGCGGCAACGCCGCATCGCAAGGACATCCCAAGCAAGCTCCACGACCCGCTGAGCGACGCCATGGACTGGGGGCAACTGCAAATGGGGGTCTGGGAAGGAGACTATCCGGGGCCGCGTCCCGGGCTCGACTGGTTCGGCACGCTGTGGATCAGCGCGATTGAAAACCCGAACCCCGAGCGCCTCATCCGCGCCGTCACGCTCGAGGCCCGCTCGGAGGATCCGCTGTTTGTCTGCGGCCTGACGCTTTACCAAGGCGAGCACCATCCGCTGCGCTGCGAACGCCTCCAGTTGTACCGGATCACGCTGCCGGACGGGAAGGCGAACTGGGAAGCGGACGTCGATCTGGGCACCGTCGCGCGAACGTACCGGCCTCCTCGGTTCGAGGCGGCGGCATGGCTTGCCTCCCCCAAGAAGGGACTCAGCGAGGATGCGCGAACCGACGAGACCTCACGTCATCTCTACGTCGAGGTGACGGCGAGCCCGGACGCCACGTTAACGCTTCGTAACAAGAGCACCGGCGACCGGTTCGAGTTCGACCTTGGGAAGGCGACGCCGGACCGTGAGCTGGAAGCCCGCCGGCCCGGCGCCGGCATCCGATTGCTGGAGGCGCACAAGAGGTGGCTGCGAGGGCAAGTCATCGACGCCTCGACGGGCAAGCCCACGCCCGTCCGCTTGGCGTTCCGATCGAAGGAGGGCCGGTACATTCCGCCGTACGGGCACCGCACCGAGATCAACGCCGGCTGGTTCCAGGATTACGGGGCCGACATATTATGGGGCGGCAGCCCGTTCGCTTATGTGGACGGCGCGTTCCAGGCGGAGCTGCCCGTGGGCGACGTCTTCGTCGAGCTGGCCAAGGGCTTCGAGTACGAGCCGGTCCGGCAGCGGCTGGCAATCCGGCCGGGGCAGAAAGAACTGAGGCTCGAGATCCGGCGCGCTTCCGACCTCCGGTCGAAAGGCTGGATCAACGCGGACGTTCACGTTCACTTTCTCTCGCCGAGCACAGCGGTACTCGAAGGGCAGGCCGAAGGGCTGAACCTGATCAACCTGCTGGCGGCGCAGTGGGGAGACCTGTTCACGAACGTCGGCGATTTGAGCCACGGGCCGCTGCGCTCGAGCGACGGCGAGATGATCGTTCAGATCGGCACGGAGAACCGGCAGCACATTTTGGGGCACCTCGCGCTCTTGGGCGGCCAGGGAGAGCCGGTATTTCCGCTGTCCGCGAGCGGCCCGCACGAGAGTTACATCGGCGATCCGCTGTGGAACAGCCTGGCCGAATGGGCCGATCGGTGCCGCGAGCGCGAGGGGCTGGTGGTAGCGGTCCACTTCCCGTACCCCAACGCGGAGCTGGCGGCCGACATTGTGCTCGGCAAGATCGACGCGCTGGAGATGTATCCGGTGGGGATGACGGAGCATTTCAACAACCAGCGCTTCCTGGACTGGTACCGGTATCTGAACTGTGGCTACCGGCTGCCGGCGGTTGCCGGCACCGACAAGATGGGCGCCTGGGGGCCCGCCGGGGCACAACGCGTCTACGCTCACATCGGCCAGGAGGAATTCAGCTTCGCCAATTGGGCGAAGGCCGTGCGCAGCGGCAACACGTTTATGACCTCGGGGCCGCTGCTGCTGCTCGAGGCGGACGGCAAGCCGCCGGGCGCAGAGATCCGGCTCGGCGCCGGCGGCGGGTCGGTCGAGGTGCGCGCGGAGATGACGAGCGCGTGGCCCGTCCACCGTTTGGAAATCGTCCTGAACGGCAAGGTGGTGGCCTCGCGGGAGGACGGCGGCGGCGCAAGACAGATGACGCTGCGAGAGAAGGTGTCCGTACCGGGCCCGGCTTGGATCGCAGCCCGCTGCGCGTCGAGGATGGACACGGGGTGGTCCAGGATCGCCGCGCACACCTCGCCCGTCTATGTCACCGTGCCGGGCCGGGAGTTGTTCTCCGCGCCCGCGGCGGCGTACATGTTGAGGTTGATCGACGGCTCGGAGACCTGGGTCAGGAATCTGGCCACACGTCCCGATCAGGAGCGGTTCGACAAGGTGGTTCGGATGCTGGCCGAGGCGCGGAAGGTACTGGAGGGGCGCGTGCGAGCGCATGGTGGTTGAGGAAGGCGCCGGGACACCTGATATACTGCCACTCCTGCAATGTTCGACATCGACGGCATTATTCCGATTATCCCCACGCCGTTCACGCCGGCGGAAGAAATCGACTGGGAAGCGCTTGACGGCCTGATTGAATTCGCCATCGCAGGCGACGCGTGGGGCGTGTGCCTGCCCGCCTACGCGAGCGAGTTCTACAAGCTCTCCGAGGAGGAACGCCGGCAGGTGGTGGCGCGGGCGGTGGTTGCTGCAAAGGGCCGGGTACCGGTGATCGCCCAGGCGAATCACCCGGCGGCGCGGCATGCGGCTGCGCTGGCGGTTGCTGGGCAGAAGGCAGGCGCTTCGGCGATCGCCGTTGCGATTCCGCGGCAATTCGCGATCCCCGAGGCCGGCATTCTGCGCTACCTGGCTACAATCCTCGAGTCCATTGAGGTTCCGCTGATCGTGCAGGATTTCAATCCCGGCGGATCCTCCATCAGCGCGCAGTTCATTGCCGACCTCCATCGCCGATTTCCCCACTTCCGCTACGTCAAGCTAGAGGAGCCGCTGCTGGCGGCGAAGATCGAGGCCGTCCGGGAAGCGACGAATGGCGAGGTCGGCGTGATTGAGGGCTGGGGCGGGATGTACATCCTGGAGCTGATCCCGGCCGGCTCGTGCGGCGTCATGCCTTCACTCGGCCTGGTGGATCTGCTGGCGCGGATCTACCGGCTGCTGAAGGAGCGGCGGATGGCGGAGGCCTACGAGATCTTTCAGGGAGTGCTGCCACAGATCGTCTACAGCCTCTACAACATGGAGCTGTATCACCACGCGGAGAAGCGCCTTCTGGAGGACCGGGGCGTGCTGCGCACAGCCGCGGTGCGCTCGGCCGGCTGGCCGCTCGAAGTGAGGGAGGCGAACCATGTCCGGTTCCTGAATTCCCGCGTTCTGGCGCTGCTGGACCGGCTCGGCATGCCGTGGAATCCGGCTGGGAAAAAGGCATCAGACCGCTCTGCCCCCGCAACGTGAGATGTTGTTACCATAACCACTGCGACTCGGGGGCAGAGAAGTCTGACCCCTTCTTCCCGCGCATTGGAGATGCTCATGCCCAAAGCAGAAGTGAAACACCCGGACAAGAAGGTGGAGACCGGCGCTTACTCGGCCGGGGTGCTGATCGACGGCTGGCTCTACGTGAGCGGCCAGGGACCGCTTGACCTCGCCACCGGGCAGATCGTCGGCGAAACCATCGAGGAACAGACGCGGCTGACGCTGACGCACATCGGCAAAGTGCTCGAGGCCGGCGGAATGAGCTTCGCCGACGTGGTGAAGTGCACCTGCCATCTGGCGGACATCAAAGAGTTCGACCGCTTCAACAAGGTGTACTCCGAGTTTTTCCCGGGAGTGCGGCCGGCGCGGACGACGGTCCAATCGGTCTTGTGGGGAGGCATCCGGGTGGAGATCGACTGCGTCGCGCGGAAGGGGAGCTGACGGGGCGGCGCGAAAGGAGCCGGGCGCAGAAGCGCAGCCAGGCTTGAGCCGAAGGCTGTGGACTAATCTAATGGGCAGCAAAATCAAGAGAGCCGCGTCGAGGCCACGACGACCATGGCAGTTGCGGGAGGCCAAGGCGCGACTCAGCGAAGTGTTCCGGCTGGCACGGACGGAGGGGCCTCAGCGAATCACGCGACACGGCACGGAGACCGTGGTGGTCATGCCAGCGGAGGATTTTGACCGG
>CAYZJD010000053.1:10087-16929 GCA_964478455.1 uncultured Solibacteraceae bacterium | reverse complement strand
CCTCCGCAAGGGGCGATCCCTCAGCTTCGCTGAACATGCTCGTCCGCGCCGCTACATTCTGAAGTTGCCTGATCACCACTTCCGGCGACGGGCTTGCCACCGGCGCCCAGGCGGATTCGGTTTCGAGTCGCTTCTCTTCGAACAGCCGGTCGAACTCCGAAGTAGATGCCGGCGCTGTCGTGCCCGTGACCGCCTCTGCGAGCGAGGACACGAGCGAAGCGAGCGTGCCGGAAATCAGTCCGTCGAGCGGGGCGGAGCCGGCCGCCGCCAGCAGAACCGTGGTAGGCGCAAGGCCGGTCACGCCGGAGTGACTTGCAGAACGAGAACCAGAGTTGGGGGTCTGAAAAACAAAGGCTTAGCCGCCGCTCAGGCGACGGAAAAGTGACATTCCCGCCGGACGGACGAAAAGCTGACACACCGCGGCGGCTCGTCCTCGCACTTGCTCATCGGCGCGTACTGATGACATTTGAGGTGTTTGCACCGCCTCTTGCGGCTTCGGTCCCATGCTTGCTTGGGCTCTGAGCGGCGGCATGGATCGACTGACCATTTCGGCGGCCAGCGGGCTCCGGGCGCGGATGGAATCGCTCGAAATGCTGGCCAACAACCTGGCCAATGCCGCCACCAGCGGCTACAAGGTGGATCGCGAGTCTTACAGTCTCTATTTGTCCGCCGAGGCGGCGCAGGCGGCAGCCGACGGTTTGGCGCCCGAGCCGGCCACGTTGCCGGTGATCGAGCGGCAGTGGACCGATTTTTCTCAGGGCATCCTCTATGCGACCGGCAATCCGCTGGACCTGGCCATCAGCGGACGCGGCTTCTTTGTGGTCGAGGGGCCGGCGGGAAAACTGTATACACGCAACGGGGGTTTCCGGCTGGCTCCGTCGGGCGTGCTCACAACGGCGGAAGGATACCCGGTCAGCGCGGCTGGTGGCGGAGAGCTGCGCGCTGTATCTTCCGCCCCCATCGAGGTGGCTCCCGATGGCACCCTCAGGCAAGCGAACCAGGTGCTGGGACAGATCGCGATCGTGGACTTCCGCGAGCCGGCGCTGCTCGAGAAGCAAGGCAACAACTATTACCGCGCAGGCGATCCGCAGGCTGGGCCGTTTTCGGCGGCGGGCTTCGAGATCCGCCAAGGAAGTCTCGAAGGCTCGAACGCGTCGGCTGCCGAAGGAGCAGTCCGGCTGATCGGCATCCTGCGCCAGTTCGAGATGCTCCAGCGGGCGATTGCGGTTGGCGCGGAGATGAATCGCAAGTCGGTCGAGGAAGTGGCCCGCGCGGGCTCGTAAGAAGAAGGAGAAGGAGCGCATGATTCGAGGCATTGGCTGGCATTTGTCATGGTTGCCGCCGGGGCTGTTCAAGCACAGCGACGGCCGCGGGGCCGGCTGGCTGACCCGCTTCCAGCAGTTCCTGGACCGGGAGGCGGAGCCGCCCGAGACGATTCCCAAGGTTGTTCCTCCGGTCTCGCCGCGAAGCGCTGTGGCCGGCGCGCTGCCGGCAGCGCCGATGGCGCGGCCGTTGCGAACGGCGTCAGCGGAGGTGCAGACCGTCGAGACGCCGCCGTTTGCCCCGGCGTGGGTGGAAGGCGTCGAAGGGAGGGCGCCCGACGGATCGGTGTATGGTTACAACCCGAAGCACTTCGCCACGCGGGAAACGGCGGAGCACTTCGCCGCGCAACTAAGCGGAGAGGTGATCGAGATAACGCTCGACGGCCCGTTCACGCGTTCCGAGCCGGAGCGGCTCATTGCCGTCGGCGACGCCAAGCTGAACGCCGGCCTGGTGGCGGACCTTTACAGCAAGTATCCGAAAGAAGTAGCCGACCGGATGATCGCGGCCACTATCGATAGGCACAGCGCGCCGGAGGCGAGTGCCGGCGAGGAGGCGCAACCGTCATGATCCGGGCGCTGTACAGCGCTGCCAGCGGGATGGTGGCCCAGCAGTTGAATGTGGACAACATCGCCCACAACCTGGCCAACGCCAACACGGTGGGCTACAAGGCGCGCCGGGCGCAGTTTCAGGACTTGCTTTATCAGAACCTGGTGACGCCCGGCGCTTCGGCCGGCCAGCAGACGGTCGTCCCGACGGGATTGCAGCTTGGGCTGGGGACGCGGGCGGCCTCCAACGAGGTGCTGTTCTCGCAAGGCAACTTCGCCGCCACCTCGAACCCGCTCGATCTGGTGATTGAGGGCCGCGGGTTCTTCCAGGTTCGCCAGCCCTCGGGCGAGATCGCCTACACGCGGGCCGGCTCGTTTCACCTGGATCGCGATGGGAACCTGGTGACACTCGACGGCGATCCGATCGAGCCGCAGATCACGATTCCGCCGGATGCGCAGTCGATCACGGTAGCCGCCGACGGCACAGTGAGTTACACGCAGCCGGGGCAGACGGCGGCGCAACTGGCCGGCCAGATCCAGATCGCCAATTTCCAGAACCCGGCGGGGTTGAACAGCATCGGCCGCAATCTCTACCTTCCGACGGACGCCTCGGGCGACCCCACCGTGGGAACGCCCGGCGGCCAGGAAGGGATGGGAACGCTCCTCCAGGGCTACCTGGAGCAATCCAACGTGAGCGTGGTCGAGGAGTTCATCAACCTCATCGTCAGCCAGCGCGCCTATGAGGCCAACGCCAAGGTAGTGAAGGCGGCCGACGACATGTCCCAGCAGGTCAACAACCTGACGCGATGAGGACGGCGCGGCTTGTGTGGCTGTTGTGTTGCGCCGGCTGTTTCCTGTTTCTGGCGGCGGGTGGCGCTTCGGAGGGCTGCGTGCCGGTTGAAGGAAGCCGGATTCTCGGGCGGCACCTTGCTGCCGCCGGTCTTTCGTTCTCTTCCCTTCGCGCGGACGCTGACATTGCCCACGCGCCGTCACCGGGAGCCCGCCGGTACTTTCGCGCCGGCGAGCTTCGCCGCTTGGCGGCGCGGTACGGGAGCCTGACCGGCGAGGGCGGCGAGGTCTGCTTCGAGCGGGCAGTAGTCCCGCTCGAAGCGGACCGTTTGCTGGGCGCTATGCGGGCGGCGCTCCCGGCCGAGGCGCGCATCGAGATCGTGGATTTCTCACGCTACCCGACGCCCACCGGAGAGGTGGTATTCCCTCTTTCTGGCATCCTGCGATCAGCGGAGCTAAGGCCTGACGCACCAATGCATTGGAGGGGGTACGTGAAGTACGACGTGAACCACAGGTTTCCAATTTGGGCTAAGGTCAGGATGGCGGCGACCTCACGTCGCGTGGTTGCGGTGGAACGGCTGGCAGCCGGCAGGACGATCACGGCGGAACAGCTACGCCTGGAGACGGCTGAAGTTTTCCCGTCGCCGAGCCTGGCAACCACACTTGAACAGGTCATCGGCTGCGTGCCGCGACACGCGATCCCGGCGGGGGCGGCGATCTCGACGTCTGATGTAGAGGCACCCCGGGAAGTCGCCGCAGGCGAAACAGTGAGCGTCGAGGCACGGTACGGAGCGGCTAAGATCGAGATCCTCGGGCGGGCCGAGTCGGCGGGACGTCGCGGCGAGTTGATCTGGGTGAAGAACACGGCGAGCGGCGCGCGCTTCCGGGCGTGCGTGGACGGCAAGGGACACGCTCTGGCCACCGGGGTGGCGATGCGCGCACCGGGGGAGCGCCGGCGATGAGATGGCTTGCCTTTGTCATGGCGGTTGTAACGCTGGGCGGCGCAGCCGATGCCGGCAAGGCAAAGAAGAGCGATGCGGGAGGAGAGAGCCCGCTCGACCGCTATATCCAGGAGGCTCTCGCGCGCGCCGGTTCCGCCGAGGTCGCCGCGCCGGGGTCGACCTGGATCCCCGGATCGCACTTGGCCGACGGCGCTCGTGACGTGCGTGCTGCGCGGGTGGACGACGTGGTCACGATCCTCGTGGCCGAGCGCGCCTCGGCCCTGGCCAGGGGCGCGACGAAGTCGTCCCGCTCGGCGAGCGCGAAACATTCTATTGCGGCCCTGGGCGGGCTCACGCGCGCAGCCGGGCCGCTGGCCAACCTAGCTGATGCCGGGGGCGAGTCGCAGTTGAACGGCGAGGGAACGACGAGCCGGGAAACCGTCCTGACGACGACGCTCTCGGCGCGGGTGACGCACGTTCTTCCGAACGGGAATCTCGTTCTCGAAGCGGCCAAGGACATCCAGGTGAATTCCGAGCGGCAGACGGTGAAAGTGCGCGGCGTCATCCGGCCGATCGACTTAAGTCCCGGCAACGTGGTGCGAAGCGACCGGATCGCGTTCCTCCAGGTATGGATCAGCGGCAAGGGGGTCGTCAGCGATGCCGTGCGCCGGCCGTTCTTCCTATATCGTTTGCTGCTGGGGTTGTTGCCGTTCTAAGAGAGTGCGGGAAATGGCGCGAACACCAAGACCGGCTGGCCTTCCCAAGCGCATGGCAGCCTGCTTGCTCGCAGCCTTCCTGGCGCCGGCGTGCATAGCCGAACGCCCGTCTGGTGCGGGTCTGCCGAGCGGGACACGCCTCAAGGAACTCGTCGCCCTGGAGGGCATGCGCGACAACCAGCTCATCGGTTACGGCTTGGTCGTCGGCCTGGCCGGCACCGGCGATCGGCGTCAGACCGTTTTCTCCGCCCAGAGCCTGACGAATCTGCTCGAGCGCATGGGCGTCTCGGTGAAGCCCGAGGCGATTCGCGTGAACAACACCGCGGCGGTGATGGTCACGGCGACGTTGCCGCCGTTTGCGCAGCCGGGCATGAAGGTCGACGTCACGGCGGCGGCGATTGGCGATGCATCGAATCTGCAAGGGGGCCTGCTGGTGATGACCAGCCTGCGCGGCGCCGACGGCCTGGTGTACGCGGTGGCGCAGGGCCCGGTGGTCACCGGCGGTTTTGTCGCCGGGCGGACGGGCAACAGTCAAACGGTCAACCATCCCACGGTGGGACGCGTGCCCGGCGGCGCCATCATCGAGCGGCCGGCGCCCTCGGCCGCGCCCGGTTCCTCGATTCGGCTCCAGCTTCGGCAGGCTGACTTCAGCACCGCCGCACGCATTGCGGAAACGGTGAACAGGAAGTTTGCGCCTCAAGGAACGCCGCTCGCCAGGGCCGAAAACTCCGCGGTCATCAGCGTGCGGATTCCCGAAGCGTACTCGGCGCGGGCGATCGAATTCATCGCCGAGCTGGAGCGCCTGGTGGTGGAAGCGGACCGTCCGGCGCGAGTGGTCATCAACGAGCGCACCGGCACCATCGTTTTGGGCAAAGAGGCGCGGGTCTCGCCCGTCGCCATTCTTCACGGCAACCTCACGGTTGAGATCCAGACGAGCTGGGCGGTGTCGCAGCCCGAGGCGCTCTCCTCGGGAACAACGGAGGTTGTCCCGCAAGTGGGGGTCGGGATCAAAGCAGACAAGGCGCGGAACCTGGTGCTGAAGGAGGGGGCGACCGTTGAGGAGTTGGTGCGCGCTCTCACCTCGGTGGGTTCCACGCCGCGCGACATCATCGCCATTCTCCAGAACCTCCGCAGCGCCGGAGCGCTCGAAGCCGAGCTCGAGGTGATTTAGTGCCGCCGAACATTTCGTCGCTAGATGGGACGTCCGTGCGGGCCGGAACTCTCTCGTCCAGGACGGCTCCATCGGGTCGGCAGGCCGACAACAACGTGCGCCTCGATGAAGCGGCACGGCAGTTCGAGGCGCTGCTCATCGCACAGCTTCTCAAATCGGTGCGGGAGCAGGGCGGCGCCGGATGGCTGGGAGGGGGCGAGGATCCCTCGGCATCCTCAGCGATGGAACTCGCCGAAGAGCAGTTCGCTCATTCGCTGGCGGCGCAGGGAGGCCTCGGTCTGGCGCGCCTGATCGTGTCTGGGCTCGAGCGGAGCGATGCCCCGGACAAAGGAAAGTAATGAAGGTGCGTTCACCCGCACCAACTCTGAGGCGCGTACTCGGCGGCGAGTTCCGGCTGTGTGCCCGTGTGCGCGGCCAGTTGGAGCAAATCGCCGGTAGTCAGATCAGACTCCACCGGCGGGGGTGCGGGCGTGACATTCTGCCAGGCTTCGAGCAGCGTCGCCAGCAGGGCCGTCACTTCCTTCAGCGGTTCCTCGCTCTGCCTGGCATTGGCCTCGACCAGACGCCACTGCATGTATTCGTACAACGCCGCCAGGCGGCGGCTGAATGCGCCTCCCGCTTCGTGATTCAGCGAGCCGGCCAGTTCACCAAGAGCCTCCGAGGCTTGACTGATTGCTTGCGATCGCGCGAGGATGTCACCCTGAGCGAGGCGCCGCCGCGCCTCGGTCAGCCGGTCGATCGCAATCCGGTAGAGGATCCGGATGAGTTCGATCGGATCGGCCGACAGGATCCTGCTTTCCAGGTAAGCGTCTCGAGCGTTGGCCGGCATCGCGCGTCCTCCAAGAGCCTTATCGGCGCGATCGCCGTTTTGTGCCGGCGCCGCCGGCGCTCACTCTTCCTGACGACCAATGACTTCCGCCATGTTCAACAGGTATTCGGGAGGGATCTGGCGGATGACATCTTTGGTCTTGCGGTCCACCAGCCGGATAATCGGCCGGTGGGTTTCGCGGTCCAACAGAAAGGTCAGTTCGCTGTTCTGGCCGAACAACTCCGCCGAGTTGAGGGCCTTCACTGCCTGAATCAGCTCCCGGATCTCCACCAGCTCATCGGTGGCGATCGGCTGCGGCGCCCCCGCCAGGGCTGGTCCAGCCCGTTGCACTGGTGCGATTTCCATATGCCGCTCCCCGAGGGGCGTGACGCCGGCCGCGCCAGCCGGCTGAGAGCGTCCCTCGTCTCTTCTCATCGGCACGGTGTGCCGGAGTTTGAGCGAGGCGAGCGACGATGAAGCGGCTGCGCACATCGGCGATCTGTGTGTAGTTGATCGCCGCTCCCGCCTCGGCCGGCGAGCCGGCCGCAC
>CAYZJD010000053.1:0-10077 GCA_964478455.1 uncultured Solibacteraceae bacterium | reverse complement strand
GCCGGCCGCACCCACGACCGATTCCCGTCTCGCCATGGAACGGTCTGTCGCGAAGCAACGCGAGGCAGCCGAGGCGGTCACCGGAACCGCCGCTGTTATGGAAGCGTCCATCGAGCGGCAACGCGAGACTTGCGAGCGGCAAGCGCGCAATGCGAGAACTAGCGAGGCCGGCCTCACCCCGAGCGCCGCCGGCGATATGCCGGAACCGCTGCCGGAGGAACTCTCGCCAGCCCGCTGCGAGCCACTGGCGGAAGCTCAGGCCGGGCCGCTGGTCGAGGAGGCTGCGCGGAGGGAAGGCCTCGAGGCAGAGTTGCTGCGCGCCCTGATCGAGACCGAGTCGCGCTATCTACCCTGCGCGGTCTCCCGCAAAGGCGCGCTCGGCATGATGCAGCTGATGCCGGAAACGGCCGCGCTGCTCGGGGTGCAGGACCCGTTCGATCCCAGGCAGAACGTCGATGCCGGCGCAAGGTTCCTGAAGCAATTGCTGGTTCGCTTCGATGGCGATCTCACTCTCGCGCTCGGGGCTTACAACGCCGGCCCATCACGGGTGGAAGAGGCCGGCGGCGTACCTTCGATCCCGGAAACGGTGAACTATGTCCACCAGATCCTGGACAGACTGGAAGCACGGCGAAAGCCAGCCGCCGGCCAAGCGACGAGTTCCCCGCCCGCCGGTCGGAGGGAATAGGCGGCCTGCCGGAGCGGGCCCGCGGGTGTCACGGTCTCCCTTTCGAGCAGGCAACTCTCCTCGCTGCCGCACCCTTCCACACGCACCTTGCGGCGCTGCGGTCGCACGCGAAACGCCATCCGCGCGCCCCGTTCCAGCCGCAGCGACTCGAGCGGCCAGTCCGAACCGGCAATCATCTCGATCGCGCCGGAGTTCCCGATCAGAACGACCATGTCGCTCGGGGGACATCCTGTCCGTGCCGCCGCGGTGGCCGATTCCAGAAGCCGCTCCGCGTTTGCGAGGAACTCGCTCACCAGGCAGCTTATCGGCCGGGCGCGGAGAGGTTTGAGTTTTCCGCCCGGGCCGCGTCCGAGGTGCGCGGGGAACGCCCCGTTCAGGACCCGCTGTCGCGGTTCCAACGCGCCAGGAACATCTCCGTCGAAAACGCCTCCATCTCCCGGTCCGCTTCCGCCCTCCATTCGTTGTAGCGTCTCGCACGCAGGCGTTCCAGCAGCCGCAGCCGGCGCCTTGCCTCCACAACAACCTCCTGTTGTCCGGCGATGCGGCACGCTTGTTGCTGGCGGCGGGCGGCGAGTGTGCGTTCAGCCTCCCTAAGGCAGCGAAGATGGCGAGCCAGGGTCTCGAGTTCGCTTCCGTCCACAGTCGCGCAAAGGTCCAGCGTCTTGCGCGCGGCCGCGCGCGCAAGCTCCAGATCCTCGCGAGCGCGTTCCAGTTGCGCCAGTTCCGCGGTGAGCTGCTTCAGCCGGGACTCCTCGATCTCGAGTTGTGTCTTCCTCCACGCCAGCACTCTCTCCAGCCGGAATCGAAAGGATTGCATTGCGTCCGGCCCCGCTAGCAGGATGATGAATAGGCCGTGCGCAGGTCAGCGACCTGCGTCACGAACTGCGCCGGCAAAGGTTTCGCCACGGGCCGCTAAAGCAGCGACGCCAGCGCCGCCAGGCGGGCGCGCGTCTCTTCGAGCGGGGACTTGATGGAAGCATCCTGGCGCAAGAAGCCGGCCAACTCGGTTTGCGCGCGGAGCACAGAATCCACCCGCGGATTGGAGCCGGCGACATAGGCCCCAAGCTGGATGAGGTCCTCCGCCTGCCGGTGTGCGGCGAGCGCCTCACGAACCTTGCGGGCGTGCTGGTCTTCAACGCCGGCTACATGCGGGCCCAGGCGGCTGACTGACTGAAGAACGTCGATGGCCGGGTAATGGCCGGCGGCGCCGAGCTGCCGCGAGAGGACAATGTGGCCGTCCAGAATGGCGCGCACGGCGTCCGAGACCGGCTCGGTCAAATCGTCTCCCTCGACCAGCACCGTGAAAAAACCGGTGATCGAGCCGCGTCGAAAATTGCCGGCGCGCTCAAACACTTTCGGGAGCAAGTGAAAGACCGATGGGGTGTAGCCTTTCTGGCTGGGAGGCTCGCCCGCGGCCAGCCCGATTTCGCGTTGTGCCATCGCCAGGCGCGTCACCGAGTCCATGACCAGCAGCACATCAGCCCCCCGGTCACGGAAGTATTCGGCGACGGCCAGCGCGACAAAGCAGGCCCGCACGCGCAGCGGCGCCGGGCGGTCGGAGGTCGCAGCCACGACCACCGAGCGCTTCCTGCCTTCCTCGCCCAGCTCCTGTTCGAGAAACGCACGCACTTCACGGTTGCGCTCGCCGATGAGCGCGACGACGCTCACGTCGCAAGAGCTGTGCCGCGCCATCGCCCCGAGCAGCGTGCTCTTGCCGACGCCGCTACCGCCGAAAATGCCGACCCGCTGGCCCTTGCCGCACGGAATCAGGCTATCGATGGCGCGAATGCCGGTGGCCAGCGGCTCGGTGATGTGTTCCCGCTCGAGCGGACCCGGAGGCGCTTTGTACAGCTCGTACCAGGCTTCGGCCTCGATGTCGGTCCCGCCATCCATCGGCCGTCCGAAGCCGTCGAGTACTCTGCCAAGCAAAGCTGGCCCCGCCTTCACGCGGGATTGTTCGCTGCGCGCCACCACCATATCGCCCAGCTTCAGCCCGCCCGTTTCCTCGAGCGGCATCGACAGCACCCGCCCGTCCCGGAAGCCGATGACCTGGGCGCGAATCCGCCGCCCCGCCGCCGACAGGATTTCGAGAAAATCGCCGACTGCCGCCGCCGGCCCGCGCGACTCCACCAGCAGCCCGACGAGCTGGGTCACCTCGCCGGTCCGGCGCAGCGGGTCGATCTCATCGACCGCCGCGAAGTACCGCTCCAGCCGGATGGGCTCGTCCTGGTTCATCATCGCCGCAGGCGGTCCGCGAGCCCGCGCTCGATCTCCTGAAGCTGCGTTTCCACGGACGCGTCCAGGTTGCCGCGTTCGGTCTCGAAGACCACGTCTCCGGCCTCGCGGCCTGCGTCGGCGACCACCTCGATCGCCTGGCCCGGCGCCACCCGCCCCAGCGCGGACACGAGCGCCTGCGCCAGCGCCGGATGCACTCGCACGCGCGCGGTCTCCTCGGATTGCAGCCTTTGAAGCGCCGCCTGCGCGAGCCCCTCGACCGCCTGCGGGTCCACCGCCAGTTCCCGCCGCAGAATCCGCCGCGCGATCGCCATCGCCAGCCGCACCACGTCCTCCTCGGCCAACCGCCTCAGCCGCCCCCGCATCGACGCGAGCGACTCGATGGCCCGCGCCAGCCGCTCGACCACCGGCTCGATCTCCCGGCGCGCGGCTGATTCTCCCTCGGCAAAACCCGCCCGGTGAGCGTCGCGAACACGCGTCTCCTCATCGCCGGGGCTGCGGCCCGCCGATCGGTCCCAGGGGGCGCGCGAGAAAGCCGGGCCGCCGGCCGGCGGGCTGTCCGGGCCGGGCCACTGCAACCTCTGGGCCCGGTCCGCCTGCGCCGCCCGCAGCACTTTACACGACATACTGCTCGCCAGCCGCCTCCTTGAGGCTCAGGACGCCGTCGGACTCCAGTTGCCGCACCACCGCGATGATCGCCTGCTGCGCCGCCTCCACCTCCTTGATCTTCACCGGCCCGAGCGCCTCCATGTCCTCCACCAGCATCTCCTTGCCGCGCTGCGACATCGACGCCAGTATGTGGTTGCGCAACTGCTCGCTCGTACCCTTGAGCGCCAGCGTCAGCAGCTTGCGGTCCACCTTCGCCAGAATCTCCTTGATGCCGTTGGCGTCGATCAGCAGCAGGTCCTCGAAGACAAACATCAGGCGCCGCACCTTGTCGGCCAGGGTGACATCCTGCTGCCCGATGTCCTCGAGGATTTCCTTGGTCGCGCCGGAGTCCAGCCGGTTCAGCAGCTCGGCCAGCGCCCGCACGCCGCCGTAAGATTGCCGACTCAGCTCGCCGATCCCTTTCAGCCGCTGATGGATGATCTCCGCGATCTTATTGATGATCTCCGGCGAGATCTGATCGAGGTTCGCCATCCGCATGGCAACGTCCGAGCGAATGCTGCCAGGCAGCGACATTAGCAGCGCCGCCCCCTGCGCCGGGTTGAGCTGCGAGACGATCAGCGCCACTGTCTGCGGGTGCTCGCTCGCCACGAACCGCGCCAGTTGCTGCGGATCGGCCTTCTGCAACGCGGTGAAATCGGTCTGCTCGGCGTGTAGCGTCTTGGTCAGCCGGTACAGGATCTTGTCGGCCGCGTCCGTGCCGAACGCCGTTACCAGCAGCCGGCGGGCATGGTCCAGTCCGCCCTTGATGACGTAGTCCCGGGCCAGCGTCATCTGGTGGAACTCTTCGAGGACTGCTTCCCCCTGCTCCGGGCTGATCGCCGAGATGCGGGCGATCTCGCGGCTTACCAACTGAACTTCGTCGTCGCTGAACTGCCGCATCAGCTCGGCGCTCGATTCCTCGCCGAGGATCATCAGCAAGATTGCCGCCTTGCGGATCCCCGGAATCGCCAGCGCGGCCCGTCCCGTGTTAACGATCATGACGCGGTGGCGCAGGCGCTTTCACCTGCGGGGCGGCAGGCTGAAGGCCTGCCGCTGGAGTTCCTACATTTCGGGGTGCAGATCCTCCCCGGTGGAGCGGGCCGCCAGGCCCGCAATGCCGGCGGTCGCGTCGGCAGTGCCCCGTCCGCCGCGGCTATCCGCCGGCAGGACTGCCAGCGTGGCGCGCAAGACTGCGCGCTCCACACGCAGCGAGGCTCAGACCCAGCAATGGTACGAGGCATGACGTTATTCCCGCTCCTCGGTCAGCCAGGTCTGGAGCACCTGCGCCGGCGCCGCCGGATCCTTCTTGATCTGTTCCCGGAGGTGCGCCACCAGTACGTCGGACTTCTTGGTCGGCGCCGGTCCCAGCTCGAGCAAGGCCGCCGCCTCGGCGTCCAGCCGCCTCTCCCCTTTCGATGTCGCTACCGCCGCCCCGGCACTCGCCGCGCCGGTTCCTTGCGGCAGGCTCGCTTGCGTGCTGGCTTCGGCCTCCAGGTGGCCGCGCCGTCTAAAGAACAACACCGCGCCGGCGGCCAGGACCAGGAGCAGCACGGCCGCTCCTGTCATGGCCCACTGCACCCATTTGGGCGCTCTTGCGAGCGGCTCCAGCCACGGCGGCCATCCTCCGGATGGCGCTGGAGCCGGAACGGGAGCCGAAACCATCGGTTCGTCTCGCAGGGTGGATTCAAACGGCAAGGACTCGACGATCAACTGATCGCCGCGGTCGGGCTGCAATCCGGTGGCCGCCGCCACCACGTCGCGAATCGACTTGAGTTTGTCCGGCGGGGGTGGTTCGAGCACGCGCCGCCGCTTGGCACCCTCTCCCTCCCAGCGTGCCCCTTGGTCGATCAGCACGGCGATCGACAGGCGGCGGAGCGTCCCCTGAGGCAGCTTCACCCGCCTTACAATCCGGCTCGACTGATACGAGATGTTCTCCGTGCGCCGCGAGACGCCGGAAGAAGCGGCACCCGGCCTGGAGGTCGGCCGCGGCAGGTTGGACGCCGTGCCGGGCACGCCGCTTGCCCCGCCCGCCCCAGTCATCTCCTCGGTCTTCTGCGAGGTGAGCATCACCGACCGCGCCGGGTCGAACGTTTCCTCGCTCTGTTCTCCACTCGAGAAATCGCAGTCCGCAGAAACGCCGGCCCGAAACTTCTCCGCCCCCAACAGCGGATCGAGCGTCGAATGGATCTTGGCGAGCAGGTCCCACTCAACGCTCTGCCGGTAGGACAACGCCGCCTCGGAAGCCTCCTCGCCCTCTCCCGGCAACGCCCGCTTCGGCCTGTTGAGAAGGTTGCCGTGCATGTCCAGCACCGAGACCATCTCCGGCGCGAGTCCCTCGACGGCGCTGGCCGCCAGGTGCGCGATCGCCTGGACGTTGCCGGCCGTGAGACGCGCGCCCGTCCTGAGCTTCACCATCACGCTCGCCTTGGCCGGCTGGCGCGACTCAAGAAAGACAGAATCTTTGGGAAATGTCAGATGGACACGCGCCTTCTCGACCTCCGCCATCGACATCACCGACCGTTCCAGCTCGCCCTCGAGCGCCCGCCGGTAGTTCACCTGCTCGGTGAACTCCGTGGCCCCGAACGTGTTGCGGTCGAACAGCTCGAAGCCGATGCGGCCGCTTTTAGGCAGTCCCACCGAGGCCATCTGGAGCCGCAACTCGGCCGCGCTCTCGGAGGGCACCAGCACGGTCCCGCCGTCCTCCGAGAGCCGGTAGTCCGCGCCCGTCTCCCTCAGCCGCGCCACCACCGCGCCGGCATCCTCCGCGCTCAAGCCCGTGTAAAGCGGCCTGAAGTTGCTTTCGCGGCGCCAGCGCACTAGCGTAAACAGGCCCAAGCCCACCGCCAAAGCCAGAACCAGGATCGTCACCCGCTGCGCTACTGTCAGGTTGTTGAGCAGATTCTTCCACTGCCCCATGCCGTTGTCCGGTCTCCTGTGGCCTTAGTCGCGGCCTTTACATCTGCATCCGCATGATCTCCTGGTAGGCCTGCACCACTTTGTTGCGCACCTGGAGGAACAGATCGAAGGCCAGTTCGGCCCGCTCGGTCGCGAGCGCCACCGTGTGCAGGTCCTCGGCCTCCCCGGTCAGGAACCGCTCCACCGCCGCCCGGGCCTCGACCCGGCTGCCCTCGACACGCCGGATCGCGCCTTCCAGCGCCGATCGAAAATCATTCGCGCTCGGCGCAGTCTCCTGTGGTTTGATCCAATCGGGCGGCCGGATGGCGCCCGTGCCGGAGATCGGTGAAGGCATTGCCGGCGCCTCTTAACGCAGCAACTCGACCGAGCGGTGGATCATGTCTTTCACCGCCGTCATCGCCGCCACGTTGGCGTGATACCCGCGCGAGGCTGCCAGCAGGTCCACCATGTCCTCGGCCGGGTTCACCCGCGGGAAGGCCACGTAGCCGCCGGCGTCCGCGTCCGGATGGCCCGGCAGGTAGCGGCGCTCCGGCTCGCGCGCGTCCACCACGATCTGGCTCACCTTCACCCCCGCCAGCGGAGGATCGGACAGGCTCTCGAATACCGACGCGAACGGCGAGTTCACTTCTTCGCTGGCGAAGACCGCATCCTTCCGGCGATAGGGCCCACCCTCGGGGGTGCGTGTCGTCTCCGCGTTGGCCAGATTCTCCACCAGCAATTCGGCCCGGGTCCGCTGCGCGGCCATTCCTGATGCGCTCACCGACAGCGCTCCGAACAGGCTCATCCGTTCCTCCCTTCCTGAATCGCCGACTTCACGCTTCGCAACTCCGCCCTGAGCAGGCTGGCGACGATGTTGAAGCGGATCGCGTTCTCCGCCAGCAAGCGCGCTTCCCGGTCCAGGCTCACGTTGTTGCCGTCGTTGTTCACCTTGAGCCCGTCCACCTCCACCGCCCGCGGCGCGCCGGCGATTTCGCTCCGCAGTTCCGACTGGAAATCGATGTCACGAGTCCGGTAGCCCGGCGTGTCTGCATTGGCGATGTTGCCGGCCACCAGTTTCTGGCGGAAACTCAGCAGATCCAGGCAGCGCTCCAGCCGGCCGGCGATCCGATCCAGCATGCCGGCAGCTAGCAGGGCAAGTGCGATTCCACACCCAGTCGTCTGATTCGCAAAGGGATAGTGGCAGGGACCGCCGGAGTGGGACGACGAAAGATTGGCGGCCGGCGAGGAATCGCCGCTCCGGGGCGGGCTTAGCCCTCGGCGGCGAACCTCGCCCGCGGCCGGGGCGGACGCCGATAGAACCGCGCGGCGGCCAGCCGCTCCAGCCTGGCATTGGCGCAGGCACGGTCAGCGTGGACTGCCCGGCGCGCGCGCTCGAAAAGGTCCCGGGCCTCGCCGCAGAGGCAGAGGGCCCGGGGCTCGGAGACCGGCAGACGCCGGAGTTCCTCCTCCACCTGCCGCTGGCACTCCTCAGCCAGCTTCTCCGCTTCCCCGTACGAGCCCGCGGCGATGGCCGCCTCCAGTTGGCGCGCCGCCTCCTTGCGCCCGCTCATCCGCTCCGCTCCCGGGCGATCCGCAGCGACTCGAACAGCCCGGTGAAGTACTGCACCTGCCGCTCGAGCGAGGCGATCAAGGCGTCGGCGGCCGCCATCCGCTCGATCAGCGACTCCTCCAACCGGTCGATCCGGTCCTGTTCCTCAGCGATCCGTTCGTCCTGGTTCTTGATCTGCCCGTCGAGCGAATCGAGAGCCGCCGTGAGCACTCCGTCCGCCTCGTCCCGCAGCCCGTCGAGGGCGTCCGTGGCCAGCTTGAGGAAACCACCGGTGGCCGCCTCCCCGAAGAATTCCTCCAGCGCCGGGAACCCCTCGGCGGCCGCCGAGGCAAACGCGTTGCCATCGAGCGACAGCTTTCCCTGATCATCGAACCGCAGGCCGAGCGCCGTCAGCGAATCGATGGCGCCGCTTCCGGAGTTGTAGTGCGTGATCGCCCGCAACGCCTCCGAGAGCGTAAAGAGAACGCTGTCCCCCTCGAGCGCGCCGGCGTTCTCTCCGCGGTGCGTGTCCAGCTCGTCCACCGCCGCGTTGTACGCCGCCACGAATGAAGAGAGCGCGTTGCTGATCCCTTCCGTGCCCCGCGCCACCGTGAGCGTCGCCGTGCCCGTCTTGAGCATCGTCAGGCTCAGGCCTGGCGCGATCGCGACCGACCGCGAGCTGCTGGTAATCCCCGCCAGCGGCTGGCCGTTCACCTTGTACATTGCGTTTGTCCCGGTCGCCAGCGTGGTCATGAGATCCCGGGTTCCGTCGTTGAGCTGAAGCGCAACCGCTCCCAGCTTCGCGCTCTTGAGGGATAACCGGTAGTCGGCCGCCTCGGGAGGGCCGATGTTGACGATCGTCGCTTCCACCTCCGCGTCCGTCTCCGCGTTGATCGCCTCGGCCAGCGCCGCCAGCGTATTGGCCGCGGGCTCGATGGTGTACTCGACACCGTCCACGGTGAGCGTGAAGCTCGCCGCAGTGCTGATGCTCTCCAGGCCGGCGTCGTCCACCTTGGGAAGATCGTCGGCGCTCATTGCGCTGGTGTACGTGCCCGCATTGACGACCTCGACCGTATACGTCCCCGCCAGCGCGCCTGCTGCCAGGCTGGCCGCGACCACCGTCCCGTCAGAGTTCGACAGCGAGTACGAGCCCGTGTCGAGCGCCGTCGCCAGCGCGGCGATCGCATCTTCGAGCGCGCTGAACCTGGTGTCGAGCGAACTCAGAGCGGCCGACCGGTCGTTGAGCGCCGCCCGCCCGTTCTCCAGTTGCATCAGCCCGAGCGAGGCGATCGAGACGCTCCGGTCGATGATCTGTTGGAAATCCGCCGAGAAGCGGCTCGTGCCGGAGAAGACGGTGCTGGTGACGCTCATGATGTTCCGAAAAAGGCGTGGCCCGCGGCCTGCGGCCCGTCGGCAAACATCGCCACGGACCGCGGGCTACGGGCCACGAGCCGGCTAAGCCCGCAACAGGGCCAACACCGACTGCGGCGACGCATTGGCTTGCGCCATCGCCGCCAGCGACGCCTGCTCCAGCACCTGGGCTTTCGTCAGGTTCGCCGCCTCGGCCGCGATGTCCGCGTCGCGGACCCGCGACTCGGCTGCCGAGAAGCTCGACACCTGCGATTGCGCGAGCTGGATGGCGTAGTACAGCTTGTTCTGGCCGGTTCCGACCCGGCCCTGCACCGAGCCGAGCACCGTCACCGACGCGGTCAGAGCGGTCAGGGCGGCCAGCGCATTCGCCGTCGAGGTCGCGCCCGCCGCCGGCGCCGTCACCGTCTTGGCGCCGGCCCCGCCGGTGATCACGTCGCCGGTAGTGGCCGCCTGGGTCTCCACCAGCGTGAAGCTGCTGTTGCTCTGAATCGACAGGCCCGTGCCGGCCGCATCGTAAACGGCGTAAATCCCGATCGCCGCCGCCTGCGCGTTAATCGCATTGATGGCCGTGGCCACCGATGCGCCCGTGCCGGTGTCGAAGGTGACGTTGGCCGTGCCCTGAGCGTTGCTGAAGGTCACGATCTCCGAGCCCACGAGACCGTACTAGATCTCGTATGCCGTCTTCTGCTTGAAA
>CAYZJD010000052.1:0-17168 GCA_964478455.1 uncultured Solibacteraceae bacterium | reverse complement strand
CGCCGGGATTTGAACCCGGGACCTCTTGCACCCCAAGCAAGCGCGCTAGCCAGGCTGCGCCACGGCCCGAGAATTTTCAGTGTACCGCAGTCGCGGTCGCGCCGGGCGCTGCTGTCTGCTGCGGTCTATTTCTTCGACGCGGCTTGCAGGCGCGCCTCGGCACGTTTGAGGGCGTTCAGCGCGCGAGCCACGTCCAGCGCCACGTCGGGGTGCGACAGCCGGTCCTGCGCCCGGCGGAGCGCCGCTTCGGCGCGCTTCACATCAATCTCATCCGCCTTCTCGGCCACCTGCGCCAGCACTCGCACGTGGTCCGCGAGCACCTCCACCCAGCCGTCACTCAAGGCCATGTGCCGCCTCCGGCCTTCGGCCACGTAAGTCAGCTCGCCGGCGCCGAGCGCGGAGAGCAGCGGCGCGTGCCCGGGCCTCACGCCGATGTAGCCCTTGGCCGCGGGGATCTGCGCCTCGGTGACGCGCTCGCGCACCAGCAGCCGCTCGGGCGTCGCCACTTCCAGCTCGAAGGTCTCCGCCATTGTCTTTACGCCGCCGCCTTCTTCAGCTCCTCGGCCCGCTCCAGCGCCTCCTCGATGGTACCCACCATGTAGAAGGCCTGCTCGGGCACGTCATCGTGCTTGCCATCAACGATCTCCTGGAAGCCGCGGATCGTGTCCTGCACCTTGACGTACTTGCCCGGCCGCCCCGTGAACGCTTCGGCCACGTGGAAGGGCTGCGACAGGAACTTCTGGATCTTGCGGGCGCGCGCCACCGTGAGTTTGTCCTCGTCCGACAGCTCGTCGATCCCCAGAATGGCGATGATGTCCTGGAGGTCCTTGTACCTTTGCAGAATCTGCTTCACCTGCTGCGCGGTGCCGTAGTGCTCCTCGCCAACGATGCGCGGATCCAGAATCCGCGAAGTCGACGCCAGCGGGTCTACCGCCGGATAGATGCCCAGCTCGACGATGGCGCGCGACAGGTTCGTCGTCGCATCGAGGTGCGCGAACGTCGTCGCGGGCGCCGGATCGGTGTAATCGTCGGCCGGCACGTAGATCGCCTGCACGGACGTAATCGATCCCTTCCTGGTGGAAGTGATCCGCTCCTGCAACTCGCCCATCTCGGTGGCCAGGTTCGGCTGGTAGCCGACCGCGGAGGGCATCCGCCCGAGCAGCGCCGACACCTCCGAGCCCGCCTGCGTGAACCGGAAGATGTTGTCGATGAACAGCAGCACGTCCTGGCCTTCCTCGTCGCGGAAGTACTCGGCGACGGTCAGGCCGGTGAGGCCCACCCGGAGGCGCGCCCCCGGGGGCTCCGTCATCTGCCCATAGATCAGGGCGCACTTGGACTTCTGCCAGTCCCTGGGGTCGATCACGCCCGATTCCTGCATCTCCAGCCACAGGTCGTTGCCCTCGCGCGTGCGCTCGCCCACGCCCGAGAAGACCGACACGCCGCCGTGCTCCATGGCGATGTTGTGGATCAGTTCCTGAATAATGACCGTCTTGCCGACGCCGGCGCCGCCGAACAGCCCGATCTTGCCGCCCTTCAGGTACGGTTCCAGCAGATCCACCACCTTGATGCCGGTCTCGAACATCTCGAGCTCGGTGGACTGTTCCTCGAAACTGGGCGCCGGACGGTGGATCGGGTAGAACTTCTTCGCCTCCAGCGGCCCCATGTGGTCCACCGGCTCGCCGATCACGTTGATCACCCGCCCCAGCGTCTCCTTGCCGACGGGCACGGTCACCGGCCGGTCCAGGCTGATCGCCTTCATGCCCCGCACCAGGCCGTCGGTCGGCTGGAGCGCGATGGTGCGCACGCGGCCCTCGCCAATGTGCTGGGCGATTTCGGTGATGATGTCGATCGGCTGCGGGACGTCGAAGCCCTCGCTCGTGATGCGGACGGCCGTGTTGATGACCGGAATCTGGCCATCGGGAAACTGGATGTCCACGGCCGGGCCGGCCACCTGGATCACCCTGCCAACAACGTTATTCGTCGATCCTTCCATAAGACCTCGCTACCGCTCCGAGCATCAGCGCCAGCCGGCGTTGTCCGCGTGCCGGCTGCTTCCCCTCTTCATTCCACTGCCGCCGCCCCGCTGACTACCTCAATCAGCTCCTTGGTGATGCTCGCCTGCCGCACGCGATTCATGTACAGCGTCAGCTTATCGATCATCTCAGCGGCGTTCGAGGTGGCCGCGTCCATGGC
This sequence comes from uncultured Solibacteraceae bacterium, assembly GCA_964478455.1. Lineage (GTDB taxonomy): Bacteria > Acidobacteriota > Terriglobia > Bryobacterales > Bryobacteraceae > CAYZJD01. The sequence goes on along the minus strand of CAYZJD010000052.1, from coordinate 14,975 downwards.
GGTCATGCGCGCCGCCTGTTGCGCCGCGGCCGTTTCAAGCAGCGCCTGGTAGACCTGGATCCCGACGTACCGCGGCAGCAATTGCCCCAGCAGCTCCTCGGCCGGCTGCTCGTAGATGTAATCGATCACCCGCGCATTCTCGGGAACCGTCACCGGCAAAATCCGCGTCACCGTCAGCCGCTGCAACAGGATGCTCCTGAATTCGTTGTACAGCAGATAAACCGCGTCCACCTCGCCGCCGGCGAACCGTGCCGACACCACCCGGGCGATCCCGGCGGCATCCGCGTAGGCAGCTTTCTCGCTGATGCCCAGGTGCTCGCCGGTGATCGCGGCGGCGCGCTTGCGAAAGAAGTCCCGGCCCTTCCGCCCGACCACCTCCATGAGAACCTCGGCGCCGCCATGGTCCTCGACAAACTTCTGCGCGCCCTTGATCAGGTTCGAGTTGAAGGCGCCGGCCAAGCCCCGGTCCGAAGTAAGCAGCACAAGCTGAACACGCCTTTCGGGCCGCTGGGCCAGGAGGGGATGCGACGCGGTGCGCTCGTCGGCTTTGGCCGCGGCGGCCACGTCGGCGAGCACCCGGGCGAGCATCGCCGCATATGGGCGCGCCGACAGCGCGCGGTCCTGCGCGCGCCGCAGCTTCGCCGCCGACACCATCTTCATGGCCTTGGTGATCTGCTGCGTGCTCTTGACCGACCGGATGCGGCGTCGGATGTCGATGAGGCTGGGCATGGCCTCCCGTCAGGCGGCCTTTCCATGCTCGGCCACAAAACGCTCCTTGAATTCCTTGAGCAGCGCGTGCATCTCCGCGCGGAGGTTGTCGTCGATCACCTTTCTTTCGCGGAGCTGTTTCAGCACGCCGGGCCGGTGGTTGTCGGTGAACCGGTACAACTCCTCCTCGAACTGCCGGCACGCCTCCACCGGCAGGTCATCGAGATAGGCGTTCGTGCCGGCGAAGATCCCCAGGATCTGGTTCTCCGCCGGCAGCGGCTCGTACTGGCCCTGCTTCAGGATCTCCGTCAGCCGACGGCCCCGGTTCAACTGCGCCTGGGATGCCTTGTCGAGGTCGGAGCCGAACTGCGCAAATGCCGCCAGGTCGCGGTACTGCGCCAGCTCCAGGCGCAGCGTTCCCGCCACCTGCCGCATCGCTCTCACCTGCGCGTTGCCGCCCACGCGGCTCACCGAGAGGCCGACGTTGACCGCCGGGCGGATATTGGAATTGAACAGGTCGGCTTCCAGGTAGATCTGGCCGTCCGTGATCGAGATGACGTTGGTCGGGATGTAGGCCGACACGTCGCCGGCCTGCGTTTCGATCACCGGAATCGCCGTCAGCGAACCGCCGCCGTTGGCGTCGGAGAGCTTGGCCGCTCGCTCCAGCAGCCGGCTGTGGAGATAGAACACGTCTCCCGGGTATGCCTCCCGGCCCGGCGGCCGGCGGAGCAGCAGCGAAATCTCGCGGTAAGCGGCGGCGTGCTTGGACAGGTCGTCATAGAAGCACACCGCGTGGCGCCCGCGGTCGCGGAAGTACTCACCCATGGCGCAGCCGGCATAGGGTGCGATGTACTGCATCGGCGCGGGGTCCGACGCAGTGGCGGCCACCACGATGGTGTAGTCCATGGCCCCGTAATCCTCCAGGGTCTTCACCACCTGGGCTACGGTGGACCGCTTCTGGCCGATGGCGACGTAGATGCAGATCACGTCCCCGCCCTTCTGGTTCAGGATGGTGTCCAGGATCAGGGCGGTCTTGCCCGTCTGGCGGTCGCCGATGATCAGCTCACGCTGGCCGCGGCCAATCGGAATCATGGCGTCGATCGCTTTGATCCCGGTCTGCAACGGTTCCTTCACCGGCCGCCGTTCCACGACGCCTGGCGCCAGCCGCTCCAGCGCGTTGTAGTGCTCGGTGACGATCGGGTCGCGGCCGTCGATGGGTTGCCCGAGCGGGTTGACCACCCGGCCTACCAACGCCTCGCCGACAGGCACCGACATGATCCGCCCCGTCCGGCGCACTTCGTCGCCCTCGCGGATCTCCTGGTATTCCCCCAGCAGCACCGCGCCCACCTGGTCTTCCTCCAGGTTCAGGGCAATGCCGGACACTCCGTGCGGGAACTCAATCAACTCTCCGGCCATGGCCAGCTCGAGGCCGTGGATCCGGGCGATGCCATCTCCGACCGAGATCACGTAGCCGGTTTCGGCGACACTGACCGCTTTCTCGTAATTCTCGATTTCGTCCCGTAGTACCTGCGCGATTTCATCCGCTCGTATTTGAGCCATAGAATGCCGATGGAGGGCGGGGGCGTCAACCCCGGCCCGCTGCCTCCTCTTCCAAGACCAGCCTGCGGCGCAGCCCGTCCAGCCGGCCCCGCACCGAGCCGTCGTAAATGGTCGAGCCGATGCGGGCAACCACGCCGCCGATCAGCCGCTCGTCAACCGAATAGCTCGCCTCCACTCTCCGGCCGGTGAGGCGGCCAAGATGCGCGATCACCGACGCCTGCTGCTCCGCGCTCAACGGGCGCGCCGAGACTACCTCGGCCCGTCCGATCCCCAGGCGCTGATCCACCATCGATTGGAACGCCTGCCGGATCTCGCCGAGGAGTTGGATGCGCCGGCGATCAACGACGACGCACAGGAAGTTTCGCACCACCTTCGAAAGACCCAGCGCCGCCGCCAGCCGAGTGATCAAGGCGCGCTTCCGGGGCGGCGCGACGGCCGGCGAAAGCAGGACGTGACGCAAATCGCGAGACGCCGCCAGCGCCGCTTCGAAGGCGCGCAGCTCGCCCGCGGCAGCCTGCGGATCCAGGCCGGAGCCCGGTTTCATTGTCAGGTCCGCCAGCGCGCGGGCATAGCGGGCGGCGGTGGCAAGCGCCATCTAACTCGCCTCCGCGGGTGGCCGGCCCGAGGCGCGACGCTCCAGATCGTGCACAAAGGAACGCAGCAGGACCTCATCCGCCCCAGGCGTCATCCGGTCACGGACCCTCTGCTCGGCAAGCTTCAGCGCAAGCTCGGCCGCGTGCGCCCTCAATTCCATTACGGCGGCCTTCGCCGCGGCATCGATTTCCTGTTCGGCGTGCACAGCAACTTTCCCGAGGGCCTGCTCCGTTTCCTGGCGCGTGCGCTCGCTCTCGGCGGCCATCTCCTCCTGGGCCTCCCGCCGCATCGCCTCGATCTCCAGGGCCAGGTTGGCCAACCGCCGCTCGATTCCCGCGGCGTGTTCCTCCGCTTCCTTGCGCAGCCTTGTGGCTTCCTCGATGCCCTGGCGGATCTGCTCGTCGCGCCCGGCGAAAAAGGCGGGCGCCTTCTTCCTGATCAGGTAGCCAAGCGCGCCCGCGAGAATCGCGAAATTGACCCACTTCCACCAGATGTCGCTCGATGCGTGGGACGAGTCGCCGTGCGACGCCTCTCCGCCTTGGGAGGCATGCTGGGCCGGTGCCGGTGTCGCCGCCAGCGCCAGGGTCAGGAATGAAACAACGGCGATGCGCCTCAATTCGCCTTTCCTTCCAACAGCGACTCCACGATGCGCGCGGCTAGTGTTTCGGTTTGCGCCTCAAGCGTGCGCCGCACGCCAACCGCTTCGCTGGCAATCTGCGCCTTGGCTTCCTTGATGCGGGAGTCGGCGGCGCGGCGCGCTTCCGCGAGCGATTCCGCCTGCATGTTGCGCCACTGTCTCCGCGCCTCTTCCTGCTCCTGGTAGATGCCCGCCCGCGCCTCGCGGATGGCCGCCTCGTATTCAGCCGCCTTCTTTGAAGCTCTCTGCATGCTCTCGGCCGCCAGCTTTCGCGCTCCCTCGGTGGACTGAAACCGCGCCTGGAGAACCTTCTCCAGCGGACGGTAGAACACCCGCTTCAGGTACAGATGCAGCAGCAGGAGGAGCAAGAAGGTGGGCAGGGCCTTCAGCAGAAGCCCGCCCAGGGCGTTCAAGATTGCGTCCATGGATAGCCGGCTGGGAGCGCCTTCAGAAACCGCGGAAAGAGGCTCAGAAGGTCTAACCTATCACAGCGAAAAACATGCGGGCAACCGAACTTCGTTCCGTCGCCTCCCCGCCGGCTGCCGCCGTCAGACGGCGTGTTCATGATCGCCCGCGGCTCCCTCTCCCCCTGCGCCAAGCAAGGCTATCTCCCGGTCAAGATGGGCCAGCGCGGCTTCCAGTTGCGTCCGGTACCGCGGATTCCGCGCCGCTTCCAGGTCGTGCACCACGCGGGTTCGCGACAACCTCAGGCCGTCCAGCTTCCTCTGCCGCTCGATTTCCTCAGGCGATAGCCGGCGTTGCGGGGAACGGGGCCGGTCTTCGGCATCCTCGATCTGGGACTCGACCGACTTGCTCTCCCACCCTCGGGCCACGACTTCATGCTACCGCCCTGCCCCGCCCACCGGTTGACGGCGCTTGCCGGAGCGCCTCTGCCGGAACCTGGAATCGAATGCAGGGTGTGAAATCCGCGTTGATCGGCGTTCATCGGCGGCTGTCAGAATCCGGCCACACATCACTCGTACGGCCAGGCCGGACGGCTGAACAGCCCGCCGTCCACCCAGATCGTCTGGCCCGTGATGAAGTCCGCCTCCTCCCCAGCCAGGAACGCTACCGCTCGCCCAACGTCCTGCGGGTAGCCGATGCGCCCCAGCGGCGTCAGGCTCGACCACGTCGCCGCATAGTCCCCCGTCTCCTGCCGGGTGCGCTCGATCTCAACGGCGCCCGGAGCCACGCAATTGACCGTGATCTTGTGCGGCCCCAGTTCCACCGCGGCCACCTTCGTGAACATCTCGATGCCGCCCTTGCTGGCCGTGTAGTCCACCAGCTTCGGAAATGCGATTCGGTTGCACCCGGAGCCGATATTGATGATGCGCCCGCCGCCCTGCTCCTTCATGTGCCGCCCCGCCCTCTGGGTGCAGAGAAAGCAGCCCTTCAGGTTCGTGCTGATGACCCGGTCCCACTCGCTCTCTTCCAGATCGAGCAGCCCCTTCCACGTCTGGACGCCGGCGTTGTTCACGAGGATGTGAAGCCGCGGGAACCGGCGGAAGACCTCCGCGAACATGGCGTCCACCTCGGCGGCGACGCCGACGTCAGCCTGCACGGAGAACGCCGCGCGGCCGAGCGACTCAATTTCCTCAACGACAGCTTGCGCGCCCGCCGCGTCGGTGTTGTAGTTGATCGCCACATCGCAGCCGGAGCGCGCCAGCTCCAGCGCAATGCCCTTCCCGACGCCCTTGCTGGCGCCCGTCACCAGCGCTGTCCTGCCCTCGAGTGCCTGCGGCATGGTTTCGATTGTAGCCGAGGCGCAAGGAGCCTGCCCGCACGAAGTCGGGCCGCGCCGCACACTAGGCGCCACCGTCGTTCCCCGCCCCGGAATCGCCACAACGCAAATTTCCTCTTGCTCCTCAAGCTGTTTCGTTGGACACTACATTTCTGGAGGGCAGTTGGAAACAAGGGTGAGCGAGAGTGTGTTCGTCCGCGAGCCCAGCGACCGCTGGACCATCGCCGACGCCTCCGAGATGTTCGACGTCGAACGTTGGGGCAAGGGCTATTTCTCGGTCGGCGCCAACGGTCACATCTGGGTCCATCCGGACAAGAATCCGACACGGTCCATCGACCTCAAGGAACTCGTCGATACGCTCGTTCTCCGCGGCATCTCGCCGCCGATCCTGATCCGCTTCGGCGAGATCCTCCGGCACCGGCTCGAAGAGATCCACCAAGCGTTCCGCAACAGCATCGCTGAGCACGGCTACCGCGGTTCCTACGCTTGCGTCTACCCGATCAAAGTCAACCAGCAGCGGCAGGTCGTCGAAGAGGTGGTCAAGTACGGCCGCCCTTACAAGTTCGGCCTTGAGGCCGGGTCCAAACCCGAGCTGCTGGCGGTGCTGGCGGTGGCCGACAACGACACGCCGATCATCTGCAACGGCTTCAAGGACGACGAGTACATCGAGATGGTGATGCTGGCCAAGAAGATCGGCCGCCAGATCATCCCGGTGATCGAAAAATACACCGAACTCGACCTTGTAGTGCGGCACGCCGAGTGCGTTGGCGTGCGGCCGGTCATCGGCCTCCGCGTAAAGCTGGCAAGCCGGGGGTCCGGCCGCTGGAAATCCTCCGGCGGCTATCGCTCGAAGTTCGGCCTCACCGTAACCGAAGCGCTGCGGGCGCTCGAACAGCTCAAAGCCTACGGCATGGCGGACTGCCTCGAGCTGCTCCATTTCCACATCGGCAGCCAGATCTCCAACATCCGCCAGATCAAGGCGGCCGTCATCGAGGCGGCGCGCGTTTACGTGGAACTGAAGCGGGCGGGCGCCGGCCTCCAGACACTCGACGTCGGCGGCGGCCTTGGGATCGACTACGACGGCTCGCAGACCGACTTCGAATCGAGCGTCAACTACACGTTGCAGGAGTATGCCAACGACATCGTCTATCACGTCCAGAACGTGTGCGACGAAGCGGAGGCGCCGCACCCGAACATCATTTCCGAGAGCGGCCGCGCGGTGGCCGCCTACCACAGCGTGCTCGTGTTCAACATTCTCGGGGTCAGCGGCTTCGGCGATGAGGAACTGGTGAGGGAACTGCCGGAGGATGCCGAGCAGCCGCTGATCGACCTACTGGAAACTTACCGCTCGCTCAGCTCGAAGAACCTGCTCGAGAGCTTCCATGACGCGCAGCAGGCCCTCGACGCCGCGCTGAACCTCTTTAGCCTCGGTTACCTGCCGCTCGGCCAGCGCTCGCTCGCCGAGAACTACTACTGGGCCATCTGCCGGCGCATTCAGAAGATGGCGCGGGAGCTGGACTACTTCCCGGAGGAGCTCGAAGGCCTGGCGGCCATGCTCTCGGATACCTACTTCTGCAACTTCTCGCTCTTCCAAAGCATGCCGGACAGTTGGGCGGTCAAGCAGCTCTTCCCCATCCTTCCCATTCACCGGCTGAACGAACCGCCGAGCCGCCACGCCATCCTCGGCGACATCTCCTGCGATTCGGACGGCAAGATCGACCAGTTCATCGACCGCCGCGACGTCAAACGCACCCTGCCGCTGCATCCGTTCAGTTCCGAGCCGTACTATCTCGGCGCCTTCCTCGTCGGCGCGTACCAGGAGATCCTCGGCGACCTCCACAACTTGTTCGGCGACACCAACGCCGTCCACGTCAGCCTCGGCGACAACGGCGAGATCATGCTGGACACGGTCATCAAGGGCGACACGGTCCGCGAAGTGCTCGATTACGTCCAGTTCCGTTCCGAGACCCTCCTCGGCAGTTTCCGGCGCGACGTGGAGGCGGCGGTGCGAGACGGCAAGATCGGCTACGAGGAATCCGGCCGGCTTCTCCGTTTTTACGAAGAAGGCCTCCAGGGCTACACCTACCTGGAAGAGACCCGCGAGCGGTGAGCCTCCCACCATCTCTGAGCCAGCCTCTGCGCCCTCCGCGCCTCTGTGGTACATCGGCTTGGTTGCTCCTCGTCATCGCGGCACTGATGACCGTGCTGCCCGCTCCGGCCGCTGAGCGCCTCATCTATCACGACATCCGGACCGATCCAACCGGCCGCATCGTCCCCTGGTACGGCAGTGGCCCCCCGGAAGCCTACGACCACGTCATCCGCCTCGTCTGGAACTTCTGGCGCACGATGCGGAACTGCCCGAACGGCGTCCCCTACTACATGCAGCACCAGGTCTGGAAGCCGGACCAGGAGGACGAGCGCGGCTTGGGCGGCGACCAGATCAACATGGCGCTTTCCTCCTGGAACCTGCTCTACGGCTACCTCGGCGATGAGGCATTGAAGCAGAACATGATCTTCATGGCCGATTACTGGCTGGCGCACGGCTTCTCCAAGCCGGCCGATCGCTGGGCGAACCTGCCTTATCCGTACAACCTCGATCTGCACTCGGGCACGTACGACGGCCAGATGAGAGCCGGCAAAGGCTTCCTCGAGCCGGACAAAGCGGCCAGCTTCGGCGCTGAGCTGATCACGCTGTACAAGATGACCGGCAGCCGGAGGTATCTTGAGGCCGCCGTGAAGATCGCCGCCACCCTGGCCCGGAATGTTGCGCCGGGCGATGGTGACAATTCCCCCTGGCCGTACCGCGTCCAGGCGGTCACCGGCGAGATCCACAAGGTCGTCAAGGACGGAAAGACCCACGTCGCTTCGTACACGACCAACTGGACCGGGGCCCTGCAGCTCTTTGAGGAATTGAAATCGCTCCGAGAGGGCGACCCGGCCGGCTGCGACCGCGCGCGCCGGCTCGTCATCGACTGGCTCAAGAACTACCCGCTGAAGACCAACAAGTGGGGCCCGTTCTTCGAGGACATCCCGACCGAGGCCTGGTCCGATACGGAAACCAACGCCGACACGCTCGCCATGTATATCCTCGAGCACCCCGAGTGGGACCCGGATGGGGCGCGGCAGGCGAGGAACATCCTCAACTGGACGTACGCGACCTTCGCCAACCGCGAGTGGGAGAAGTACGGTGTCGTCGCGATCAACGAGCAGACCGCGTACAAGGTGCCGGGCAACAGCCACACGTCGCGGTATGCTTCCGTCGAGTTGCTGTACGCCGCGAAAACAGGCGACCTCTCCGGCAAGGAACAGGCGATACGGCGTCTCAACTGGGCCACCTACATGGTGGACCACGACGGCAAGAACCGCTACCCGCGCGACGACAACTGGCTCACCGACGGCTACGGAGACTACGTCCGGCATTATCTGCGTGCCATGGCGTCCTTCCCCGAGCTGGCCCCGGAGACTCAAAATCACCTGCTGCGGACCTCGTCGGTCATCCAGTCGATCCGGTACGGCGGCGACAAGATCGAGTACGCGAAGTTCGACGCCTCCTCGACCGACAAGTTCAAGATGGGCGATTGGACGCCGGCGAGGGTCGCCGGCGGCTCGATGGAGTGGGACGCGAAGACGAAAGTGCTCACTGTGAAGGCGACGGCAAAGAACGTCACCATCAGCCGCTGATCGGCGGGAGCTGAAAATGAAGATCACCCGCATCAGGACTCTGGTGGTCAACGCGCGCATGCGCAACTGGGTGCTGGTCAAGGTCGAGACCAGCGAGCCCGGTCTTTATGGCTGGGGCGAGGCCACCCTCGAATGGAAAACCAAGGGCGTGGCCGGCGCGGTCGAGGATTTGTCCGTGCTTCTCATCGGCCAGGATCCGCGGCGTGTCGAGCATCTCTGGCAGGTGATGCACCGCCAGTATTTCTGGCGCGGCGGCATCACGAACTACACCGCCATCAGCGGCATCGACCAGGCCCTGTGGGACATCAAGGGGAAGGAACTGGGCAAGCCCGTGTGCGAGCTGCTCGGCGGTCCGGTGCGCGACTCGCTGCGGCTCTACGACCACCTCGGGGGCGGCTCCCTCGAAGGCATGTACAAGACCGGCGGGCCGGAGCAGTTCGCGGAACTGGCGCTCAAGAGCGTCGCCAAGGGTTTTACCGCCGTCAAGGCGATGCCCATCCCGGTGGCCGAGCTGATCGAGAGCGCCGCCACGCTGAAGCAGGCGGCCCGGTCGGTCGAGGCGATGCGGAAGGCCGTCGGCGACGAGATCGACATCATGCTCGACCTGCACGCGCGCACCACGCCCGCCGCGGCGATCCAGTTCGGCCGGATGCTCGCCGACTACAACCTCTACTGGTACGAGGAGCCGTGCTGGCCCGAGCACGCGGACGCGCTGCTCGAAGTGAAGCGCGCGCTGCCCTTTCCCATCGCCACCGGCGAGCGGCTGGTGGGCCGCTGGGAGTTCCGCGAGCTTCTCGAGAAGCGCGCGGTCTCAATCATCCAGCCCGACGTCTCCCACTGCGGCGGAATCAGCGAGGCGCGCCGCATCGCCGCCATGGCCGAGACGTACTTGGTTCCCATCGCCTGCCACAACCCGCAGGGGCCCGTCAGCACGGCGGCGTCATTGCACGTCGGCTTCGCCGTGCCCAACTACCTGATCCAGGAAGTGGTCCGCGCCGATGTGCCCTGGCGCAACGATATCCTCACCGAACCTCTGAACGTCGAAACCGGCAGCGTCCGCCCGCTCGTCAAGCCCGGCCTCGGCATCGACATCAACGAAACCGAAGCAGCCAAACACCCCTGGCAGCCCGAGGTCACCATGGAGTCCTTCCACCGCGACGGCTCAGTGGCGGATTGGTGAGGGGGCAGTGGGGCAGACGCTTCCGTCTCCCACTGGAGCCTCTACGCCAGGCACTCTTCCGAGCGACAATCAGGATCATGCAGGCGGACGTCCCCTTGGGTATCGCCGCTGATTTCGTCCTGATCGTCGTCGCGGGTCTCTTCGGCGGCCTGCTTGCCCGCGTTCTTCGTTTGCCGCTGTTGGTGGGATACGTCGCCGCCGGGGTGTTTGTCGGCCCGCACACGGCGGGACCCACGGTCAGCCAGGTGCGCGACGTTGAGCTGCTGGCCGAAATCGGAGTTGCCCTGCTTCTGTTTTCAGTTGGACTGGAGATCTCCTTTCGCGATTTGCAGCCGGTTCGTCGCATCGCCCTGGTTGGCGGTCCGGTTCAGATTCTGCTCACCTGTGCCGCCGGAGCGCTGGCCGGCTCGAAGGCCTTGGGCATGTCCGCCGTGGAGTCAGCCTGGTTCGGCGCCATGGTCGCTCTTTCGAGCACCACCATCGTGCTCAAGACCCTGTCCGCGGGCGGCGTTACATCGACCCTGGCCAGCCGGGCCATGATCGGGGTGCTCGTGGTCCAGGACCTGGCGGTGATTCCGATGTTGATCATCCTGCCGCAACTGGGCGCGGGCGACGTGGAGAATGTGCTTCCGAAGCTCGCAAAGGCCGTGGCCGTCGCCGCCGCTTTCCTCGTTGCCATGGTCGCCGTCGGCACGCGGCTGTTGCCCGCGCTGCTGCGGCGCATCCTCACCTGGGGCTCCAGGGAGTTGTTCCTCGTCTCCGTCGTTGCCGCCGGCGTCGGCGTAGGATATGCGACCCACAGCCTCGGCCTGTCGTTCGCGCTGGGAGCCTTCGTCGCGGGCATCGTTCTCAGCGAATCCGAGCTCAGCCATCAGGCCCTGAGCGATGTGGTTCCCCTTCGCGACATCTTTGGGCTGCTCTTCTTCGTCAGCATCGGAATGCTGCTTGATCCACGTTACGTGCTGGCTCATGCCGGCACAATCGTTTCCGTGGTGGCGCTGATCTTCCTCGGCAAGGCCGTGATCCTGGGCGGGCTGGCCAGAGCCTTCGGCTACGTCTACATGGCGCCGTGGATCATTGGGCTGGGCCTGTCCCAGATCGGCGAGTTCAGTTTCGTGCTGGCACGGAGCGGATTCAGCGCCGGCTTCTTGTCCAAGGCTAGCTACGACCTTGCGCTGAGCTGCACCGTCCTCACCATGGCCCTGTCGCCGCTCGTCTCGAGCGCCGCGCTCCCGCTCGGGCGCGCCTGGCGCCGCTGGCGCAAGCCGGGCCCGCCCCCTAGAACGATAGAACTGCCGGCAAATGCCTTGCAGAGCCACGTGGTGGTGGCCGGCTATGGACGCACCGGCCGGACGGTGGCGCGCGTGCTTCGTGCGGCCGGCATCCCGCTGGTTGTCATCGAGCTGAATCACGCCTCGCTCAGCGACCTCGCGGCAGAGGGCGTGCCCGTGGTCTGGGGCGATGTCACTCGCGAGGAGGTCCTGCGTGCGGCTCGGATCGAGATCGCGAAGATACTCGTCCTGGCTGTGCCGGATCAGAGCAGCGTGCGCTTAAGCGTCGAGCGCGCTCGGCGCCTGAACCCATCGTTGTCCGTGATTGCCCGCGCGGCCCGGGACCACCATGTCCCCGAGTTGCGCAAACTCGGGGTCGAGGCCGCCATTCAGCCGGAGTTCGAAGGCGGCGTCGAGATGGTTCGCCAGGCCTTGGTACGCTTCGGCTACGACCGCGCGGAAGCTCTGCGGCTGGTCTCCATGGTTAGGGAGACTCGCGAAATACGGTGACAGGCTACGCTGCCCCAACAGTCACGTGGGACAGACGCGTTCGTCATAGAACTCTCGCGTCGGCGCGCGGCTTGACCGCTATCCGCCAATGGCGGATAATGAAGCAAGTGGAGCTGATCGAAACTTCCACCTTTACGAGGCAGATCACGGCTCTGCTCAGCGATGAAGAGTATGCGGAATTTCAGGGCTGGCTGGCGGCGAATCCAGGCCTTGGCGCTCTTATCAAGGGTGGTGGCGGAATACGCAAGATTCGCGTGGCGGTTGGTTCGCGCGGCAAGCGCGGGGGCGCCCGCATCATTTACTACTGGGCGGTTCGAAAGGACTTGATCTTGCTGCTCTATGCATATCCTAAGAACGTGTCGGCTGATCTGACCCCGAGGCAGGCGGCACAGCTCGCCAAGGTAGTCAGGGAGGAGTTCAGCGATGAAGCCGAAGATGTTTGAAGAACTGCTGGAAAGCGTGCGAGAAGGCGGAGCGATTCTGCGCGGTCAGAGGAAACCCTCGCGCCGGTTTGAAATCCGGTCTTCCGGGATCCGGGCGATTCGCGAACGAACCAGCCTCTCGCAGTCGGATTTCGCGCGCTTGATTGGCGTCAGCGTAAAGACACTTCAAAACTGGGAGCAGGACCGCCGCCGTCCGACCGGGCCTGCGGCTGCTCTCTTGAAGATCATCGCGCACGAGCCACAGGTGGCGGTGAAGGCGATTCATCGGACGTAGAGGATACAGAAGGCCCGTACACACTTCGCTTGAAAAGGCGACCTTCGAAATGGTCCGCCAGCCGCAGTCCCTTCGCCAGACCTACTTCACCGGCCCACCGGGTCGATAATCGTCCAGAATGTACGTGTCGTACTGTGGCGTGGGCTCGAAGTAGCCTGGCACCCGGAGGTGCTGCTTGACCACCTCATCGTTCAGTTCGACTCCGAGGCCCGGCTTCTCGGGCACCGGAATGTAGCCGTTCTGAATGATCGGCTTCGGAATGCCCGTTACCAGATCCTGCCACCATGGCAGATCCAGGTAGACGTTATCTCTCTCCAGCGCGATGAAGTCCCGGATGGTTGCGATCACGTGGACGTCGGCAATGGTGCCCAGCGGCGATACGCAGCAATGCACCGCGGTGGGAATACTCTTCAGGGCCGCGTAGTCGGCGATGCGCTTGGTCTCCCGGATGCCTCCCGCGGTCAGCGGCTCAATGTGGATGACGTCGACGGCCCGGTTGTCGATGAAGTCCACAAACCCTTCCTCCAACCCGAATAGATCCTCACCCACCGCCAGGGGCGTGGTTGTTGCCTCTTTGATTTCCTTGTAGCGGCGCCAGTCCCGCGAAATGTTTCCGCCGTAACCTGGTTCGCCAGGAAGGGCCGGCAACACGTCCTCCGCAAACACCAACTGGTAAGGCTCCAGCGCCTTGACGTACCGGATGCAATCGTTCACTCGCAGCCTGGAGCCGAGGTGGTCCAGCGCCAAGGAGGCCTCCCAGCCAATCGCGTCCCGTATCATGTCCAGGCGCTCGCACATCAGCTTCAATCCCTTCTCGGTGGCGACCCCGTTCTCGTTCACCGCGCCGGGCGTCTTCGCAACCAGGCTGGCCGACCAGCTCGTCTTGAACATGGTGAATCCCATCTCCTTCCGCCGCCGGACCCCCTCCGCGAACGCCTTGGGATCACTCGTCGATGGAAGATGGCAATAGACGCGCACGCGCTCGCGATACCTGGAGCCAAGCAGCCGCCAGCAGGGAACCCCATAGACCTTGCCCGCAATATCGTGCAGAGCGATGTCCACCGCGCTGAAGCCGCCCCCCAGATGCAGGTGGTTGGAGAACTTCCGGATAGAGTCCAGAGTCGGCTCAATGTTGAGAGGATCCCTGCCGACCAGGTGCGGCTTGAGTACCAGGGCAATGCCTTCAACTCCGGCGTCGCGGACCTCGCCAAGGCCATAGACACCCTGGTTGGTGTCGATGCGGATAATCGGATAGTCGAGCCCGGAAGCGATCCTGCACGCTCGCATGTCGGTGATCCTCAACTTGCTGGGCGCGGAGTTCCTGTTGATGCTCCCAGGCTGCCGATCCCGCGCAACTGCGTCGCGTTCCGCAAGCTTCAGCATTGGTCCGAAAGCTGCTCCGCCTGCCAGCAATCCACGGCGGCTCAGTCGCTGTCTCTCATGCATGTCTTTCCTCCTGTGAATTTCATAAAGAGTGCTGCCGGCTTCATCGGTGCGGTGGCGTGGGCCCACTCCTCAGAAAAGCACATGCCCGTCCCCCTTGGAAGTCAGCTCGCCGTGACGTTGTCCCACGCCACGCCACGACGCGATTCGGACCTCCCCGTTGAAATCAAGGTTTGAGGCTCCTGCTATAATTCGGTTAAACTCACAGGCGGCCGAGCGATTCGCGTATGGGGATCCGTTCCATCATCTCTTCCGTCCTGGTTCTGCTCAACGTCCTTCCACTATTTGCGGTCTATCGCGCTGTGAATGCCTGGGTCCGGCCCAAGTCCCGGCGGCGAGTGGTTTTGACCTGCGTGAGCCTTGCCGTCCTGGTGCTGAACATTCCCATTAGTCTTTTTTGGGTCCGCTCGTTGTATGAGTATCTCTTCTACGACCTTCCCGCCTCGACGCTGCGCGCGATCTTCTATCCTTCGCTGGCCTGGTATACCACTGCCTTGCTGTGCACCGTCATCCTGGCGCCGGCATACATCATTTGGGCTGCCGGCAAGGGCGTGAAGAGACTGGCAGGCCGGAGCCGGCCGAATACGGAAGCCGGTTCGTTAGCGGGCGTGGCGGTGATCTCCCGCCGGAGCTTCTTCACGGGCAGCGCCGGGCTTCTTGTGCCGACCGTCTACGGGGCCTCGGCTTACAAGCTCTTTGATTCCTTCGACGAGGTGGATGTTTCCCCGGAGCTGGCCATTCCGATGCCTCACCTGCCGCGGTCCCTCGACGGTCTGACGATTGTGCAGCTTACCGATCTGCACGTGGGGCCGTACATTCGGCGCAAGGAGTTGGAACATTGGGTCAGCCTGGTCAATCGGCTTCGCCCGGACCTGGTGGTGCTGACGGGAGACATGATCGACCGGAGTCTGGACAGTCTTCCTGACACAGTCG
>CAYZJD010000051.1:0-17526 GCA_964478455.1 uncultured Solibacteraceae bacterium | reverse complement strand
GGTATACCCTCGGCGACTTGATCAACCGCTTGCCGAAGTTCTCAAAGTAAGGAGGGACAAGGATGATTCTGCCCTGTCACTTCGAGAATATGGAGCCAGTCAATGACGGTGGGGACTGAGACGCCGAGCGGGGCGGCGAGGTCCGTTCTGTTCAACACCTGCCCGTGGCGGCTGGCTTTGTCGCTTTCGACCAAGCTGAACGGCAGCAGTTGGAAGTATGAGAAGTTTAAACTGCTTCCTTAAATTTCTCAATACGAAAAGAAGGGCTACGCTGTTGGCAAGGTGGTGGGTGGCGCGCCGGCGGCGTCGGGGACCTGCCCCGCTCGCCGGATCAAGCAGTTGGCGCAGCACGGCCGACAAGGAGCCGGGGCCCGCAGTTCATAGCGCGTCGCAGCCACAGCAGCGGGCCCGACGGCCCTCGTTCGCCTGCCGCTAGCGTGGGGGAGCGGCCGCGGTTGCTTTCTTGATCTCGCCCGCGTCCGGCAGGAAGTTCTCCATCAGCAGGAGTGTGTATGCCGAACTGGACGCCGTAAACAGCATCTTCTTTCCGTCCGGCGACCACTTCGGCGAACCCAGCCCGGCTTTGACCGCGGCCTCCGCCTTGAATCTGAACGACTCCGGCTGCCCGCCCGCCACCCGAGCGAACCTGATCTCTTCACTCAAGCCCCCGCTGCTTGCAGCGGCTGGGTCCTGGGGCCCGGTCGGTGACACCCAGGCGATGTACTGCCCGTCCGGCGACCACGACGGTTCCCAGAATCTGTCGTGCTCATACGAGCTGCCGAACAATTCCGTGAGTTCTCCACTGTCCGGGTTAAGGAGCGTCAAGCTCCTTCTTTCTGCCTCACCGAGACGGAAGAGGGCAATCTGCTTTCCATCGGGAGACCACGCCGGATACGCCACCAAGTTCTTGTCGAACGTGAGCTGCTTGAGATTCCTGCCGTCTGTATCCGCCACGAAGATCCGGTACGGCTCGTAGCCTCGGAGGAAGGCCAGCCGCTTGCCATCCGGTGAGCAGGCCACGTGGCCAACGATTTCCCGGTCCAGGAGAACAGGCTTCCTCTCCCTCGTCGAAACCGAGACCGAATAGATGCCGCTTCCGCTCTCCGGCGGCTTGTCGACCAGGTAGATACGGTCACTGTCAGGCGCCCAGGCGAGCGGCGCATTGCCGGGGAGGGACACACGAGCGACCTCCTGCTTGTCGCCTCCGTCCGCCGCCATCACCCAGAGCTTCCGTTCCCTGTCAAGCTCACCTGCTATATAAGCGATCCGTTTCCCGTCGGGAGACCAGGCCGCAGTGGGCCATCCCGTTGGTTCCTGCGTCAGACGGACGGCCTCCCCGAGCGGTTGCCTGGTTTCGGGATCGATCGCAGTCACATAGACGTAAGACTCATCCCGGATGCGGGCGAACAGCAGCCAGCCGTCCTCGGTTAGGGAAAACAAGCTCGCGTTATCCATGGCGCTCTGAACCATCCAGGGTTCGCCCGCCGCCCTTCCGTTCTCGACTCGCAGCGCCCACAGGTCCCGGCGGCCGAAGGCGCGGCTGCTAATGAAGAACAGCGTCTTGCCGTCCGGCGCCCAGATCGGGTCGTAGTCCTCGGTGCGGTCACCGGTGATCCTGACCGGCCGGCCGCCTTCGACGCGGACGAGATAGATGCCGGCAGTACCGCCCTCTTTCGCGGAGAAGCTGATGTAGTTACCGTCCGGAGAGAACCGGAACCGCGCAGGCCAGATTTCCCCC
The DNA here is from genome assembly GCA_964478455.1 of uncultured Solibacteraceae bacterium. Lineage (GTDB taxonomy): Bacteria > Acidobacteriota > Terriglobia > Bryobacterales > Bryobacteraceae > CAYZJD01. The sequence goes on along the minus strand of CAYZJD010000051.1, from coordinate 15,788 downwards.
TTGAACTCCTTCCCGTTTAGCAGCGTTCTGGAAGCCCCGCCGGCGACCGGCAGAAGAACGAGCGTAGGATTGTCAGGCCAATCTCCGGTCGAATACAGGATAAAGCGGCCGTCACGCGACCAATCCAGCGGGGACCCCTTGATGCCCGTGCCTCGATCCTCGCCTGTTTCCAGGGACAGGATCCGCATCTCGTTCTTCCCGGCGTACTCCCAGAACTCATAAGCGATCTTCGTCCCATCCGGCGACCACACGGGAGCGAACGCGCCCCCGCGTTTCAGATCAGTCGCCTGCCGGTCCGATCCGTCAGCCAGGTTCCGCAGAAACAGGTTTGCGGCCCCCTTGGCCCAGGGACGTGTGTAGGCGACTCTGTTCCCGTCCGGCGAAAGTCTGTGTTCCCCGTACAACTCGATCTTCAGGTCCCGAATGACGGCGCCGGTCCCCTTGCCCCCGGGCGCCACCGCCCCGAGGGCCGCCAGTCGCGCCCGGGCCTGGGCGACCAGGCTGCGCTGATCGGAGTAGTCCCGCACCACCCGCTCGTAGGCTTTCCGCGCCTCGGCATTGCCCAGCTTCTCGTAGCAACCGCCAATCTCGATGAGCGCCTTCGCCGCCACAGCGTGGTTTTCCGCGTGGGCGGCCAGGATCTTCTTGTACTGCGCGATAGCGGCCTCGAGGTCGCCATCCACGAACGCCTTGTAGTGGGCAGCCTTGAGCAGCGTCTCGGCGTTGTTATCGCGTTGCGCCGCGCAGAGGCTCGCCGCCACCACCGCGATCATCCAAATCTTGTTCATTTCTGCCTCCTTGGCTTCAGCATGGGGAGGCTTTGTCGCGGGCGGCCCATGGTAGTGTCACGGCTACATCACCGTTGCGTCATCCTTCATCCGTCGAAGCGGTAGCCGATGCCCCGAACGCTCGACAGGTAGCGCGGCTGCGACGGCGACGACTCGATCTTCTTCCGCAGATTCGTCACCTGGTTGTCCACCACTCGCTCGGTAACGAACGTGCCGCGGCCCCACACCTCGTCGAGCAGTTGCTCGCGGGTCAACACGCGACCCCGCCGCCGGACGAAGGCGGCCAGCAGCTTGAACTCGAGGGGCGTCAGGTCCACGCGCTGCCCCGCTCGGCGCAATTCGCAACGCGCGAAGTCCACTTCGGCGTCGCCGAAGCGATAAACCTCAGGGCTCTCCGGCGATGCGCGGCGCAATGCCGCCCGGATGCGCGCCCGCAGTTCGCGCGGGCTGTACGGCTTGGTGATGTAGTCATCGGCGCCTGAATCGAGCCCCAGGATCTTTTCCGCCTCCTGCGTCTTGGCCGTGAGCATGATAATCGGCGTGCGCAGCCCGCCCCGCCGCAGTTGCCGGCACACCTCGAAGCCGTCCTTGCGGGGCAGCAACACGTCGAGCAGGATCAGGTCGAAGGCTTCTTCTCGCGCCCGGCGCACCGCCGATTCGCCGTCCCGCGCCAACTCCACCCCATAGCCCTCGAGGCGCAGGTCGTCTTCGAGGGCCATGGCAATCCCGGGCTCGTCTTCCACAACAAGGATCTTCGTCATAGGCCGACTTCCTCCCCTGGCAGAAGGATCGTGAATGTGCTCCCCTTGCCTGGCTCGCTCTCCAGGTGGATCTCGCCGCGGTGCGCCCTGACGATGTGTTGGACCATCGTCAGCCCGATGCCGCTCCCTTTCAACCCGGCGTTCTTTGATGCCGCCCCGCGCACGAACTTACGGAAGATTGCCTCGCGCTCTTCGGGCAGGACCCCTGCGCCTTCGTCGCGCACGGAGATGGCTACCCGGTGATGGTCCCGCTTCAGGCTCACCCACACGGAGGATTGCTCGGGCGAGTACTTCACAGCGTTGTCGAGCAGGTTCCACAGCGCCCGGCCCAGCGCTTCGCGATCAGCCCGCACCGGGGGAAAGTCCATTGCCGGCTCGAGTTCGATACGGTGGCGAGCGGCCGCCGGCTCCTGCGCAAATTCGGTTGCCACGCCGCGCACCAGTTCCACCGGGTCCAGCCGCTCGAAACGGTACCCGAGCTTGCCGGCCTCCATACGGCCGAAGTTCAGCAGGTTTTCGACCAGGCGGTGCAGCCGTCCGGTCTCCCGACAAAGCACGCGATAGTACTGCCGGCGGCGATCGGGGTCGGCGATGGCTTCGGTTTCGAGTAACTCTGTCAAGTGGCGCATCGAGGTGAGGGGAGTCCGGAACTCGTGAGAGACGGCAGAGACGAAATCGGACTGGAGCCGCGCTACCTCCAACTCGCGCGTTACCGAGCGGGCGATGGCGTAGCCGCCCGCCAGAACCAGCACAGCCATCAGCGCCAGCCCCGCCAGCAGCAGCCTCCGGCGACCTGCCAGTTCCGCGGCTTCCTTGCCCGGGCCCAGGCCCGCCACGAGCAGCGTCCACGGCAGTCCTGTCTCCGCGGCGGTGCGCGCCACCACGGCGCCCGGCGCCGGCGATTGTCCCAGCCAGGACTTTCCTTCCAGATCAGCCAGCAACACCTGCACACCGAGCTGCCGCCAGGCGTCGCCCCACTGGGAGCGGAGGAACTCCGAACCTGTCACGAGCGCCAGCGCCTGGTCCGTCCCCGCGCGCCACAGCGTCAGCACTGGCTGGCCGCTGGCCCAAATTGCTCGCCGTCCGGTAGCTGGCAACTCGTCGCGCCACGCCCTGTAGACCCAGCCGACCCCGCCGGCGAGCGCGGCCGCCGGTTCCGCCGTGGGTGGAACTGTCAGCCACCTCCGGACGCTGCTTGTGTGAAACTGCCACGTTGGACGGTCGAGCCGCCACCGTCCAGACTGGAGATCGCGGTCGAGCGCGGACGCCTCCCGCCGCAGTTCCTCGATCCGCTTCAGATCGTTCAGCACCGAACAACGAGCCTGCCGCGCCACGAGACCGGCTGGCTCGCCGCCCACCGCGACGCCGCCGAGCCGCTCCAACTCCTCATAGACGGCCAGGGCTTCCTTGAGCCGGCCCAGCTTGCGCAGCACCCGGCCCAGCCGGACCAGCGCCCCGGCGCGGACACTCGGGTCGGCGTGCTGGGCAGCATCGCGCCACGCCCGCTCGGCCCGCGTGTAGTCCCGCTCGGCGAACTCCAGCCGCTCACCCGCCGCAAACACGGCCCCGTTGCCTTCCCTCGTCACGGGAACCACGGGCAGGTAGATGAGCGGGCCGCCGGATTTGAGGCGGACGCTCCGCTGGTCAAACTCCACCACCACCGCATCCCGCCCTGGCGGGATCTCCAGCGTCGGCAGGCTAGCCGCCAACTGCGCAAGTGACCTTTCGATCTGTGCCGCTACCCGGTCCGCGGCGACTCCCAGCCGTTCCTGGGTGCGCTGTTGCTCCAGCGCACGGTCCTGCTGGATCAGCCGCGCGCCCAGCCACACGAGCGCACCGGCGGGGAGCAGAATCACGGCGAAGAACAGCGCCGCCAGGCGCCGCGCAGGAGGAAGCAACTCGACGGGCCGCATTTGACCGGGCCCCCGGTCCATTGTAGCTGCCCTGTTCGGTGCGCCGCGTCAGGAAATTGTCACGGCTGTGTCAGGGTCGGGGCGCGCCGTTCCTCACAGCGCCAGTCGGGGTGCGGCGCTTCGGGCGCGCCTGGCGCCGCTTGACACTCCCTGCGAGCCGCCGGGTATGCTGAACGGCGGTGAAGATAATGGCTGAACTGACCTCGCGAGAGCGGATGCTGCGGACACTGAACCACGAAGAGGCGGACTTTATTCCGTGCTGTTTCATGAGCTTCACTGCGCTGCGGCGGCGGGTGAACGAGGACTTCTACGCGCTGGTGGAAGCCGAGCGGGCGATGGGACTGGATTCGATGCTGTTCATCCCGGCCGCCTCGCGGCCGCAGCGTCCCGAGCATCCCGAGTTGCGCGGCCTGCCCGTGCGGTTTGGCCCGGGGGTCGCGACCCGGGAGTGGCGCGAGCGGCGGGACTCGGGCTTCGACCTCCTGCACCGGGAGTACCGGACGCCCGGCGGAGTGCTGACCGCGAGCGTCCAGCTTTCCGAGGACTGGCCTCACGGCGACCGCATCCCGTTCATCGACGATTACCAGGTGCCGCGAGCGCTGAAGCATCTGGTTACCGGGCTGGAGGATCTTCCGGCTCTGCGCCATTTGTTGCAGCCCCCGAGCGGCGAGGATGCGGCGCAGTTTCGCCTGGAGGCTGAAACCGCCAGAGCTTTCGCGGCGAAGCACGGCGTCCTGCTGGCCGGCGGCTGGGGTGTGGGCATGGACATGCTGAACTGGCTATGCGGCATGCAGAACTTAATGGTGCTTGCTCTGGAGCAGCCGCAAATGGTGGTCGATCTGGTCGAAATGGTCCACGTCTGGAACAAGCGGCGGATGGAGATCGTGCTGTCTGCGCCGGTGGACCTGTACATCCGCAGAGCGTGGTATGAAGGCTGCGACTTCGTTACCCGCGACTTCTTCCGGCGGGAAATCCTTCCCAGGTTGAAAACCGAGGTGGACCTGGCGCACGAACGCGGCGCGAAGTTCGGTTACATCTGTTCGAGCGGTCTAAAGCCGATGCTGGACTTCTACCTCGAGGCGGGCATCGACGCGCTCATCGGCATCGACCCGGTCCAGGGGACCCAGACCGACATGCCGCTGCTCAAACGGAAGCTCGGGGGACGGGTCTGCTTGTGGGGAGGCGTGTCGGGCGCGGTGACGGTGGAAATGGGAAGCGAGGAGGAAGTGCGCGCGGCGGTGCGCGAGGCCATCGGCGCACTCGGTCCCAGCGGCTTCGTTCTGTCCCCAGTGGACAACATCACCGTGGATGAACCGAAGACGTGGGGGAATCTGGAGGTCTTTCTTGACGAATGGAAGAAGGGGCGCGCGCTGCGGGGCTGAGCGGGCAGCATCATCATCGGTTGAAATCTACCGGTCGATCTCCCAGGTTCGGAAGGCGTGGTGATGCAGCTCCATGTCAACGCGCTTGCCGCGGAAGCGAACGCCTTCCATTTCGAGCCGCATGCGCTGCTCGTGGGCCATTTCGCGCTGGAGGCGGATCTGGCCACCCGCGCCTACGACGCGCTGCCAGGGAAGGGAATCACCGGAGCGCCGGAGAAGCTGAACCACCTGCCGGTGGTACAAGGGATAGCCGGCCGCGGCGGCGACCTGCGCGTACGTCGCGACCTTGCCGCGAGGGATCGACTGGACGACCTTGCGGATGGCGCGATCGCGCTCCTCGGACGGCCGGGCGCGGAGGATGCGCCGCACGACGTCCGTGGGGTATGGCCTTCGCCGCATGGATGCCAGCACTCAGAATACGACAGACCCGCGGCTCATCCGCTGAACCGGAGCGGTGTATTCTGAAGCCATGATTGTCGGCCTTGAACATACCGCCATCGCCGCGGCGGACCATCGAGGACTTGCGGAATGGTACGTGAGCACGCTTGGCTTCATCATCAACTACCAGTCCGCGAATGCCACGTTTGTCAAGGCGCCGAACGGCTACATGATCGAGATCATCGCCGCCGAAGGAGAGCGGCCCGCGGCCGGGATGAAGACTCCCGGGCTGCGCCACCTGGCAGTGGCGGTGAAGGAGTTCGAGCAAGTGTACGCCGGTCTTCAGGCAAAGGGAGTCCGTTTCTTGACCGAACCGGTGGAGAGCAAGGGGAACAAGGTTGTGTTCTTCACGGACCCCGAAGGGAACATCCTTCATTTGCTGGAGCGGGAGACGCCGCTCGACTAGCAAGATGATGAAGTGACTGTGAGCAGAGTGGTGGGCGGCATCGGAAGACCAGCGGCGCCGGCGAGGCATTGAACTATAATGTTTCTCTGGGAGCCGTACCTCCCTTCATGAACGACATTAAGAAGAAGCTGCAACAGGAGATCGCCGCTCTCGAATACGAATTGCGGAACGAACTGCCCAAGGAGATCCGCAAGGCGCGGGCGCATGGCGATCTCAGCGAGAACGCGGAGTACCACGCGGCGAAGGAGCGGCAGGGGTACATCAACGCCCGGCTGGGGCAGTTGAAGCAGCGGCTGGCCGGTGTGTCGATGTTGGACCTGTCGAGGCTCCCGCAGGACCGGGTCGGGCTTGGCTCCCAGGTGGTGGTTCTCGACTTGCACAAGGACCAGGAGATCACCTATAAACTCGTAACCAGCGAGGAGGCGGACGCCTCCAAGGGATGGATATCGACGGGCTCGCCGATCGGCCGGGCGCTGCTCGGCAAGGAAGTAGGGGACGCCGTGAAGGTCCAGTTGCCCGCCGGCGTTCGGGAGCTAGAGATCCTCCGTCTGACCACCATCCACGATGCGGCCGGAGAGTAGGAAGCGGGCGCGGAAGGACCGGTCATGACATACACGCGGGCGATCGGGATGGCCTGCAACAAGGTCATTCTGCTGATCGTGCACGCTCTTGCGCTGACGCGCATCCATCCCAACGTTCTCACTTTTCTCGGCCTGGTCATCAATGGCGTTGCGGCGGCGCTGCTGGCTTCGGGCAGGTTCTTTGCCGCCGGCCTGGTCATCATCGCCGCGGGCGTTTTCGACATGGTGGACGGCCGCGTAGCGCGCGAGACAAACCGGGTGACCCGCTTCGGCGGCTTCTTCGATTCGGTGCTGGACCGGTATTCCGACCTTGTCCTGCTGATGGGCTTGTTGGTGTACTACGCGTCGATCAATCGTTACTTCTATGTGATCCTCACGGCCGTGGTGATGACGGGGTCGGTGATGGTGAGCTACACGCGGGCGCGGGCCGAGTGTACGATTCCGCGCTGCAAGGTCGGCTTCATGGAGCGGCCCGAGCGCGTGGTTTTGTTCATCATCGGGGCGCTGTTCAATCGCATGGCGCCGGTGCTCTGGGTGATCGCGGTCCTCTCCAACGTGACCGTGATTCACCGGGTGATGTACACCTGGCAGGAGGCGAGGCGCCTCGAAGAAGCGCAACTGCGGCCGGCGCCCGAGCCGACGCCGCGGACCGAATCGGCAGTGCAGAAGGCTCCCCGCTGACGCGGGGCCAGCAGGCTGCTGAAGAACGGTGACAGGCAACGCTGTCCACGCGCCCGGGGGCACAACTGCATGATCCCGCGTCACTGGTGGCTTGGGACAGCGAAGCCTGCCACCGTTCTTCTAGCTCTCCAGAATCACGATCGCCATGGCGAGGGTGGAAGTGTGCGTGAGGGAGAGCGACACGGAGCGCACCCCCATTTCGCCGGCGATGTGCGCGGCCGCGCCGTAAAGGCGCAAAGTGGGCCGGCCGGAGTGCAGATTGGCGACCTCGAAGTCCCGCCAGCGAACACCGCGCCTCCATCCTGTGCCGATGGCTTTCATGCCGGCCTCCTTGGCGGCGAAGCGCGCCGCGTAGCGCTCGAAACGCCCCCCTCTACCCTCCACGTAGGCGATTTCGGCTTCGGTGTAGACCCGGTCCAGAAAGCGGCGGCCGAAACGCTCGATCGCCTTGCGGACGCGATCCACCTCGGCGAGATCGGTACCCGTACCCAGGATCACAGCTCCGCTCCGGAGCTGGTGATGGTGAGCCGCCCGTGCTTGACGCCCTTGGCGCTGATGAGGGCGTCGGCGATTCTCTGCACGGCCGACGCCTTGCCCTTGAGCACGATCACCTCGAGGCAGTTGTCGTGGTCGAGGTGCACGTGCATGGTCGAGAGGATGTGGTGGTAGTGCTCGTGCTGCATCTCCGTGAGCTTTTCGCTGAGAAGGCGGACATGGTGGTCGTAGACGATGGTTACGCTGGCGACCACCTGGCTGTCCGGGGACTGCCATGTCTTCTCCACAAGTTCGTTCCGGATGAGATCACGGAATGCCTCTGAGCGGTTGGTGTATCCGCGTTTGGCGATGAGGGCGTCGAATTTGCGGAGCAGGTCCGAGTCGATCGCCACGCCGATGCGGCTGAGTTGGCCCATTTGTCAAGAAGTATACAGCCCGGCGGGAAGGGGCCGGAGGGGAGGGGGCATGGTGGCACGTTCTCCCGTTTCGTGCTACCTTGGGGGCGGCTCATGCATCTTCCCGACGGCTTTCTTTCCACCCCCATATGGGCCGGCATGGCGGCCGTGAGCGCGCCTTCCGTGGGGTACCTGGCGCGCCGCGCTCAAGCCGGGCTGGAGGAAAGCCGCGTGCCGCTGCTTGGGGTGATGGGCGCATTTGTCTTCGCGGCACAAATGATCAACTTCCCGGTCGGGCCGGGAACGACGGGACACCTGATGGGCGCGGCGCTGCTCGCCTACACGCTCGGTCCGTCGTCAGCTTCGGTCGTCATGACGGCGATCCTCGCCATTCAAGCTCTTGTGTTCCAGGACGGCGGGGTGCTGGCTCTCGGGGCCAACGTGTTCAACATGTCGATTGCAGGGGTGGCGGCGGCCTATCTCCCTTACCGGCTATGGGGTGGCGGCGGGCGGCGCAGTCTCGCCGTTTTTTTCGGCGCGGCGCTGTCGGTACTCACAAGCGCCGCTCTGGCGCTCGTGGAGTTGCGGCTCTCCGGGGTGCCGATGCCGGGGCCCGTGGCCGGGCTCGCGACCGGCCTTTTTGCGGTCAACGCGGCCCTCGAGGGGGGTCTCACCTTGGCGGTAATGCGGGCGCTCGAGAGGATGGAGCCCGGATGGGTTCGGATGCCTTCCGCCGGCGGCTACCGCGCGCTGAGCGCGGCCGGGCTAACCGCTTTCCTGCTGGCCGTGCTGGGCGTTTTGGCCGCAGCCGGCGACCCGGACACGCTGGAGAAGCTCGCGGGAAATTTGGGCATCGCTTCACGCGCGCAAGTCCTGTTCGGCACGCCCTTCGCTGATTACGAAACCGGCTTCTTGAGCGGCCCATGGCTTCGCAGAAGCTCGGCCGGCGTTTTGGGACTCGCGCTGGTGTTCGGGGCGAGCATACTGGCGGGGAAGGTCCTCGCGCGGCGAAGGGGCGGTTAGTTGCACCACGTCGTCCTCGAACGTTGGAGCCGCGGCCGGAGTCCTTTGCACGCACGCGAGCCACGGGTGAAGATTATCGCGTTGGTCTGCTTTCTGGCCGTTGTGGCGACCACCCCTTGCCCGCCGTGGTTCCCACAGATCGGGTACGCGTTGCTCCTGGGCTTTGCACTTCTGCTGGCCCGGCTGCCGTTACTCTCCGCGATCCTCCGCGCGGCTGCCGTACTGCCTCTTTCGGCGGCGTTCGCCGGCCTGAGCCTGCTGGCTGGGGACGCCTCACAGGCCGGCGCGCTAGTCGCCAAGAGTTACCTCTCCGCGCTCGCGGTTTTGGTGGTTGTGGGGACCACTCCCGTTCCGGACTTGCTGCGAGGCTTGGAATCACTGGGCGCGCCACGGTTTCTGGTGCTTGTGGTCCAGTTCCTTTACCGATACCTGTTTGTGATTTCGGAGCAGGTCCAGCACATGCGACTGTCCGCGGCCAGCCGTGGCTTTTCCGGCTCCGCCCTCGACTGGAGAGGGAAACTCCAGACGGCTGCCGGCGCCGTGTCCGTGCTGTTCTATCGATCGCATGCGCGGGCGGCCGGGATTCACAAGGCGATGCTAGCCCGCGGCTACCAGGGTCGCCTGCCGACCTTCGCGAGCTATCCGCTCCGGTGGGCGGACGCACTGTTCCTCTCGGTCGCAGTCCTCGCGCCGCTGGTGCTGCGGTCCCTGGGAGGCATTCGATGACGGGACCGGTCATCGAGGTCCGGGACCTGAGTTTCCGTTACCCGGACGGTACGCAGGCCCTGAGGGGAGTGAACTTCGAACTCTATCCGGGCGAGACGGTCGCGCTGTTCGGCGCGAACGGTTCGGGAAAAACGACCTTCGTGCTCCATCTCAATGGTCTGTTGCGCGGAGAAGGCGTCGTCCGCGTCTGCGGGCTGGCGGTCAATGGGGTCAACCTGTCGCTCATCCGTCGCAAGGTGGGGCTTGTTTTTCAGGACTCGGACGAGCAGCTCTTCATGCCGACGGTGTTGGAGGACGTGGCCTTCGGGCCGTTGAATCGGGGCCTGTCGCGCGAGCAGGCGGTCGACATTGCCCGGGAAGCGCTGGCCGAGACGGGCATGTCGGAATCCGCCGCCAGGGCGCCCTACCATCTCAGCGCGGGGGAAAAACGCCGGGCAGCCCTGGCCGGGGTGCTGGCCATGCGGCCGGAGATACTGATACTGGACGAGCCGACGACGTTCCTCGATCCGCCGGGGCGGCGGGACCTACTTCACTTACTCCAAAGGCTGTCGCAGTCGAAGATCGTCGTCACACACGATACCTCTTTCGCCGCGTCGATTGCCACGCGCGCCGTGTTTTTTCACAAGGGCCGCCTTGAAGGCGACGGTCCTGTCGAGCAAGTAATCGAGCGGTTTGGCTGGGGCCCGTATGCGGGCGCCGAATCCCCTGCCAGCTAGGGGAGACTAGCCTTCCTTGGCAGCCCGCTGGGCCGCTGCCTTCTGCCTGCGGTACTCCGCCCAGCGCCGCTTCTGCGCCCGGGCGATCCGCCTGCGCGCAGCCGCGCTCAGCTCCCTTTTCCTCGCCGGTTTTGCGACCACAGCGGCCGGGCCAAGCGCCTTCAGCCTGCGCCCACCCAGCATCGCGCGCACTTGTCGAATCTGCGCTTCCAGTCTGCTCTTCTGCAATTCCAACCCTTCCAGTGCTGCTGATAGAAAGGCCGCATCTCTCATTGGTATTACCACTTTGGGCATGTTTTCTCCCCAAGCCAGCATATCATACCCGCAACTACTTTTTGTCAAATAGTTTTTTCAGAATCGAGCAGGATAGTTACGGGTCCGTCGTTTATCAGTTGAACCGACATCCTGGCCTGAAAGACGCCGCTCTGGACCGGGACGTTCCGCGAGCGGACGATCTCGACATAGTATTCATATAACCTTTGGGCCATTTCCGGCTCGGCGGCGCGGTCGAAGCCTGGCCGGCGTCCCTTGCGCACGTCACCGTACAGCGTGAACTGAGAGACGATCAAAACGCTCCCGCCGGCCTCCACGACATCGAGGTTCATCTTGCCCGCCTCGTCGGCGAAGATTCTGAGTCCCAGGATCTTGTCGGCGAGGTACTGGGCATCCGCACGGGTATCGGACCTGGCGATACCCAGCAGTACCAGCAGTCCCGGGCCGATGGCGCCCGTCACCTGACCGTCAACCTCCACTCTCGCTTCCGTGACTCGCTGGACAACGGCCCGCATATGCTATAAGTATGCCAGTATTCGCCTAGCAGGGTGCGGAAGAACGATGGCGACACTCTCGAAAGTCAAAATCGGTGACAGGCAACGCTGCCCACGCGCGAGGAGCACAACTCATTGAAGGAACTGAAAGTGCGCTCGGGGCAGCGAAGCCTGCTACCGAATTTTGACTTTCATCGCCGTTGGCAGGCGATCCCGCCCATGCCAACAGGCAACGCTGTCCAACGTGCCGGGGGCCGCAAATGCACGATTCCGCGTAACTGGCAGCTTGGAACAGCGAAGCCTGCCACCGTTTTTCAGCACCTTGCTGGACATTCGGGATCGGGGTGATCCTCGATGATTGAGACCTATGCCTATGCCCGTGCGGGGCTGCTCGGCAATCCGAGCGACGGTTACTACGGCAAGACGATTTCTCTCATCGTCAGAAACTTCCGCGCCCGGGTGCTGTTGTATCCGAGCGCGCGGTTGGAGATCCGCCCGTCTAAGGCGGACATGCCGATCTTCGAGAGTCTCGAGGACGTGTACATGACCACCCGGTGGCGCGGCTACTACGGGGGTATCCGCATCATCCAGGCGCTGATCGTCCGCTTCATTGACTACTGCCGGGAGCACGGGATCGAGCTTCCAGGGCGCAATTTCACGCTGGAGTACGAATCGAACATCCCGCTGCGCCTCGGCCTCGGCGGATCGAGCGCCATCATCACCGCCGCCCTCCGCGCCCTGTGCCAGTACTTTCGAGTGGACATTCCGCTGCCGATCCAGGCGAAGCTGGTGCTCGAGACGGAGACCAAGGAACTCGGCGTACCGGCAGGTCCGCAGGACCGGGTGGTCCAGGCTTACGAAGGCCTGGTCTACATGGATTTTTCCAGGGAACTCATGGAGCGCCAGGGTCACGGGTGTTATGAACGTCTCGACCCCCGCTTGTTGCCGAACATCTATGTGGCGTATCGGACGAGCCTGAGCGAGGGCACCGAGGTGTTCCACAGCCGCGTGCGCGAGCGCTGGCTCGCCGGCGATCCCGAAGTAACCGGCGCCATGGAGACGTGGGCCAGCTACGCCGAGCAAGGGCGGGCCGCGTTGCTGGCGAGGGACTACCGGACGCTGAGCCGGCTGATCAACGCGAACTTCGACCTGCGGGCGAAGATTTACCGCATCAGCGAGGGCAACCTCGAGATGATTCGGACGGCGCGCAGCGCCGGCGCAAGCTCCAGCTTTGCCGGGTCCGGGGGGGCCATTGTGGGCAGCTTCTCCGACGAGGCGATGTTCCAGGCGCTGGTGGACAGCATGAAACCCATCGGCGTGGCCGTGATCAAGCCGATTGTGGAATAGCAGAGCCACCCAAGCCGCCGGCAACAACGGGCGCGGATATACTGTTAGGTTCCAGCCGCTCATGGCATCCGGCAAGGCAATCCTGTACCAAGACGCGGGGGTCAACATCGACGAGGCGGACCGCGCCGTATCTCTGATCAAGAAGCTTGCGCGGCGGACTTTCAGCCGCAGCGTGTTGACCGACATCGGCACGTTCGGCGCCGGGTTCCGCTTGACGGGGCGGCGCCAGCCGGTTCTGGTCAGCTCCGCCGACGGTGTTGGCACCAAGCTCAAAGTGGCCTTCATGACGGGGCGCCATGACACCGTTGGCGAGGACCTGGTGAATCACTGCGTGAACGACATCGCGGTCCAGGGCGCCGAGCCGTTGTTCTTCCTGGACTACTTCGCCGTGGGCAAACTGGACGCGGCAGTTGTCGCGCAGGTGGTCTCGGGGCTTGCCCGCGGCTGCCGCGCCAACGGTTGCGCTTTGATTGGCGGCGAAACGGCGGAGATGCCGGGGTTGTATGCGCCGGGCGAATACGATCTGGCGGGATTCATTGTAGGCGTGGTGGAGCGCCCGCGCCTGCTGACGGGACGGTCGATCCGCGCCGGCGACGCTTTGATCGGGCTGCGTTCCACGGGCCTGCACACGAACGGATACTCACTCGCCCGGAAGCTGCTCTTCGAGGTGGGCGGCTACGGGCCGGACAGCTATGTCGCCGGGCTCGGCTGCACGGTGGCGGCCGAATTGCTGAAAGTACACCGGAGCTATCTGGCGGCGATCCGGGCGCTGGCGCGGCGGGGCCTGCTGAAGGGCGCGGCGCACATCACCGGCGGCGGCATCACTGACAACACTCCGCGGATGCTTCCCGCAGGACTTGGAGCGGAGATCCACACTTCCTCCTGGAAGGTTCCTTTTGTCTTCGAGTTGCTGCGCAGCCTGGGCGATATCCCCGAAGACGACTATCGCCGGACCTTCAATCTCGGGGTGGGTATGATTCTGGCGGTGGGCCGCAACGAGCTGGCGAGGGCGCGCCGCTTGCTCGACAAGCTTGGCGAGGATCACTTCGAAATCGGACGCGTAGTCAAACCGCCGCGAGCGGCGAAGGCCCGCGTGATTTACGTATGAGGCATCTTGGCATTCTGCTCTCCGGGCGAGGCTCGAACTTCGAGGCCATCGCCGACAACGTGGCGTCGGGCCGGCTGGACGCCACGATCGCGGTTGTCATCTCCAACCGTCCAGAGGCGCGCGGGCTCGAGATCGCACGGGCCCGCGGCCTCAATGCAGTCTGCATCCCATCCAAGGGAATCGAACGCGAGACGTACGACCGCATGGTGGTGGCTGAACTCCGCAAACACCAAGTGGATCTGGTGATCCTCGCCGGCTTCATGCGGCTTCTGAGCGCCTACTTCGTGCGCGAGTTCCCGCTGCGGATACTGAACATCCACCCGGCGCTGCTGCCCTCCTTTCCCGGTCTCGATGCGCAGCACCAGGCGCTGGAACACGGGGTGAAGATCTCGGGCTGCACGGTTCACTTCGTGGACGAACACCTGGACGCGGGTCCGATCATTGTGCAGACGGCCGTACCCGTTTGCGACGATGACACGGTGGAAACGTTGTCGGCCCGCATTTTGAAAGAGGAGCACCGGATTTACAGCGAGGCGATCCGGATCGTACTGAGCGGCAACTTCCGCCTCGAGGGACGGCGTGTGATCCTGACCGGAGGCGCATAGCCTGGCGCCGGGGCTGTTTGCTACGGTAAAAACCCGTTTCTGGTCAGTACCGTCAATCCCTTGCATGGGAAGCACTTGGGGTGTTACCGGTAAAAAGTCCACTGTAATCTAACCGATTCCTACCTATTCCCTTTGCCCTCTCTGGCCCACGCTGGATTCAGAGCAGACTTCGCCGCCGTAAGTGGCGGGGAGCTAGAGGGGGCGGGGGATGTGCATGGCTCCCGCCCCGAATCCAACGGGAACTTCGCCGTTGGCAACTTTGGCAGGTTCGCAGAGAAAGGAGCGGGCAAGTGGTACAAAGATCGGCTCTCTTCGCAGTGGATACGGGTCTCGAAGCACCTGAAGGAGCGGCGCGGGTGACGAGGGAAGCCGCGGACAGCAGAAGGCGCGGAAGCAGATTACTTGTGATTGCACTCGCGGCCGCGTCAGGAATCGCGGGCGCCGAAGCTCCGCATTGGCAGCGAATGCTTGATGAAGGCAGGCGGCTGCACCGCCAGGGGCGGTATACGGAGGCAGAGCGGCCTTACCAAGCCGCTCTGCAAGAACTGGACAAGCTGCCGGGCCCAAGCGTGGGCCTGGCCCGGGCACTGAACAACCTTGCTGCTTTGTACTATTCGCGGGCGCAATACGAACAGGCGGAGCCTCTCTTCCTGCGGGCGCTCTCCGTTTGGAAGGCCGCGCCGGGGGCGTGGCCGCCGGAAGCCGCCGCGACCATGGGCAACCTGGCAGCGCTCCACAGCGCGCGCGGCGGGTTCACACAGGCGGAAGCGATGCAGGAGCAGGTAGTCTCCGTCCTCGAGAAAGCCCTGGGCCCGGATCATCCGGACCTTGCCGGCAGCCTAGTCAACCTGGCGGAAACGTGCCGGCATCAAGGCAAGTACGCAAAGGCAGAGGCCATAGCCCGGCGGGCGGTCGTGCTGCTTGACGCCAGCGCGCCCCGGCACACATCCTTGTTCGTGGCGCTGAACGAACTTGGCGCGATCTACGCAAGCCAAGGTAGGTACGTGGAAGCCGAGCCGGTCTACCGGCGCGCATTGGAGGCGGGCCGGTCCCTGCTGAGTGATTCGCACCCGGACGTGGCCTCCGTCCTCAATAACCTCGCGGAGGCTTGCAAAATGCAGGCGAAGTATGACGAGGCGGAGCCGCTGTTCCGCGAGTCGCTGGCCGCCAGCGAGCGAAGCCTTGGGAGAGACCACCCGAAGGTGGCTGCCGTTGTCAACAACCTTGCACAACTGTATCGCGCGCAGGGACGCTACGCCGAGGCAGAACCACTCTACCGGCGTGCGCTGTCGATTTGGCAAGCGGCACTCGGCCCGGACCACCCCGACGTAGCTCGTGGTCTTCGGAACCTGGGGCAGTTGTTCGTGGATCAGGGCAAGCACGCGGGCGCGGAATCTCTCTTCCGAAAATCACTCGTCATCTTCCGGCATACGCTCGGCGAGGATCACCCGGAGTATGTTGGCGGCCTGAACGATCTGGAGCAGGTTTACCGCGCGCAGGGCCGGCTGACCGAAGTGCGGGCATTACGCCGCCCAGGGAACGCTCTGCTGGCTTCGGAGTAGCGCCTATGGCGACGGCCACGCTTTCCCCCTTTTCGGCGCGGCCGTCGCGTCAGGCGTGAAGCTTGTAGGCAAGGTCGGCGGTGGCAGGTCGGGG